>JAQVAY010000097.1 GCA_028690575.1 Bacilli bacterium | reverse complement strand
GCGTGGAATCGCGTGATATCCGCTCCTAGGATATGAATGGTTTCTGATTCTGGGTCTTGCCAGAACTTTTCAAATAACTCAGGGTGATCACTATCATATCCTAAAGCGGATATGTAGTTGGTTAAAGCATCAAGCCAAACATAGATAACATGTTTTGGATTCTCTTTCACAGGGATACCCCATGAGAAAGAGGTACGCGAAACACATAGATCTTCTAAGCCGGGTTTGATGAAAGTATTAATCATCTCGTTCTTGCGGGATTCAGGGACGAGGAATTTGGGATTCTCATCATAGAACTTTAATAGTTGATCAACGTATTTGGAAGTCTTAAAGAAATAAGCTTCTTCTTGGGCGGTTTGAACTTCTCGGTGGCAGTCAGGGCAAAGATGTTGTTCACCAACTTGAGTTTCAGTCCAGAACGCTTCGCATTCTTTGCAATACCAACCTTCGTATTTACCGAGGTAGATATCGCCTTTATCTAACATGTAGCTAAATATGCCTTGCACCACTTTAGTGTGTCTTTCTTGGGTGGTACGAATAAAATCATCATTGGAAATCTTTAAAACTTCCCAGAGCTTATAAAAGCCTTCAACAATCCCATCGACAAATTCTTGAGGAGTCTTACCCGCTAAAGCGGCGTTCTTCTCAATCTTTTGTCCGTGTTCATCCGCTCCAGTAAGGAAACGGCATTCAAAACCACGGAGTCTTTTATAACGAGCGAAAACATCCGTTAAAGTTGTGCAGTAAGCATGTCCAATATGAAGTTTTGCACTGGGATAGTAGATTGGGGTTGTGATATAAAATCTTTTTTTCATGGCAAATGAGCCTCCTAAAATAAAACCGGCTTAAACCGGCTTTTAAATTTGCTTATTTATTCTCGTCTTTGTCTAAGTTGTATTTGCGATTGAAACGATCAACACGGCCGTCAGCTTGAACAAATCTTTGCTTGCCGGTGTAGAATGGGTGGCAATTGGAACAAGTATCGACTTTGATTTCCTTGAGAGTGGATCCCACTTCGAAGGTTGTACCGCAGCTGATGCATGTCACTGTTGAGCGATGTGTTTCTGGATGAATTCCCTTTTTCATAACTTTTTTTCTCCTTCCGCCTTGGACTGTATGTTGCCCAAAGTAAGTTTGCTTTTAGATACTATCATATCTAGATATATAATATCAAACTTTTTGTATTTTTAGCCTCTTGTTAACAAGTAAAGGCTTTGCGAACAACTATTTTCTAATCATTAAGAAGACACTTCCGGGAATTGCTAATCCCGCGAATAGGAGGCTGACCAAACCGACCGCGTGCACTGTAGTTAAGGCATCCACTCGAGCAAAGTTGATGACTGATAAGATGACAATAGTCAGCGAAAGAACCGCGATTGATGCTAACGCAATATAAGAATATAGACGGGTCCGATTAGAGTGTCTTTTGCGAATGATTAAGACGAGAGAGGCAATAATAGCACAGGCTAAAACAAAATCAAGGATTCCAATCGCAATGTTAAATCCACCACCTTGTTGAATGCCAGCGGCGCCGTAAAAAGCTGAGGTGAGTAAAAAGCCTAACAAAGGAGGTAATATCCTTGGGTATCGATCAAATTCAGCAAAAATCGGTATGAAGGGCAGAATAATGCCTAAAAGTACCAAACCACAAAAGATGGTTTCATATAATGGATAAGGTAATTCTTCTGTCACATTCAATATGATATTAGTTAAAGACAAAATGAAAATAATCGAAAGCAAGATTGTAGAGGTAATAAAAGATTTTGAGCGAAACATAAGCGGCCTCCAAGATTATTATCAGTATAAACTAACAGATTATAAATAAGTTTATTTATTTTGTTTGGTGATGAAGTCAGTGATGACTTTATAAAATCTTGGATAGTCATCAACCGCACATAAGCCGTGTTTTGTGCCTTCAAAAGTAATCATCTCATGATAGATATGTTTTGGAAGTGAGTTAGCGAGTATAGCCATGGATGAATATGGCACCATTTGATCTTGATCGCCATGGATGAATAGAATCGGTAAATGGCAGTTCTTTAAGGCATTGATTGGTGAATCTTTTTTGATATCTAAACGATAAAATAGTTTTAATTCAATATAAGCGCTGGTCATGAAAACGGAGGCAAAAAACTTACCAAATCTCATTTGGCTAGAATCGATAAAAGTGTCATAGATACTGGTAAAACCAGCGTCCGTAATTAAACACTTCACTTGCGGAGGCAAATCATATTTATTAACCAGGGAAACAGTACCCGCTCCCATGGACAAACCATGGAGAACAATTTCGGCTTCTTCATCGTGCTTAACAACATAGTCAATCCAGCTGAGCAAATCGCGAGATTCTCGAATGCCCATCGTACATAGTTTGATATCGCTATTCCATTGGGCTCTTTGCTCAATGCATAACAGGTTATAGTTTAGTTTTTCATAGATATCGCGGAGCAGTTTAGTCTCTTCATCCGGAGAACCACACCACCCATGAACATAGATAATATATTTATGACTTGGGTTAGGGTTAATCGCATAATGAGCGTTCAATTTTTGATTATCAAAGGATTTAATCGAGATGATACGGAAAATATTCTCATCATGGAACCATTCAAGATCAACTTGGTTAAAAAATGGATTATTTGGAATAGAGGCGTTATGTTTAAAAATTTTGTTAAT
>JAQVAY010000096.1 GCA_028690575.1 Bacilli bacterium | reverse complement strand
TGGTGGGTACTGAGGGGATCGAACCCCCGACCTTCTGTACGTCAAACAGATGCTCTCCCAGCTGAGCTAAATACCCAGGGTTTGGTGCCGACTATAGGAATTGAACCTACAACCTACTGATTACGATTCAGTTGCTCTACCAGGTTGAGCTAAGTCGGCAACTTAATCGCTTAAATATAATATGCAAATTGAAATCAACTTGCAACGATTTTTAAGCGAAAAAATTATTTTTTATCTCGCGGTTTTTCTTTTCTTTGTTTTGGGTGAAACAACTTTTCTTTCCTTGGCTTTGCGGATGATGAATAGAATTAAAGCAACGATTTCGTGAACTACGATTGGTGCAAAGCTTAAACCAAGAACTAACATCCAGTGATTCAAGTCTAAGGCTGTTGTTTTAAAGAATGTATTAACGCCAGGAATCATGACAACTGCGAATTGGAGAGCGAGGCCTAAACCAAACGCTAACCACAATAGCCAATTCTTATTTTTAAAGTTATGGATAACTGACTTGCGAATTGAAGTCATACCAAACATGTGGAAGAGTTGAGAAATAGCTAAAACTGAGAAAGCTGATGTTTGAGCTTTACTTACGATATCGGACCTACCACCTTGTGGAGAGAGTAAAAATATGATATCGTTCCAACTTGAAGCATGGCCATCAACAATTGGAATTAAGAAATAAGCAGCTAAAGTGACAGCCATAATTAATAAACCATAACCAAGCATTAATGAGATGCTGCCATGAGCAAATAGGGATTCCTTTGGATTTCGAGGTTTATCGTTCATAATTCCTTTTTCTTTATCATCTGCACCTAAAGCAACAGCGGGTAAAGAATCAGTAACTAAGTTAACAAAGAGAATATGAGCAGAGAGTAATGGAACAGGAAGCATAGAAAGATAAGGGTCTCCGGAGACAGAACCAATAAAGGTGATTAAAACAATGGCAAACATGGTTAACACTTCAGCGATGTTGCTTCCAAGTAAGAAGACAACTGTCTTTTTAATGTTGTTATAAATGCTGCGGCCTTCTTCGACAGCTTTTTCAATAGTTGCAAAGTTATCATCGGTAAGAACCATGTCGGCCGCACCTTTAGCGACGTCAGTACCAGTAATGCCCATCGCAATGCCAATATCTGCGCTCTTAAGTGAAGGAGCATCATTAACCCCATCACCAGTCATCGCTGCGATATTCCCATTAGCCTTAATAGCCTTGACAATATTGACTTTGTTTTCTGGTGAAACACGAGCGAAAATACGGACAAATTTTACCTTTTCTTGTAATTCTTCAAAGGTTAATAAATCAATTTCATCACCAGACATAGCTTGGGAATCATCCTCAGCAATGTGCAATTGTTTAGCAATTGCTAAAGCAGTCGTCTTGTGATCTCCAGTAATCATGATTGTTGTAATACCGGCTTTTTTAAAGATTTCGACGGCATCTTTAGCTTCTGGGCGAGGTGGATCAATCATACCCACTAAGCCGACGAACACGAGATCTTCTTCACTTAACGATGATGATCTCTTATAAGCTAAGCAAAGCACTCGCAAAGCATCATGAGCCATTTCATCAGAGGCTTCTATAATGTTTTTAACATCAGACTTGGTAATCGGTCGAGCTTTGCCATCGATATAGATTTGCGTTGTTACTTTTAAAATGGAATCCAAAGCACCTTTGGTAATGATAATGTCATCATCTTGGTAACGATGCTTTGTCGACATCATCTTGCGGACCGAGTCAAAAGGGTATTCATCAATGCGAGGCGCTCTTTCTTCAAGAAGTGCCTTGCGAAGTTCGTGACGATTAGCAAATTCGACTAGAGCGACTTCAGTGGGATCGCCAAAGACGCCATTGTCCGTCGAAGCATTACTGCAAAGAGATAATCCAGCGGAGAGAAGATGGAGTTCTTTACTTCCTAATTGTTCTTCCTGAATCATTTTTTCATTCATATAAGCACGCACAACGGTCATTTTGTTTTGAGTTAAAGTTCCAGTTTTATCTGAGCACACCACCGAGACGGCCCCTAAAGTTTCGACTGAGTGCAGTTTGCGAACGATTGTATTGGCCTTAGCCATACGTTGAACACCAAGGGCTAAAACGATGGTGACAACCGCCGGTAATCCTTCCGGAATTGCGGCGACTGCTAAGGATATAGCTAGCATAAAGTCGTCAATCATTGTAACCACCCAATTGCTTCCTGGATGGAAGAGGAGTCCAATCATTTGAACGCCAAAAATAACGACAACAATAATAATCGTCAAAATGCCAAGGAGTTTTGAAATACCAGCAAGTTTCTTTTGAAGTGGGGTGACTTCGTTGTCATCTTCAGAAAGCATTTTGGCAATCTTGCCGGTTTCAGTATTCATACCGGTGGAAACGACAATACCTTCACCACGACCATAGACAACAGGGGTTGACATATAAGCGGCGTTGATTCGATCGCCCACTCCAACATCCTCAGTAAAGACGAACTGGGCATTCTTCTCAACGGGCAATGATTCACCAGTTAAAGATGATTCATCAGTTTTTAAATTTATTGATTGGATTAAACGTAAATCAGCGGGAATGGTACGGCCTTCTTCGAGAATAACAATATCTCCAGGGACTAATTCTTCGGCTTTTATTTCGTTGATCTTGCCATCTCTTCTTACCACACAAGTTGGAGAAGACATTTTTTTCA
>JAQVAY010000095.1 GCA_028690575.1 Bacilli bacterium | reverse complement strand
TAATTTCCTTGATCTGCTGTCTGGTTTGTATCGCGACAGAATTAACCTGATATATTTCTTTTTCAGGATCCGAAGTGTCGACATTTGTATCTCTGGTAAGGAAAGCCTCTTTTAATGCAGGATATTTGTTGAAATCATCCTCTGTTGGAACAACCAGTTCCAAGGTACGATGGGTACTATTATTGATATCATAGCTGGGATAATAATGCAATGTCATCCCCCACGTATCTCCAATACCCAACGCAAAAAATATAATGGCATACCCGATGCTCAAGCCAACGATCAGAATGAGAATACCGGCGATGATTTTTTTAGATTTGGCAGATTTTTCGTCCATTATGTGTACCTGAACAGATTTAATCACACGAGTGCTGCAATGTTATGTTTTACTGCTCTGATGGCACCTGCATTATCGTGTGTACTATCCCCATGATAACTTGGAGATGAATATTCACAGGTATTCATTGTACCTAAATAACGACTCCACATGACGCTACGTTTCTGAACAGTATTTTCAAGCCACAAATATGTTTTATTAGTACCCTGAGAATCTTGATGATTTGCATCGAAGATATGTCCTAACTCATGAATGACACAATATCTTCTTGCATTGAGTGATCCATCATATACGAAACCATAAAATGGAACATTATCAGCGACCATCTGACTCCATGTATAGCGACACTCATCGTCAGGATACCGTCCATACCCAAAAGACATACCTTGAGCAGTCGCAAATTCCCCAGTAGTTATATCATTTCCACCTAAATACACAGCAATATCTGCATTTTTACTACCCAGATACGATCCTGGAAATTTTTCTCTAAATAATTCAAATGGATCTGAATTTTTCCTTGCATCATTGGATAAGTCATATATTTTCAAAGCATCATATTCAGCTACATTCAAAAATACGCCAATATCAGGTCTCTGATACTGATATGCAGCATGATTCATATAGGATTGTGCTGAAGAAACCCAATTCGTCTCTAGTTCATGAAATTCATTATCAGTTGCTACAAGGACATAAACCGTTGCCCAACTGGATGGAGAATAACTTGATGGTAAATCAGAGGTGATCGAAATTCACCTACATCCGGCAAAGTAATCTCCAGCCGGTTTGTATTTTCAGATGATATTTTTTCAATTTCTGCTATCTGTTTTTCAGTTGGATTTGCAACACCCTTTGATGAATATATAATATGCAAAGGATTGTCCGTTTTCAATACATTTCCCCGTGTTTGAACAGGAACTACATACACCTGCTCATTTTCGAGCTCAATGAATCCATTAACAAGAGATTTCCCCATACTTTCATCAAAGGTAAATAATGCAACTGAATTATCCAAACCTTTGATATATCCATTATAGGAATCAATACCGTCATCAATATTCTCAAAATTAGATCTTTCAAGGATTAAATCGTACTCTTTGCCGTATAAATAAACTTTTATGGAATTTTCCCCATCTTTGTTTAACTTCACGGTACTGAAAGATACTGCATCATAGGTAAGAACAGTTGATGGAATGTTCAAGACGCCGTATTGTTTTTCTAATTCATCTGTATCTTTGCTATCTGATGTGATGTCTGTTTTTATATCAGTTGTTGCACCATCGATGGAAAAAATAGCTTTCGATAATGCAGGTTGAGACATTTCTTCAATCTGTTCATCGGAACTTGCATTTCCTAAAGCATCTTCTCCTGAGTATGAAAATGCTTCACTTGCACAAACACCAGGCACAATTACCGTCAGCATGCACAAGCAGACGAATACTAATAGTAGTTTTGACTGAATCTTTATCATTTTCTTGTTTTCTCCTCTTCATAAAATTTTTAACGAGGTTGTAACTTCAACAACACTAAAACTACCCTTTCTCCCTCATCTATTATCAATACATTGAGCCTAGACTCCAATGCATGTATTCAAGAGTTAAAGAGAATGAAGCAGAATTGGAATCTATGCTCAATGTATTTATATCAAAGAAACAACACAACATACCAATGTATGAAAATACAGATTCTTTTCATCGGCATGCTCCTTTTGACCGCATGCTGCGTAATGCCTGCGGGTGCAGCTGATTTTTCTGATAATGCCGCAAAGTATACGATAACTCCCTGGTACAAGTTTACCGATGGTTGTAAGGCTCTGCCGCTTTACGATACTATTACCCAAGGAGAATGGAAGAGCCATACATATTTCCTTCCTGCTGGTAAATCAAGAATTGAGATTGCTCTCTCATGGGGGAATACACAAAATACTCTCAGTATGAAGATAAAAAAACCGGATGAATCTTCCTATGGACCCTATTACGATTCATTTGATGGAGCAGCAAATGGAGTGATTCCCCTTGCCATAAGCGGAAACCTTGCAACAGGCCTATGGACAATATCTATTAATGGGGCATCGGTGAGCGGTACTCAGCCATACACATTACAATTCTATGCTGTTTAGACACAAAATTCACTTTTTCCTATGGGTTGTGCTCCTCTGCGTACTTGCAGGTGTATGCGGACCAGTGAGCGCCTTTGACTTCTATTACACTTACCCTGCCGAAGATGACTTGGTAATAACCCCGATCGACTATGAGATAGTTCCTGTCGATGACGGAATTGAGGGAGTGACTATTACCGGATGGCTGAACCTTGTTTACTGGAAAGAGGTGCTTCCCATCTATATC
>JAQVAY010000094.1 GCA_028690575.1 Bacilli bacterium | reverse complement strand
ATGTCGGAAAGAATCAGATCCACCGCACATTCTTTACAGAAGGCCGTTTCTTCCGCCATCCATGTATCCCATGATGAGATCCAATGATGCAGTGATTTTTCAGTCTCCACTCTATTGACGCGGGAGGTGGAGTCATGCATCACCGTTCCAATATCATTTCGCTTCTTTTCAACAGATACAAACGGGCAGGAGTCGCGGATAAAGTTAGCAGATGTTTCGGTCCTGACAGAAATCGTACAGTTCATCGAAGCATGCAAAGCACGCATCAAAGCTATACTTCTGGAAGCATGCCCAAAGCCGTAATCACTGATGTAAAAACGAATGTGGGGTGGATTCAATCCACGCCCCACCATTTATCCGGATACAGCTTTGCAAGTGCCGCATCTCCTTCACCAATCGGCTTAAGTCCTGCTGCTCGGAAATCCGAATCGACCATGATTCTCGTAAGATCGCCAAAGGTTACTTTTGGTTTCCAACCAAGAATATTTCTTGCCTTCGTCGAATCACCGATCAGGTTTTCCACCTCGGTCGGGCGGAAGTATTTCGGATCGATCCTGACGTGATCCTCCCAGTTCAGACCCGCGTAGCTGAATGCTTCTTCGAGGAACTCCTTTACCGAGTTGGTTTGACCGGTGCTTACGACATAGTCATCCGGCTTGTCCTGCTGAAGCATCATCCACATCGCTTCGACATATTCGGGCGAGAAACCCCAGTCACGGCGTGCATCGAGATTGCCCATATAGAGATATTTCTGCTTTCCTGCGACAATGTTTGCAAGACCGCGGGTAATCTTCCTCGTCACAAACGTTTCGCCGCGACGGGGAGATTCGTGATTGAAAAGAATGCCATTACAAACAAACATATTGTACCCGTCACGGTAGTTTCTGGACATATAATATGCATAGACTTTTGCACATGCATACGGACTTCTCGGCCAGAACTTGGTCTCCTCGTTCTGCGGCGGCGGGGTCGCACCAAACATCTCGGAACTGGATGCCTGATAAAATCTGATATCCTGACCACTTTTTCGGATGGTTTCGAGTAATCTTGCAGTACCAAGCCCGGTGACATTTCCAGTGTATTCAGGCGTGTCAAAGCTTACTCTTACATGGCTCTGGGCGCCGAGGTGGTAGACTTCATTTGGATGGATATTGTAGATGATATTTGAGATCATCTCGCCGTCTGCCAGATCACCATAATGGAGAATGAGCTTGGGTTCGTCATGGGGATCCTGATAGATGTGATCAAGACGGGATGTGTTGAACGTTGAGGCACGACGAATGATTCCATGGACCTCATATCCTTTATGGAGAAGAAGTTCTGCCAGATAGGAGCCGTCCTGACCAGTGATGCCGGTAATGAGTGCTGTTTTTGTAATCTGAATCACCTTGGTGATTGATATATAGGTGAGAAAGCTATTTACACCTTATTCTCTTCCCTATATTCCTAGTTTGGCGATCTAGAATATAATCTCAATATGTAAACATAACTTACATACATCCCCAAACAACGATACAATTACCATCAGCTGTAAGGGGTTCTTCAGGGATAATCTGTGAGTCTGGGATGATTTTATTAAGTTCCTCGGCAGAATACCCATCCAATATCGTGTGAGCAAGAGTATTATATGTAATATATCCGGATTTTGATTTTAGTATGATCTTTTCCAAATATATCTCTTGGATCTCTTTTTTTAATTCTGAAAAAGCATAATTGCTGATCACTAAATCGTAAGACGTAACCGAATCTATCTCATCCATCGTTTGAAAACATGTATTATTTATCCCCTCAAAATTGGATAAGAATTTTTGAGATAGTTTAAGTACCTGCGGTAAATCAACCAATGTATATTTTTTGACATCAAGATACGACATAATTATCCTGCATTGACCACCATAACCGACACCAATTTCACACACGTTTAATCCTGCTGGGAATGAATATAAGCGAATTAAATCTGAAAGAACTTTTACATATCTCAAGGTAGTGGGTGAAACAGACGTCTCTATCTCCGGATAGTAAAAAATAGCTGGGGAGCCATAAAAATCATTTTTCTTAAAATCGTTGATTGAATTCAACAATCGAGGGGTATTCTCTTTAATTATTTTTAAATAATCCAATCCCTGTTCATAACTTGTGTGCTCCAAAACCCGTGTATATATTTTATTTGATTTGAATGATGCAAATGTAGTGTCATCATTACTTGCTTTTTCGCAAAAATCAGGATATGATCCATCATCAGAAATACTTGTATTATAATGGATTTGATGATATACATTATAACAATAATTCTTTGCAGAAGAGAGCATACCATATAATGTACCACTTTTTTTAATAACTTTTTTTAATAGCATAACCAATTTATCTCTCCAATTTATTATTGGTATTATTGGATTCATTCCATTATAAGTAATATGGATAGATGATTAAGAGTAGTGCTCAATTTTTCTGTAAATTTATTTGAGACTCACTATCTTAACAGTACTTACGAAGTTAAACTACAAAAACTGAGTTTGACAGAAATAACAGTAACTATGAAATACTATCTGATTAAGGAAACACAACTCTTTTGATGGTGCCCAGTCATACTATAGATACAGGAAATTCTTCATGTACACAATAATTCTTGCCGGTGGTTTTGGCACACGCCTTTTTCCCTTAAGTCGAAGCAGTTATCCAAAAC
>JAQVAY010000024.1 GCA_028690575.1 Bacilli bacterium | reverse complement strand
ATCAGAAACAAAACAGAATATTTAAACAACAATATCACAACAAATCTCAAAAACCGTAAGAAAAATGGACCCGCTGGAATTCGAATCCAGGATCTCCGCCATGTCAAGGCGACGTCATAGCCGAGTCCTTTTTGGAAAATAAGCCAAATTCTACCGATTCGAATTTTTCACCCCCATGCGGTTCTCCACTAGAAACGGGGGTTGGAATATGCGCAGACAATCCAAAATATTTGAGGAGCACAAGGCTTACAATTGCGGCATTCATGCAAGACAAAAGGGACAAATTAATACAATTTACACGGGCTTTAAATTACATTTCAACGTCAAAAGATCTGAAAGTTAATTTACCTTAGCAACGAGGTGATAGGTGGATTTATATTAACGTAAATTCATTTTATCTTTTATAGGGTCTGTGTACTATGAGTAATTCTCCAATTTTTATAGTAATGATGGTTACAGCCATCCTGATACTACTTGCTTACTTTGGATTTTTCATCTACTACCATCATAAAGAGAAAAAATGGTATAAAACGATTATCATACTTGGTGTTGTATTCTCAGGTTTTGTCATCATCCTTCCATTATATATTACACAAGGCCAAGATGGATTTAGCAGTGTTTTTTTATCAATATTTGCTATACTGAAAATGTTTTTTCTCTCAACCAGTTATGAAACATTTTACGAAATCATCCAAGCTCAAAATGATATCATTTTAACTATATTCTATGGACTATTATTAACAGGAATCTTCCTTCTGGCTCCCTTATGTACCGCCACAGTGATCCTCTCTCTTGTTGGTGATTATATTACATATGCAAAGATACACTTTGACCGTTCAAAAAAAAGATATGTCTTCAGCGAACTGAATGAGAAATCATTCTCTCTTGCATCATCTATGAAAAAAGATGATCGGTTTAAAACTGGGATGTACATTTTCTGTGGTATGAACCGTGATGTACGTCATACACATCCATTATATACTAAAGCTCAAAAAGAGGGATTTTACGTTATCGATAAGGAAATTCTTCAAATCAGGCCAGCAGATAAAGAGAAAACACACTACTACCTATTTTCAGCTAATGAAGACGAGAATATCGATACCGGCTTATATCTGATGGAGAAGTATAAAGAACGGACAACTGTTATGATTTGTGTCCTTTCTGATGAGAAAGAAAGTGAATATCTCCTGGATAAAAAGACGGAGGAACTCAAGACCAAGAATATCAACCTGCTCCAAGTGAATGAACAAAGAGGTATGACATTTGATCTTCTTTTCAACAATCCATTATATTCTGTTCTCGATCATGGAGATAATGTTTCAATGTTAATAATTGGAGGAGCAGAACTTGGGTTGGAAGTTCTGAAAAACTCTCTGTGGTGCAGCAGGTCGGGAGGGAAGTATTCCTTTGACGTAACGATTGTCGATAAAGATATTAAACTCTCGCAGGGTCGATTTACCCGGGACTGTCCAGGTATCTCTTTGGAAGATTATCATGTATCTTTCTATCCGCAGGATATTAATGCTGAAACGAGTTCTCTCCTTTCGTTGATCGAGGAACAAAAGGGTAGATTCAATTATATTGTTGTTGTGACGGATGATGATGAAATAAATATAAAAACTGCACTGGATCTCAGAGCGTTGTATCTAAGAAACCAGTGGTATGCAGATATTTCCATTGCAATTCGGAATGATCAAAAATATTCCCTGATGCTCAAAGCGAAAGAGGATAGTAAGGATACATCTGTGAAAATATTCCCCTTTGGGAGTTCTCTTCGGATGTTTACGTATGAAAAACTTAATGGAAACATTTGGGGAAAATATGCTAAATGCATCAATATGATTTATGAAAATACGTATCTGGAGAATATAGGAAAGTCAACTGACACTTCTTTAAAAACATGTAATTCTCTCTGGAACAAGTTACCGCTTCAGAAAAAACGCTCATCACGTGCGCATGCAATTTATCTCAAGTATTCGTTATGGCTGCAAGGATACAGCATAGAGCATCATCCATCAGATGATGCTGTCTCTGATTACCAGATATCTGATGAGGAGATTTTGGAGTATGCGAAAATTGAACATGAACGCTGGAATACGTTTACCCTTGTTGAGGGGTTCTTACCTTGGGATTATGAGGCGATCAAAAGACTGCCGGAGAATGAAAAAGCCCTTGCTGCGGGCAATGTCCAATCGGTGAAAACTCAGGATAAACTTCTGCGTCTGCATGGCTGTATTACTGATTGGGATACACTCGTTCAAATGGATACCGAACTCAGGACGAGTTTTGTAAATTATGATATTGAACTTGTTAAGCATATTCCAGATATTATTAGTGGATATGATGGAACACTCGGGTATCATACGATAATAAAAAAACGGGAGTTAAAAGTGAAACTCCCACATAAAAATACTTGAAGATATCTATTAACCCCATAATTTTTCAGTTTGGTGACAGGAGGATATAGATATCACAATACTAAAAAATAATGGAGTTAATAGATATTTTCAAGTATTACAATCGGCTCATTTCCCAGTGGGGAATATCGGTTCCTGGAATTAATGAGTGCGAAATAATTTTAAAATTAAAATGTTTATATAGTGAAACATTTTTTACATTTTGCGTAACTAAATAGGATGGTATGCCCAAATCATCGAGTTGTAGCAGAGTTTTATTCAGTAATGCAGTAGCATAACCTTTTCCTTGATGTATAGGATTCACTGCAATTAAATCTAAATAGCAGTGAGGGTTGGGAGCATTTAAAGTATGTAAGGCATCAATATATTTATTATATGCATGAATCAGTTCTACAGATTTAATCGGAAGTTGAGGGTCATATTCCACACATTCTAACTCAGATGATTTTTGGAGGGTATTTTCATATATTACTTTTGAAGGAAGCCATAATGCATAACCTATCCCCCCGGGATGTATAGAATTAACAACTCCATTTTTAACACAAAAATTTAACATATTCTCAAAATAATGTTCAATATAATCTAACCTATGAGAATTATTTGGGAAAAAGTATCCAAACAGATTGTCTCCATAAAATGCCTTAGCGATAACCTGCTTGGATTCGGGGATCTGTTTTTCAGTAATTCTTTCAATAATAATTTTATCAAAATTCATTTTTCATTCCTCAAATTAATGGAAATCAGACCAAGTATGACCATGATCTCTAATATGTATGATGTATCGTTCCAATTGTTGAAGTAAATCTTTTTCTTCCTTGTATAATAAGAGAGGTGATATTTGTGGATTGACTTCCCTGAGTTCTATGATACCATCTGTTTCAATATTTTTCTCATAGTTTGTAGAATTTATTTCCTCCATTATGGTAATAATAGGAAGAGTTCTTATTTTATCGGCAATATTGGTAATTTCTAAACCAACGGTTCTAGGGTTTGTTATGTCAGCAACAACAAATTTAGATAGATGTGCTAATCCCAAGATTGTTTCTAAACCCTTTCTGAATTTTTGCTTTTTAAAATCAAATATAATGGGAACGTAATCATCCTCTCTAAGATAATTTTTCATTATATTTAATATTTTCAATCGTTGTTCATCAAAATTACCTAATATTAATACACTTTTTTGAGATATTGAATCGAACGCATGGCTAATATTTTCATTTTCATTAATTAGATAGATAAACTGGGCTACATCTAAATTATCAACAGTAATTATAGAATCACCTTCTTTACTTACAATCATCTCCATCTGATTTACTGGCATTCCATTTAATTTCCAGACAGAAATACCATAGACAGAACAATTTAGGAGATTGGCACCAGTAATATTCGTTTCAATTAACCGAGCACAATTTAGAATTGATTTTTGCATATTTGCGTTTGTAAGATTAGTATTTATCAAATCGGCATTAACAAACACCGATTCGTTTAAATTTGCATCTTGGAAATCAGCCCCATCAAGATGGGCGTCATTAAAATATGAGAGAGAGAAATTTCCATTACATAGTTTAGCATCTTCTAGATGACTATGTTCAAAATGCGTCTTTACTCCATTTGCCTCCTGTAAATTTGCTCTTCGCAAATTTGCTCGCTCAAAATCGGCACCCTCCACATTAGCTCCTTGTAAATTTGCTTGTTGAAGATTGGCTTGGGCTAAATCAGTCCATCGCAAAGATACATTACGTAGATCTGTTTTTTGCAAATCAGCTCCTTCTAAATGAGCATCATCAAAATTTGATTCATCAAATCTACCACCAGTAAATGTAGAATTTTCGATGTGCGCATCTTTCAAAATAGCTTGGATGAAATTTGCACGATTAAATACAGAGTTTTCCATATGAGCCCCGTTTAATGAAACTGAATGAAACAGACTGTCAGTAAAATTTGCCCCTTCAAAAAAAGCTCCAACTAAAATTGAATCTTTAAATGTAGTGTTATTCATTTGAGACCGTTCTAGGTGGGCTCTAGAGAGATTGCTTTTGGTAAATTTCGTTCCTGACAATTGAGCTTCAACCAAATACGCATCAATCAAACTTGAATCAACAAACTCAGCACCTTCTAAATGTGCATTTTTAAAATAACAATAATCAAAAATAGATCTTGTTGCTTGAATATTGACCAGAAATGCACCAGAAAAATAAGATTGATTACATGAAACACCATTCAATTTACACTCATCAAGATGGCTTTTTCTAAATCGTGCTCTATCTAAAACCGCGCCATCTAATATAGATTTTTCAAGATGTACTTCTTCAACATAGGCATCTTCAAGATGAGCATTTTTTAGATTAGCCCCACTGATAAACGCCCCCTCCAAATCTGCTTTCTGAAAATGAGAATTTGAAAGATTAGAATGGTCCAATCTTACTTTTTTGAGAAATGCACCAGAAAAATTTATGTTTGTTAAATCAAGCCCAACAAGCTTTGCCTCAGATAAATCAACCCTGATATCTGGATTGTTTTTACGCCATTCATTCCATATTTTATTATTATTATCATCTTTTATAGACGTAAGTAGGATGCTTAGATGATTTAGATCCATACTTCAATATTGTCATCAACATATATAAGAGATTGTGTAAAAAATAGTTTTCATCGTTTAACAGACTAAATAGTTTCAATTACGACTAATTCACATCTTTGTAATGAATATTAGCTCACATAATACTAGTTAAAAGGGGGATATAATACTAAATATTCCCATAGCATTTATTTTAGTATGGTAGGGGCACAATCAAAATCAATAACGGTATTTCTCTCATCAACATTTCAGGATATGCAAAATGAGAGAAATATCCTAATCAAACACACATTCAAAAAATTAAAGGATATTTGTGACCATCGAGGGATCGCACTCAGCGAACTGGATCTCCGTTGGGGGATTACTGAAGAAGAAGCAAATGATGGGAAAATTTTGCCTCTATGTTTTTATGCCATAGATAAAGCACGGCCGTATTTCTTATGTATGATTGGTGGACATTATGGATCGACCCTGTCCCATAAGCCGGAAGATTTGTGCAATGAAGAACCATGGCTAAATGAATGCTGGGATTCCTGTTCCATTACTGCGCTGGAAATCATTTATGGAGTAATAAAGAACCCTCAAATCCAAAAAAATGCCTTATTTTATTTCAAACTCACTGAAACTGGATCTGAACAAGATATCTCAGGAATAACTCCGATTTCAAGTAATGACCGAAACAGGCTGCACAACCTAAAAAAGCTCATTCAAAAAGAATATAGTAAACATCCGGATTATATTTCAATAAAAACCTACGTCACACCCGAGGATTTGGATGCTCTTGTCATGTCTGATTTTTTGGAAATTATTAATAAAGTAGCTCCTGAAAACGAAGATTTAGATCCAATTGATAAAGAAAGGCGTGATCAGGATAATTTTTTAGAGGTTAAGAATTTAACGTATTATCCCCTCTTACAACGCCAGTATAACAAATATTTGTCTAATTCTGTATTGTCGGAGGGGATATCGACAGTAATTACAGGCAATTCGGGTTCTGGAAAAACTTCTTTTTTGGTAAATTGGCTAACTGAGACTAAACCAAATGATGTAGTAATTCTCAGTTATTTTATCGGCGTCACCAGCAAGAGTACAAACTGTGGATATATGCTCTATTACCTCATTTATGAGATTAAACGCATCTTCCAACTTGATGGGGTTATTCCCACTGATTTCGGAACTTTGAAACGTGATTTCGTCGTGTGGCTCGGTAAAGCTAGCAGAAAAGGTAAGTTGGTACTCCTGATTGATGCACTGAATCAATTAGATGATGATGTGGGTGCCCGAAACCTCTCATGGCTACCAAAAAAAATTCCATCGGGCATCTCACTCATTGTTTCAACTACCTCAGGAGAGATCGATTTACGCCTGCGCAATCGGAACTGGAAGACGCTCAATATCGAACCTTTATCTGATGATGAACAACGCGAAGTGATTAATGCATATCTTAAGCATTATAACAAAAAGCTTCCCATAAAAAATATTGAGAAAATCATCTCAAATCCATCTTCTTCCAACCCACTTTATTTGTTTTCATTGCTTGAAGAACTCCGGATTTTCGGTGACCACAACCAAGTAATAGATCTTTTGGATAAATATTTGAATGCTAAAGATCTCATTCATTTATATACTCTTATCCTAGAACGCTGGGAGATAGATTATGGCTATCAAAAACGCCCATCTGTTGTCAGGGATATTTTCAGTGCGATATTTGCATCTCGACGGGGTTTGTCAAATGCTGAGATATGTAAAATAATGCAAAATGAAGAGGGACCACTACCACAACTTGTGATTACTCGTTTGCTTTATTCAACCGAACGTGCTCTCATGACTCGTGATGCAGTGATTAATTTTTCTCATGACTTCATTCGAAATGCTGTAGGTAAACGCTATCTTGATACTGATGAATTGAAACGGGCGGCACATTCTCGGCTTGCGGACCATTTTTCCGAATATGTTCTTGAAAATGAGATACATCCAAATGCAAGTGAGTTGGGAAAATCTTATGAGATTCATGAGAATAAACGTCTACTCGAGGAACTTCCATGGCAATATATGAAGGCTGAACGATTTGAGGATTTGAAAAACTATCTGATTGATCCCGAATATTTTCTTGCCTTATGGGAATATAACAGCTATGATCTACGTAATTACTGGACCTTTTTGGAGACAAAAGCTAATCCAATAATCACTGCCCAATCAGCATATCAGCATGTCCTTGACCACCCAGATGCATACAATCCTGAATTTGTCCTAAATTTATCTCGATACTTTGAATTACGCGACAAGGCAGATGTATGTATGCC
Source organism: Bacilli bacterium (assembly GCA_028690575.1). Classification (GTDB taxonomy): domain Bacteria; phylum Bacillota_I; class Bacilli_A; order RFN20; family CAG-826; genus JAAYDH01. Next base: position 4,959 of record JAQVAY010000024.1, on the reverse strand, counting down.
GTTATTTACCCATCTTAGGGATCATTACAAGAAGACCAACGATATGGTTACATATGCAACGATTCTTGGAAAAATTGGCTGGATTCTCTCACGGCAGAAAGACGATCCAGTAGGTTCCCGGAAAAAAGCCCTGATACTTTATAAAGAAGAAGAGAAGATTGCCAGATCCCATCCTGATAATGAAATTTACGAAAATATCTTGCAGATTACGCTCAATTACCAAGCGTTGATTTTGCTTAAAGAAAAAGAGTATTTGCAGGCAATTAAATTATTAGAAGAAAAAATCTGCATCAGCAAAAAAATAGATAATCATTACAGTCATCAACTGGGAATAGGAAACCTTGGTCTGGTTTATTTTGAAATGGGTCTGCCTGAAAAAGCCATGGATTATTACAAAGAGCAGGAACTCATCTGCGAGATATACGGAATAACAGAGGGGTTGCAAATAACATATGGTAGACAGAGTCTATATTATCGGTCAATTGGAGATTATCAGCTGGCACTTGAGCTGGTAACAAAGAAGGAAAAAATAAGTCGTGATTATGTAATACCTCGGAGTCTGTGTACCGCTCTGTTTACTAAAGGGGAAATATTAGAACTCATGAGGAAAAATGATCTTGCAAAGGCTGCATTTACTGAATGCTTGGATCTCAGTATATGGTTCAACCATGACGAAGCAGAAACGAGATCACGAGATGGACTTGATCGCTTGATGATAGTTGACAGTTCTGTTTCAAATTAATGAATGGAATAGTTTAGAGATACAATATCAATTCTTATAACAGTAATTATGCGTAATTCACTCTTGGCATTCCAGACATAAGACCGGAAGAATTCTGGGAACAGACACTTTTTGAAAAAGGGTGTTATGGATGAGAGACGGTTGCAAATCGCTATCAGTTCATCAATCCCCGGCAATCAATTTAGATCCATTCTGAGACAACCGCATTCTTTTTACAAGAATGTTACTTCCTGCGAGGTTTCGTATTTCCTGTTCTTTTACTTCGTCAAAATCTTTACCAAGATATATGCAACTTGGGTGTAAAGGAACATACCTATCTTCATCTTTTGGAACATTATCATCCTGTAGTTGAGTAAATAATGATACCAGTCTCCACTCCATTTCCCTTTCCCAGCACGGAGTCTTTGTCAGAACAGTTTTCCAGACTAATGATCTATCTTCATAGGGAGTTAAAGTCTGGCTTTTATCAAAATGACTACTGGAGAATTTCGTCTCAAGCTCAATTAGGTCAGGGGTCTCAGCCATATACCGAACTGGCATCATCCCACAAATTTTTCTCGTAGGGGTATGAGGTATATTATCAAATACCGATACATCATACGCTAAACAAAACCCGGTATGATTCTCTGAATATTTTTCCCACATATAGTTTATATCATTTTTTTCGCAAAAACATGATATACCCAATTGTTTTATCTGGCATTTCCAATACTCAGTATGCTTAGCAGAAAACTTTTGCATATCGAACTTGACAATCTGAGATACTGTCTCCGTTACTCCAGGCTGATATTCTATGTTAATTTTTGCTAATGCTGTAAGCCATTCTTCAAAATCAATGATAGATAATGTTGCCAAACACTTTTGTCTGCATTCTTCACAATCTGCTATTGACAGATAACCTGATTTGTAGGAAAGAGCGGCCAACCGTGTTGCCATGTCCTTTCTCAACACGGGTAGATTGCGATATACTGGAGCAATATAGGTATCAAAATGGTCATTAAACTCATGAAATTCATTTGGTTGACTGAGTTTAATGGTTGGATCAGTTCCCTCTTTCAGACTCTCAATAAGTTTCTGAATTCCGGAGGGAGGTCTGTATTTATAAAGAAACCCCAATTTATTAGAAAGACGAGCCATTCTGCGATTTTCTCCGTCTTTCTGTCGTTGAAGATTGTTTTCTGATTCAAAATTTAGTCGAAAAAAAAGTTTAACCCACTTCGCCCTTTCTTCCAGCAATTTCTTTTCTGTCATTTCACTTTTTTAGGAATCCGGTCGCAAAGCCCCATCAGCTCATCTACGCGGACAACGATACGTTGTTGTTCGGCAAGAGGTGGCAGGAGAATCGGAGCTTTATTTAGTTTTTCTAAAGTTACACGCGTAATTGCTGTTCCAAACATTTCTTTGCGAATATAAGCATAAAAATAGGGAGACCGCATGAAATAAACAAGATATTTTACATTTATTTCTTTTGGGATTTTTAAGAGAGCAACGCTCGATAATAAACTGAACGGCTCCCTAAGATTATTTATAGTAACTACTCCTGTCGTAGCTCCATCTTTGATATATAATATATCACCATAACATGGATCACAACGAGCATAGATTTCATCATGTAAAGATTTATTAATATAAGTCACATTAGACAAATCAATTCCATTGGAAGTAATATTTTTTGCAGATATATATTTGTACTCACCATTTTGTGTATTTGGAGGGGAATGATGTGTACCATCAGTCAACTTCAAACAAACTTCTCCCAACCTCACCCACTCCCAGCTTGCCGGAATCTCAAACGGCTTCTCTTCTTCACTCACTGGCGGGAGAGGCGTACCCTTCTTAATCTTCCCCGCTTTAACAAGCCCATCACGCTCTTTTTTGATTTTTGCAAGAAGTTCAGCCGCCGTGCCATCCTCGGCTTTTTGCGAAACAAGTTTCCCTTCGACAGCATACTGGAGGATCGACTGACGCAGAGCATCCGGAAACCCCGCCTCAAGTGCGGAAAGTTTCTGCTCTTCTCTGCCGTAAGCCTCAATGAGGGGCATGAGTTCCTCTATTCTTGCGACAATACGGTGTTGTTCTGAAAGGGGGGGGAGAGCAAACACTGCGTTTCTCCCATCTTCGGTTCCCAGTCTTGGCAAATTCATGCCAGAAGAGCATTCGTTTGCATACCCCACAAAATATGGAGACATCAGAAATGCTTGCACATATCTTGGATAGACATATTTTCCGAAGTTTAAAACAAGAATCTCTGAAGTACAATATCCTTTTTGCTCAGGAACTACAACTTTATTTAAATATGGACGTAATTTACTGTACAGAACGTCCCCAACATCAAAACGATGCTTTGTACTTAATGAATTACGCTGAGATTTGGTAATTATTTCAAGAACTTTGCCTGTTTCTTTCTCAACATCTTCCAGTTCTAAAATCCAGTCAGAATCTATGATTTTTGAAGCGTCTAAAGACACATTATTTCCATAATTGGAAATTTCACCAATTCTTACCCACTCCCAACTATCAGGAATTAAGAATGGAATCTCATCCTCGGAGATTTCTGCAAGTGGCTTACCCTTCTTGATTTTTCCCGCCTTGAGCAAAGCCTCACGCTCATCCTTTATCCGTTTCAGCAGAACGCCAGCCGGCTCATCATTTGGATCCTGGAGAACAAGTTTTCCCGAAACCGCCAGCTGGAGAATGGAAGCCTTCAGATCAGATGCTTTCATCTCTTCTCCAGCACAGAAACGATCTCTGAGAGAATGTTTGTGATCCTCTCATCAGCCTCTGCCTTCTTCGCTTGATAGTTCGCTAAAAGTTCCTTCGGCTCTAAAATCTCCAGAACCTCATGCGGGAACCCGCAGAGATCCAGATTAAATTTCCCTGCTTTCAATTCATCTATGGAATATCTCTTTGCCTTCGGGAAACCCTCGGTATCGATGATCTCCTCACGGGCATTCCACCATGATGTCGCCGGAGCAAAATGTTCCAGCTTCATCGGCTTGGTCTTCGAGAAGTTCTTGTATCCCTCCGGCATATCCAGACGGTAGAACCATGTCTCCTTTGTCGGTCCCGTCTTATCAAAGAACAAAAGATTTGTCGTGATCGACGTGTATGGGGCAAACACACTGTGAGGAAGCCGGATGATCGTATGCACATTACACTCCGCAAACAACTTCTCCTTAATATTGTACTCCGCCCCATCAGTCCCGCACATAAACCCGTCAGAAAGCACAACTCCCACGCGACCCATCTGCTTCAGCCGGTACAAAATCAGCACCATAAACAAATCAGCAGTTTCTGCAGTCTGCATATCAGCCGGGAAATTACCAAGAACACTTGATGCTGTACTTCCGCCGTAAGGAGGATTCATCACGATAACATCGAACTTATCCTCATCTCCATACTCACGCACGTTCTTCGACAAAGAATCACCGTGCAGAATATTCGGCTCATCCAGCCCGTGCAAAAGAAGATTCGTCACACACAAAAGATGAGGCAGAGCCTTCCACTCACACCCGTAAATCGACGACTGAAGCTTTTCCCGGTCACCGACCGTCTTCACCTGCGGCTCAAGAGCCTTTATACTCGAAACAAGAAAACCCCCCGTCCCGCAGGCAAAATCGGCAACCTTCTCACCAAGTCTTGGAGAAACCATCTGAATAATAAAATCCGTAACCGCACGCGGCGTGTAAAACTCCCCCGCATTCCCCGCAGACTGCAGACTCTTCAACAGAGCCTCATAGATCTCATTAAACGCGTGCTGCTCCTTATAATCCCCGAAATCGACACTGTCGATCTCATTCACCACCTGGCGAAGAAGCGTCCCGTCCTTCATATAATTGGACATATCCTCCATCACCAGCTTCACGATCGCCTTCTTCATCGGCGTTTTTTCCGTGATCTCGATTTTTTTCAGAGTGGGAAACAATACAGTATTCACGAAAAAAAGAAGATCATCTCCCGTCATCGCCTTCCCGTCCTTCTTATCAACTGCCCAGTTTCTCCACCGGCATGGTTCGGGAATGATCGACTTGTATGCCGGATCCAGAAACTCCCATGCCTCTTCCCGTGAATCATACACCTTCAAAAACAACATCCATGCGATCTGCGAAAGACGCTGCGCATCCCCGTCCACCCCGGAATCCTTCCGCATAATATTCTGGAGACCCTTAATAAACGTACCTAAAGCCAAAAACTATCCCTCTGCTGCGTACAACTCT
>JAQVAY010000093.1 GCA_028690575.1 Bacilli bacterium | reverse complement strand
ATTTTCTGTGGTCAATGTATCGATATCTGCCCAAAAGGAGCGATATCGCAGACATCCGAATTCCTGCTTGCGGCAGAAGACCGCTTCGCTGAAAGTCAGATCATAGAATGAAAGCTTTGGAGATTTGCCTTCGACCCTGGGAGGAGCGGGACGCCCCTTCCCTTGCTTTTTTTGCGAACGAACCTTTGATCGCGAAGAATCTTAGGGCAGGGTTTCCTTCGCCTTACGGCCTTGAGGATGCAAAAGCCTACATCGCCTTTTGCCATCAGCAGGATCCGACGGAAAATCTCTGCCTCGCGATAACTGATGACGATTTTGCGGTTGGCAGCATCGGCGTGTTCTGCCGGGGCGAAAGGAAGGCGGAGCTCGGCTACTGGCTGGGCAAACCCTACTGGGGCAAAGGGATCATGACGAGGATGATCGCGGAGATCTGCGGTCAGGCGTTTCAGATATTTCCCATCGACGAGATCTTCGCCGAGCCGTATGAGTGGAACGCGGCATCGCAAAGGGTCTTGGAAAAGGCGGGTTTCGTGTATGCCGGGGCTAAGGAAAAATCCCGGGTGTATACGCTCGGGCGTGACCGCGGGTAAATTTCGGGATAGATTTCTGTAATTATTTTTTTACGTCGGCTTTTTTGGGTGTACTTCGATTTCGTGTAAGGGAGGTTTAGGTTTGTATAGTTCAGCACACGAAATCCACGAAAAGAAGGCAAGTGCTGAAGAGTCTATTTACTTCAATTTTCAAAAGAAGATTAGGAATAAAAAAATGATTTCGGGGTGCGGGGAAGTGACGGCGGGGTGGACGCTCGCTGAAAGCGGATGCCCTCAGCTAAGCAAACCGAAGGTTTGCGATCCGGCGCGGAGCGTCCCACGGTGGAGATATCCTTTTGTGTGGTTCAAATGAAAAATCAGACCTCCAATTTGGAACGGAATATTCTTCATTCACATAAGAGAAATCTGAAATTAATGCCCGCTATTTCTAGGAAAAAATGATATTGTTAGGATCCCACATAAGAGAAAAAGGCAAAAGCTGCTGTCCAGGAAAGTAGAATCATAATGCTACATGTATAAGGAAGTTGTAGAGATATTCAGGTGTCAATATTTATTACTCTTTTTCATGATCTTATGACTTCCGAGTAACCCATTCAAATACATTGTTAATTTCTGCAATACTCCCACTTCGAGGATCATAAGTCCAACTCTGATCAAAAACACCGTCCTCTACTCGCTGAGTGCCAAAACTTCCGATACACAACGCAAAAAATCTATTCTCTTCCTGCTTTTGTTTTTTGCATAGAGAAGCAATATCTGAAGACAAACCATAGATTACAAAATCGGAAATAACTAATAAATCCGCTTTTTTGTAATCAGATTCCGACATCATTCGTATTCCCTCGTATAATGCCGGAGCAACATCGGTGCCTCCATGAAAACTCATTTTAAGGAAGTTAATTAAATCATGAATACCTTTTGGGGGGGTAAAATCAAGAGTATTTATTGATGTACTAAAATTAATTAAATAACAATTTCTCTTTTGAGAAATTGCACGTGATGCTAAACTAAGTGTTAATGCTTTAGCTATATTTTCGGGGGCACCGGACATTGACCCACTCGTATCCACACAGATGATTATCGGCCCCATTTTTTCCTCATCATCAACGCTCACAGTTTCCTGAATGTTCTCTTCAACGATTTCTGTTATGTAGCCTTGTTTAGAAAAACACATCAGTCTATTTTCAACATATTTCAGATCAAATAGTAATGTAACCTCAGGGTCGCTTAATAGAGCCAATTCCTGCGGAATAATATTTTCCAGATCCCTGCCAAACTTTATACCAACAATTTCTTCATTGGAATGGACATCCGGTTTTTTAACATGATATTGAATTGTTGAATTAATAATCTCTGTACGATGAGACTGCTGTTCTTTATGTAATCTCCCCATCAACTCACAGAGTTCACGAATTCTTTCATCATTTTTTAGATACTCAGCCCATTTTTTAAGGACAGATATATCTTGTGTGCTTAATTTACCTACGCTTAGATCCCATAAAACTCCGGTATCAACTCCCAACTCATCAAATACCTCTTTCATCTGCTGTATTGTTTCAAACCATTCTTTTAAATTTTGCAGCAATTGTTCACGGAGAGTTTGTATTTCTGCCAGTTGCCATTCAAGTAACTGTTTTTCATACTCTTTTCTCCATGCTTCCTGCTCATTCCGACGAATAAGACTAAGGTTTTCTATAATGGACTCGTCTTTCCTTTCACCTGTTGTAGTATCTACTGCGCCTATCTTATCTTCCCAAAAATTAACGTCTGCAGATGGTTGAAGCATTTTATATTCATCAAGATCGCTTATGATAGATGGTATAGAACCTCCGTGTGCTCTATAATCCCACTCTGCAGAAACCAAGTTTGATCTATGTATTTCAAGAGGATTGGTGTTTTCCAAATAACTAATCGTTGATTTTTCCCATTCTTTAAGTTTTTTATTTAACTCATTTTCAAGATCTTTATCATTTAAATCGGGGAAATCATCTAAATAGAGATTATGTATTAACTCCTTCGTTCTCGCAATATCAGTATTTGGAGACGGCATGTGATTCAACCTTTTCCAACAAATGCTCGGCATTCAATTTATGGTTCTCCAGATCTTTGATGAATGAATTGAATACATCAAGCACTAAATCCCTCTTTTCTGCAGGCACGAATGGTGTGTTATTTATCTT
>JAQVAY010000092.1 GCA_028690575.1 Bacilli bacterium | reverse complement strand
GGATAAAAGGGATGCGGGAAAAGAAAACAAGGCCGTAGTAACGATCAAGATATCGACCTCAACCTGTTTTCTTTAACTGAGAGATTGATTTATCATCCCCAATAATCTTCACGATACTCAGCCCGTGATTCAGAATAATATTCATTCATCAATTCTCTGTTTAGATAAATTTGGACACACAGACAATCAAGAGCCTTCGGCATCCAATTTGTCACAAGAGCAAGATTTTCAATGTTAAATACAACAATAGAATCTTTCATTAAAGGTTTGCTATTTACATCTACCGGATAACGAAATGTCTGGGCCTGGTTATCCTGAGATAGTTCTTTGACAAAATGATCCATTGTAAGAAAAATCTCTCTTCCTTGAATGTCAAGGTCAGAGTATTCTTTCCATTCATAGACTACTTTAAATATTTTTTTGCATTCGCCCCATAGCTGAAACAAATTATGACCCTTTGAAAAACCTATATCATCTCCAATTAATGGTCTGCCGATTAGCATGATCTCCTTGAACTTAAGTTCAAGATAATGTGAAAAAAGGTAAAATATTGGATACCCATAAGTATCACTAGTAATCCTTCCTTCCAGCACGGATTTTATAAGTTCTTCAACTGCACTGAGGTAACCCCTTGCATATGTGCCCCAGATCTCATCAGGACTCCCCATTCCTGCACGATATACATAGCCGGAATTAAGGTGATTTTCAGCACGCTCAAATAATGATAATTTTCTGTCAGGTATAGTATCTAAATAGCTCATTGATTTACATTTATTAACAGTAATTATTTAATTCCCTTCGTTGAACAACTCGCATCAGCCAATATCAACACTCATCATATCAAAATCCACTGCACATATCTCTATCACCTGAATCCAAACCCATCTCATACCTCGCTTCATTGACAAGACCAACAGAATCCTATATATATCCCCGCCCCCTATTCTTTCTCATGACCAAATTTCAATCCTCATTCAGGACCACTGCCCGCGTTCTTGCGACGATCGCAGTTGTCCTGCTTGGGGTTCTTCTCAGTGCAGGATGTATCGGAGGCGACGAAACGTACCGTGCAGGCTTCATTGTTGCGAGTACAGAGAATCCGGCACCAGGTGAAGCTTGGGCACTCATGAACGGCGATAGAGAATCGGAGGATTTCCTGATCGCGCCCGCATATAAGGATAGTAACGGCAGATGGGATTACGCAGACAAAGACAGACGGACAGTTAAAAGCCGTGATTTCATCGAGAGTTTTTACCCGTACAAGGTGGGCTATGCGGCTCCGGAATTGCTCAGCCGTAATTGGTGATCGGCCCCTTCGACCCCAGAAACCCCCTCTTTTTTCTCGCAGGATGAATCACATAAATACCTCGAAGATCGTCGATTGTAGGCAATTTGTGAGAGGGATTTCTCTACATCACCGGGGAATCACCTCCAAAGACATATTAGACATACATATAATTTACTCACCGAAAATTTTTAGAATAGAACTTACGCGGGGTTAGTGTGAATCCAATTCAGGGAGGGTATGGCTGGGTGTGGAAACAAGAGATAAAACCAACCGCGAATCGGCGCGAATCCACCCTTCGGGTGAACAGAATCGGATTTGCTGATCCTCACTCTCGCAATACAGCTTCGCTGTCTTGCTCATCCCTCATCGGGAGCGTTCGGGCAAATCCTATCGGCGCCCCGGCGCCTCTCGCGAGAGAAATCTTCAGAGAGTTGTTTTTATGGAGGAGAGGAGGAGATATTGTTATTGGGAGCCGCTGGGGCGGCGACAGGATTTGCCCGAACGTTCCCGATGAGGGATGAACCGGCGGGGCGCGGGGTGAGCCGACAGGCTCGCCCTTAGCTGAGCAAACCGAAGGTTTGCGAGAGACACGCCGAGTTCAAGTGAGGATCAGCAAATCCGATTCTGTTCACCCGAAGGGTGGATTCGCGCCGATTCGCGGTTGGTTTTTTTCTCAGGGATCCACACAAATACGGTACACGAAATCGAATTACATCCAATAAGGAAGCTAGCTTTTTAGTTGAGAGAACACCGAGTATGTCCCATTTCAACAGGATAAAAGGATGCGGAGAAAGAAAAACAAGACTTTGAAAAAATCAAGATATAGGTTTCAAAATGTTTCCTATGATCGGGAAAATGATCTATCATCTCCAATAATCGTCATGATACTCTGCACGTAGTTCAGCATGACATTCATCCATCCATCTTTTCCTTTCATACATTGGGGCACACAAACCATTAAGAGCCTGCGGGAGCCAATTTGTCACAAGAGCGAGATTTTCAATATTCAATACAACAATAGAATCTTTCATTAAAGGTTTGCCATTTACGTCTATCGGATAACGAAATGTTTGTGCTTGGCTGTCCTGAGAAAGTTCTTTGACATAATGATCTATTGTAAGAATAACCTCTCTTACTTCTTTATCAAAATCAGAGTATTCTTTACATTCATAGACTACTTTAAATATTTTTTTGCATTCACCCCATAGCTGAAACAAATTATGGCCCTTTGAAAAACTTATATCATCTCCTATTAATGGTCTTCCGATTAGCATGATTTCTTTGAACCTAAGTTCAAGATAATGTGAAAAAAGGTAAAATATAGGATATCCAAAGGTGTCGTTGGTAAGTCTTCCCTCCAGCACAGATTTTATAAGTTCTTCAACTGCACTGAGGTAACCTCTTGCATATGTACCCCAGATAACTTCCGGATTCCCCATCCCTGCACGATAAACGTAGCCGGCATTCTGGTAATTTTTAGCACGATCAAATAATGATAA
>JAQVAY010000091.1 GCA_028690575.1 Bacilli bacterium | reverse complement strand
TCCGGGGGGCAGCGGCAGCGGGTGTTCATCGCCCGGGCGCTTGCTCAGGATCCGTCCTTCTTTCTCTTCGATGAGCCAACCAGCTCTCTTGATCTCAGACACCAGTTGGAAACCGTTTTGACCATGCGGAACATTGTTAGAAAGGATGACTCTGGTATGATAATCGCCCTGCATGATCTGAATCTGGCACTCCGTTACACGGATAAAGTGCTGATGCTCAAAGACGGTGAGATGTATGCCTATGGAACTCCTGATAATGTCCTCACGGTTGAATCTGTCCGGGATGTCTACGGAGTAAATTCAGAAATTGTTGAAAATGAACAGGGGAAGTTCATCCTCTCCTATGCTCCATCATAGATGGTATTATGAAGAAAGTATTTGTTACTCTGGGAGTCATTCTGACTCTGATTTGTATTGTGTTCGCCGCTGGATGTGTCTCAGGTGATACGTCTAATAATCTCACCATCACGAATTCCGACGGGACGACCGTGACGCTGAATCATACGGCAGAGCGTATCGTTCTGCTGAATTCGAATGCGGGTGAGATTCTGTATCTCTTAGGAGATGCCGATAAAGTGGTTGGTATTTCCCAGTCGATTGCAAACAACGCCGAGCAGGCGAAGATGTATCCGAATGCCGTGGTGGTCGGAGCATGGAACGAACCGGATGTGGAATATCTTATTTCGCTTGATGCTGATCTGGTCATTGGTTACGCAACTTCGAAGCCGAAGAACGCCGAAGTTCTCGCCTCAGCGGGTATTCCAATTGTGTACATTGATTGCACAAAGCCTGAAACGATGGCTCAGGATATCATGGAGATCGGGAAGATCTCGGGCAATACTGAAAAGGCTCAGCAGATCGCGGATTATTATGACGAGGTCATTACCGAGGTCGAATCAAGAGTTAACCCGATTTCTTGGGCTCGCACGGTCTACGCGGAAAGCTACACGGCCTACTGGGGTCAGGGAACGGATACGGGAATGGGCCAGCTGATCACGATCGCCGGCGGACAGAACATCCTGACCGATGCCGGTTCCAAGAAGATCTCCGACGAGTGGGTGGTCTCATCCAGTCCGCAGATCATCGTGAAACTCGTGAATAATATGAACGATCCAGAGGCCGCTTATGACGAGCTTGTATCAAGGACCGGGTTCAATACGATCAGTGCAGTCGAGAATGACCAGGTCTGGCTTCTCAGAAACGATCTTACCTACGGGCCGAGATCCTGTGCCGCCGCCGTAGCTCTGGCAAAAATGATCCATCCGGATGTCTTCAAGGATATGAGCGTCGAGAGTGTCCTGACCGAGTTTAACACCCGCTTTGGAACGGACTTCGATGTGACGGGTCTGACGTATCCTGAGTTGTAAGATTCCCAATAGGGAATCTATTCTTTTTTTAACGGAGATTTTTAGAGCAGAGGGTCTGTTGGATTTGTATTGAGGGAGATTTTAATTGAACATTTCTGATTTCACAAAATATAGCATATCTTGCACTCTTTGGGCAAACAACTATATATTTTTGCGCTATATCATTAGCTTGTGAATTTTAATGGATTTTAATGATCAACTACGTGCTTTTTCAGTTAGGATTCCAAAAATTATTGAGAATGTTAAAACAGAGGAAGCAACGAAAAACGGATTGATTTTACCTTTTCTTCAGATTCTTGGTTATAACGTATTTGATCCAAGTGAAGTTTGTCCCGAGTGTGTGGCGGATGTTGGAACAAAAAAAGGAGAAAAAGTCGATTATGCAATTATAAAAGAGGGAAAACCGGTGATATTGATTGAGTGTAAATCAGTTGATACGGATTTGGCATCAATACACATGTCACAACTTTTCCGGTATTTTTCCGTTGTTCCGGCAAAAATTGGCATCCTTACCAATGGAAAGAAATTTCTGTTTTTCTCTGACATTGACACTCCAAACAAGATGGATACCAAGCCATTTCTTGAATTAGATATGATAAACCTCACTGATCAGAATATTGAGGTCCTCAAGCAGTTTAGAAAGGAGACTTTCAATGTTGATAAGATTCTTCCCTCAGCTTTGAACATGAAATATGTCAAAGCCATAAAACAAATTTTCGCTCAGGATATGGAGTCTCCTTCACAAGAAATTGTGAAATATTTTGCCCATCAGATTTACGACGGCATGCTCACGAAAAATGTGATCGGTAACTTTACCGAAATCACCAAACGTGCATTGAACCAGTATATCAATGACGTCATAAATGAGCGGCTGAAATCTGCAATGGCTCCCGAGAATGTGGAGAAAGAAAATGACGTCCCCGAAGATAGTGAAGAAGATTCTGGAATAATTACAACTGAGGACGAGAGAGAAGGATTCTATATCGTTCGTGCAATACTGTGTGACATTATTGCCCCTACACGAGTCAGTATGAGAGATGTAAAATCATATTGCGGTATCCTTTTGGATGATTCAAACAGGAAACCAATTTGCCGGTTGTATCTCAACAGTGATACAAAACGCTATATTGGGTTGTTTAATAATGAGAAAGAGGAAAAACAACCAATTGAGTCAATTTCAGATATCTACAAATATTCCTCACAACTTCGAGATGCAGGTAAAAAATACGATACTAAATAATAATTTTTTTTATGATCCTGATAGGGACCTATATTGTGAGACTTCATTACAGGTGTCTCAAACTGTACGCCTACTTTGAATTCGCGGTGGGATATCCCGTGTATCCACACCCAATCAACTCCTTCCTGAGAGAGAGGCAAATCCCTAGGGTGCACATTTTTCTCAAAACCCTGGGAAAAATATCTAAAACCTAAATATACACCTAA
>JAQVAY010000090.1 GCA_028690575.1 Bacilli bacterium | reverse complement strand
TCTCTGTCTCCAGTTTTTTGACGTCGCTTTCAACGTCACCGATTTCTATCATCTTGACACGTTTTTCCATTGGCGGATTGAGTTTTGCTTTCTGTTCATACATTCCGATCTCTGATGCAAAATCATCAGGGATGGTATCGATCCCCTTCAGGGCATCAATGAACTCTCTGGAGAAGTATGTATCGATCTGGATTTTCCGTTTGGTCGTGTGGGATAATTTTCCGATAAATCTGCAGAGTTTGTCACGGTCTTCGGGGCTCATCGTATCAGTGAACTCATAGTTTTCGATCTGTCTTAAGATCTGAAGGACCGGGACTAGAGATTCCGGGGTGATGACATAAACAACATATTCGGCAAGGTCATACTGATATGTTGTCAGAACATCAAGCGTGCTTGACGGAACGACCAGAAATGCCTCTTTTCTAACGTCATCGTGTTTGCAGTATTTACTCATCGCTTCAGCCTGACTCTTCAGATAGATAGGGAAGTTGTCGAGTTCTTCCGGATTTTTAGGACTCTTAGCATCAAATATCGTGTATTTTTTCCCGATAAGGATCACGTTATCCGGTGTCCCCGTATGCGGATATTCATTTTTCTCACACCAGACAAAGTCGTGTTTCCTGCAGATATTTCGGATGTTCTCAGCGACGTCAAGCTCATGCTTCTGCCAGGATGTCGCAAGTTCTTCCTGTTTTTTGACGATGAGATTCAACTGTTCTTCGGCGAGTTTTTCCCTGTCATCTTTCAACTGGTCATACAACGTGTTGATTCTCTCGATCTTCCTGTTGTACTCTGCGGTCTGCTCCTCTCTGACACTTTCAAATGCGGAGATCACCTCTTTAGCAGAAATCAGTTCCTGCGTGGTTGCCTCCAGTTTCTCTTTCAGCTCCAGATATTTTTCGGCTTCCTCTTTTCTTCGTGCTGTTTCGGCAGAATCCTGTTCTTCTCTTACACTTTCCAGAGCCGCAATTTTTCCTTTTGCATTAGTAAGTTCAGTGGATATTTTTGTACATTCTGCGTCAAGATCCTGATATCTTTCTCTCTCTTCCCTTCTTCTCTCAGCTTCAGCGAGGTTCTGCTGCTCTCTTACGCTTTCGAGTGCGGCAATTTTTCCTTTTGTGTTGGTAAGTTCATCAGAGATTCTGGTAAATTCCGATTCAAGTGTCTGGTATCTTTCTCTCTCTTCCCGTCTCCGCTCTGTTTCTGCCAGACCCTGCTGCTCTCTTACACTTTCCAGTCCGGCAATTTTTTCTCTGGCATTTTTCAGTTCCCGCGATGCTACTTCCAATCCCTCTTTCGTCTCCAGATATGTTTTTGTTTCAACATCACGGATTCCCTCAAGAGAGGTCAGTTTCGCTTTTGCTTCGGTCAGTTCTTCTGACAGAAAAGTGGACCGCGATTCAAGTTCCCGATATTTTCTTTCCGACTCTGATGTTTCCGACAGGTATTCTGCATAAGCAGATTCAGCCTGATTTTTTATCTGGCTCCAGCCAAAGAGCCGTTTGAAGAATCCTGCTCTGCGTATGCCGGCAAAGAATTCTGGGAGGGAAGAGGGGCGCGTCATTGATTAACAAGTTAGAGGGGTTGTTATAAGCATTTTATGGTAACAGAGGAATTTTGCGGCATCCGGCATCCGAATTGTTCATCACCTATCGCCGCTAATGGATAATTATTACATGGGATTGTTCCATACATTCAAAAAAAAGGGAGATGTCTCTCCATCCGGAGCGGATTCTGCGATGTGGCTTTCACAGGCAGAATCATATGTTCATCTCTACCGGTATACCGATGCTCTTCACTGTTTAGATAAAGCCATCTTGGCCGACCCGAAAAATCCTGTTGCATGGCATGAGAAAGGCCGCCTTCTCGCGATGGCCAAAGAAGAAAAAGCCTCCATTTCATGTTATGATAAGGCAATTGAACTCCGTCCGGGATCCGCAGTTTATTACCATAACAAAGGAGACACTCTTGCAAGTTTTGGAAGATATGAGGAAGCAGACACCTGCTTTTTGAAAGCCCTCTCATTATCTCCTGATGATGTAGTATTTTTAACAAGTCATGCATGGATGTTATCCCGTGCAAAGAAGTATAAGGAGGCTGACGAGATCATGATTAAAGTCTGTGATTTGGAGCCGAGGGGTCCGGAACACTGGTTTAATCGCGGTCTGATGCTTTTTGACGGCGGCAAGGTGGAAGATGCAATTTCCTGCTACAAGGCAACATTTGAGATCGCGCCGGGTCATGCTGCAAGCTATTTCAATTGTGCCAATGCTCTTTCCTTACTTGGCAAATATGAGGAAGCCGTCTTTTATTATGATAAAGCCCTCAAGTTTGAACGGGCTATGACCGGAGCGATGAACAATAAAGGTCTTGCCCTAAGTAATCTGGGAAAGCACGCAGAAGCCTTTGATTGTTTCAGGCGTGTGCTGATCGCTCTGCCAAAAGATGCAAATGCCTGGTATAATAAAGGGTATGAGCAGATGTATCTGGGGAAATATTCCGAGGCGGTCTCATCCTTTGACAATGCCTTGTCATTTGCGGATGGAAATGACCGCGTCTTTATAGATAAATGCAGGGAAGCCAAAGAAAAGGCTACCCGCTCCTAAAAAATATACTCTATTTATGAGCCTTCAAAGCGTTTGTCGAATTTATCGTTGAGCAGATGTACTTTTACGACAGAACCCTCAGGAACGATTACTTCCGGCCAGATCCGTGTTCCTGAGTGAATGGTAACATTGCTCTGAAGAATACATCTGGGACCGATTACGGTGTTGTGTTCTATGGAACAGTTATCACCGATATTTGTATTAATGTCGACAATACTTCCGGAGATCGTGGTGTCAGATCCGATAACGACCCCGCTGTAGAGTGAGGATGAAAAGATTTTGGCATTTCCTTTGATAACGCAGTTATCTCCGATGCTCGTGTATGGTCCGATGATGACGTTTTCCCCGATCATTACACCGTTTCCAATCAGAACAGGACCTACGATCCTTG
>JAQVAY010000023.1 GCA_028690575.1 Bacilli bacterium | reverse complement strand
GTAGAAATATGAAAAAGATTGTCATTGTCGGAGGTGTCGCCGGTGGCGCAACAGCGGCAACACGAGCTCGAAGATTGAGTGAAGAAGATCAGATTATTATTTTTGAAAAAGACGAGTATATCTCTTTTGCCAATTGTGGTCTCCCCTATTACATCGGAAATGTGATTTCTAACCGTGAGCGTTTGCTCGTTGAAACTCCGGAGACCTTTCGCAACAATCAAAATATCGATGTGCGAATTTTTTCAGAAGTCATCGCTATCGATACCAAAAAGAAAAAGGTCACCGTCCAAGAAGTAAAAACAGGGCGAACTTATGAAGAGACCTTTGATAAATTGCTTCTCGCTCCCGGCGCGACTCCGATTTGGCTCCCTATTCCTGGCATCGAACAAGCGCATAATGTTTTTTCTTTGAGAAACTTGAACGATACGGACAAGATTGATAATTTTATCAATCACGAAAAAGTCGAATCAGCCGTTGTGATTGGCGGGAGCTTTATCGGCATTGAGCTAGCGGAGAATCTCCTCTCAAGAGGAATTAAGGTCACGATCATCGACCTCGCTAGCCAAATTCTTCCGCCTCTTGATTTTGAGATGGCAAAAATAGCTCAAAACGAATTAGAGACGAATGGGGTGAAAATCTATCTTCAAGATACTATCGCCGAAATTAAAGATAACGGCCAGATTGTCGTCTTAAAAAGTGGCATGATTTTAAAAACTGATTTAATCATTATGGCCGCCGGCATTCGCCCCGAGTCTAAATTAGCTCTTTCGGGAGGAATTAAGACCGGCGAAAAAGGCCACATCCTCACCAACGATCATCTGCAGGTGATGGACGCCAAGAGCGGAGAGGTTATCCCCGATGTTTATGCCGTTGGAGACGCCATTGAAGTTAAAGATTATATTGATGGTACTCCCATCGCGGTTCCTCTCGCCTGGCCAGCCAGTCGTCAAGCGCGACTCGTCGCTGATCATATGAATGGTTGGGATGTCAAATATAACGGAAGCCTCGGTACTTCCATCGTCAAAGTCTTTTCTTTGACAGTAGCGAGTACTGGTAATAATGAAAAAACTCTCCAACGTAAAAAAGTTGACTATCGTAGTACGATGGTCACCCGTTCTAATCACGCGGGATATTATCCAGGGGCTAATGATATCGTCATCAAACTTTTATTCAGCCCGGAAAAGGGGAAAATTCTCGGCGCTCAAGTGATCGGCAAAGAAGGCGTCGATAAGCGCATTGATGTGATTGCTACGGCGATAAAAGGTGGATTGACGATCTTTGATTTGCCGGATATTCAACTCGCTTACGCTCCACCTTATGGTTCTTCAAAAGACCCCGTCAATATTGCCGGCTATGTCGCTAGCAATATGATGCAGAAAGAATTCGGAGTCGTTAATCAGAATGAATTAGAGACCTTTATGAAAAATAAAGGCATCTTAATTGATGCCCGTACTCCTTTGGAGTTTAGTCTTGGTCATATTGAGGGAGCTATCAATATTCCTTTTAGCGGTATCCGTCAAAATCTTGACAAACTCCCGCAAGAAAAAGATGCTCCTCTTCTCGTTTATTGCAATGTGGGACAAACAGCTTATCTACTGATTAAAGTCCTGGTCAATCATGGCTATACCAATGTCAGTAATCTCTTAGGAGGCTATAAAATCTATAAAATTCTCCATCAAAATACGCGCCCAGAAGAGTTGCGTAATCCCGAACATCGCCTTATCGAACCAGCATCAAATACTCATGATAATAATCATGATGAAGAAATCAAAGTGGTCATTGATGCATGTGGCCTTCAATGCCCTGGTCCCATCATGCAGACCTATAAAGCGGTCGAAAAACTGAAAGAAGGCGAAATTGTGAAAGTCATTGCCACTGACAGTGGGTATTTTAACGATGTCGAAAAATGGTGTTTAACGACTGGTAATACCTTATTGAAAAAAGAAGCGACGAAAGAAGGCTATGTCGCCATCATCCAAAAAGGTTCCGCGCAAGCCACTCCTAAAACAGTGGAAAATCAAAACACCACCATTGTCTTATTTAGTGGGGATATGGATAAAGCCATGGCCTCAATGATCATCGCTCAAGGCAGTCGTTCAATGGGCAAAAATGTCACAATTTTCTGCACTTTCTGGGGTTTGAATCTATTGCGCAAAGAACAGAAAGTCAAAGTCAAAAAATCTTTGATTGAAAAGATGTTCGGTGCCATGATGCCACGAGGTCCGAAAAAAATGCCCATCTCGAAGATGAATTTTGGCGGAATGGGTGCCAAGATGATGAAGTCCGTCATGAAGAAGAAAAATGTGGATTCTTTACCCGACTTAATCGCTCAAGCAAAAGCCGCAGGAGTGAAATTTATCGCCTGCACGATGAGCATGGATGTCATGGGTATTCGAAAAGAAGAACTGATTGACGGCATCGAATATGCTGGTGTCGCCACTTATCTCGCTGATTCAGAAAAAGCGGGAATCACTCTCTTTATCTAAATCAAGCGCTTTAATGAGCGAAAAAATATATCATAAAATATTTCAATATTTTTATGCGTTATTCTTCATCAATGAAAGAAGATATAGCGTCTTTAATAGTCTGTTCTTTACTCTCTTTGCCATAGCGGTCAATAACATTTTTGTCCACCAGACTATGAGATAGAGAACAAGGACCGCCAATACAACCATTGGGGCACGCCATCCCTTCGACAAAGTTAATGTCACTTTGGGGGTTTTTAATTTTATTTAAAAGCAATTTACAATTATCTACGCCATCACCAACGACACCTTTAACTTCAAAATCGATATTCTGTTCTTTTAAGGATTGACTGATGGAAGCTGATAAACCACCACTGCGAGCAAAGATACGACCGAAATAAGAAGCATTATCTAATGACGATTCTTCTAAGACATTAATATCGATCTCTTTCGCGTCAAACATCGCCTCTAATTCTTCAAATGTTAATACAAAATTAATATAGGGTTTGACTTCTTCTTTTAAGGCTTCAGCTTTTTTAGCGACACAGGGACCGATAAAAACAGTAATCGCTTTTGGATCGTTCTCTTTAATATATTTACCAATCGTTGCCATCGGCGATAAAGAAGAAGACATGACATTGGTTAATGATGGATAGTTTTTCTTGATTAAATCGACAAAAGCTGGACAGCAACTAGAGGTTAAAAGTTTTTTCTCATGTAACTCTCTTGCTTCATGATAAGAAACCATATCCGCTCCTAAGGCGGCTTCGACGATAGCGTGGAAACCTAAGGCTTTAATCGCGCTCACGACTTTCCCGATCGAACTCGTTTTATAAGAACTAGCAATACTAGGAGCGACAATCGCATAGACATTCGATTGATTATTCTTTTTATTCGCTCGTAATACCTTAATGACATCAGTGATATAGCTCTTATCCATAATCGCTCCAAAGGGACAAGTATAGACACACGCTCCACAATGGATACATTTCTCATCATCAATCGTCGCTGCTAAATCTTCACCCATAGAGATGGCTTTGACTTTACAAGCCATTTCACACGGTCTTTGATTATTCAAAATGGCGTTATATTGGCAGGCTTTCGCGCACATTCCGCAATTGATGCATTTGGTTTTATCAATGATGGCT
Organism: Bacilli bacterium; assembly: GCA_028690575.1. Taxonomy (GTDB): domain Bacteria; phylum Bacillota_I; class Bacilli_A; order RFN20; family CAG-826; genus JAAYDH01. The sequence continues at coordinate 10,283 of JAQVAY010000023.1, read as the reverse complement.
TGTCTCGTGGTGCTAGAAAAACTAATCGCTCCTTTATGACAAGCTTTTTGACAGTTATGAGCGATACAACCGCGGCAACGATCAGAGACATAGTAGCCCGAAACGGGACATTCATCACAGGCAATTTTAATGACTTCAACGACATTTTTAATATTCTTATCTCCGCCTAAGGCTAAAGCGATTCGCTCTTGCACAATGGCTCTTTCTTTATAGATACAACACCGACAAGTTGGCTTGGGTCCGGGGATGATTTGCTTGGGAATGGCATAGCAATCCTCGACGAGAGTGTCGTGATAAGCACTCTTAGCGATGGCGGTTAAAACTTTATGTTTCAATGATTGAACATCAGTATCAAATATTCGACTCATAATCTCTCCTTAATAATATGTCACGCGGACACATTTATTCATCTTCTTTAAATCTTGTGACAGTTCATCGACAACATGCATCTTGAAGGCGTGATTTAAAGAGGCGGTTCCTTTTTGATGGGCCTCGTTAATGGCACATCCCGCATAGATATTAATCTCGGTCGCCGTATCAAGCAAGTATTTGCTAATTAAAGAAGCACCATCCTTATGATAGAACCAATTAAAGTATTCGGCGTTATTATCATTCAAGAATGATTGAGCGTTCTTTAACACTTTATTTAAAGTGACAATTCCTTCGGTCACTAAATCCACTCCTTCTATGGTTGAAATAGGAGGGATATTTTTGTCTTCATATTGAAGAAGAGGAATGACGGGTTTATCTAAATAATGGGCGATGATTTTTGAGGTTGTACCTCCGCAGACAATATGTAGACCTGGCTTTGACATGAATAAGGCGGCGATGCGATCATCATCGCTGGGATTGGTGGGAGGTCCCACCATCAGATTGATGGTTTGTCGCGGTCTTATTTTGATGAAAACACAACTCGCATCATCTCCGAATTGATTGTTATAGAGTTTCTTCACATAGCCCATGAAGAAAGTATTTAAACTTGAGGCGGAGTCTTCGGGTCTCGCCATTTTACCCATGAAACTCATAATATGAGAAAGATCAAAACCAAAGTTAAACTTATCACCAGTTCCAGCGTAAGTCACCCCATCGCTTAAAGCGATAATGGCGTCGTTAAGTTTGATTTCAAATCTCGCGATATATAAACGCTTATTCTCAATGATTTCTTCTTTATATTCAATGGGTTTTGCTTCATGATGAGCAACTAAAAAAGGTTGAGGGTTATCATAATTATAGATTTCGACATATTTGCCATCTGTGATTTTGATAATCGTAAACGTGCAATATGAAGCCTTCTTCTCTTTGATATAGGGAAGGGTTTGCGCGATGGTCGAAACACATTCTTCAATTGAGATATTATTGGAGAACATCTTAGATAATAACGTACTCGTCAATATCGAGAGGATGGAGGCTTGAACCCCACTGCCGAGACCATCGGCTAAAACAACTAAATCAACATTATTATCTAAGTGATTAATAATGACATTATCTCCACATAGTTCTTCTCCAAAATGGTTAAAAGACATCGCGGATATATCGACATAATGATTCACTAACATCATTTTTTAATCGTCTCCGTGATGTTTTTAAGCGCGACTTTGGTGGAAGCGGTAGTTTCTCCTAGTAAGGAGGCAATCTCTTGCACTGATTTCATATTCTTCAATAAGATCTCATCCGCTAATTGGATGGTTTTATTGATCTTTTCTTGCTGTTCTTTTTCTTCGATAATTTCTTTGGTGACATTCTTATAAGCTCCAATTAAAACATTAGAATCTTCATCATAGAAAATGGAAAGGTCGATATAAGTGTTATATTCTCCCATCAATATAACCTGATGGAAGTTCTTTTTATCTTCAAAGGTTTTAATAAAATAGGCTGGATCGAGAATAAAACTCACATCTTTGCCGATGACATCACTGATTTTTTTAACTCCCACTAAATCCGCCATATAGCGATTAATGAGTTTAATCTTTAAATCAGAGTCGACGACAATAAGACCTTCATGGAAGGTTTTGACGAGTCGATCAGAAAAGGAATTCGCTCTTTTGATTAGTTCTGGTAGGCACATTTCTTTAACGGCTTTTCCTTGGATAATGGCGATAGCTTTATCGCGGCAAGAAGGATAGCCACAACTGCCACAATCTAGTCGGTCAGCAATCGTCGGCTTACCAGTGGCGATTAAAACACGATTAATCTCTTCTTCGCTCGGAATTGATTCTTTTAAATTGCTCGGCTCATATTGATGAGCGATATCAACTTCTTCATCAGTTAAGCAAAAGTCTTTTTTTCCCGCTGATTTTTCGACCATATAATAGCCCTTTAAAACCGAGCGATGGAAATTTCCAATTAAGGGCCCATTCACACAACTGCCGGGACAAGCTGACATCTCGATAAAACAGTGATCGATATTTCCGTGTTTAATATCGCTTAATGCTCTCATGGCGTTTTCCACTCCGTCAATCGAGAGATACTTATATTTTGGATTGTCTTGCTTCATGGTTTTGATGATGCCCCCACAAGTCGGGAAGAATCGAGCTTTGGAATGATCGACATAAGTTTGAAGATCTTCTTTGAGTTCAATATCAAACTTTGAGAAAATCATATTCAAATCATCAAAAGATATCGCCGCTTCAACTAAATCTTTATTCTCGTCCGCTTCGTGCTTTTTGGCGATGCAAGGACCGACAAAAACGACTTTAGTCTCCTCTCCATAACGCGCTTTGATATATTTAGCGTGGGTGAGCATCGGAGTTAAAACGGGAGCTAAATAGGGAACGCAATCAGGAAAATGCTTACTGATTAATAAATTAATAGAGGGACAGCAAGAAGAGATAATAATACTCTGCTCATTCTTATTGACCATCTCATCATAAGCATTCTTGACGATGGTCGCGCCAATCGCGGTTTCTTCCACTTCGAAAAAACCGCATTTCTTCGCCGCTTCTTGAATTTGCTTAAAAGAGATATTCTCAAAACTATTTAAAAAGGAAGGAGCTAAAGAGATGACAACCTTCTCTTTTTTAATTAATAAGGCTAAAACTCTTTTAACATCATCTCTCACGACTTTGACCCCTTGAGGGCAAACGAGATAACATTTGCCACATAAAATACAAGCGTCATGCAAAATACTAGCCTTATTCTCAAAGAATGAAATGGCTTTAACTGGGCAGTTGCGAATGCACTTATAACAGTTTTTGCAGTTATTCGTTTTTGACTCGAGGGGATATAACATATTACTTACCTAAAACATCGAGGATGTTCTCTTGAAAAATTTGCTCAAAGTTCTCCTGGTTAACACCAGTAATGATTTGATCATCGACTTTAATGGTCACGCCAGCAATGCCACATTTGCCAAGGCAAAACATGCCCTTTAAATCAATATCGCTTTCTAAATTGTGTTCCGAAATAGCTTTTTTCATTAAAGAGATAATGTCATAGCTCCCTTTTAAATGGCAGGCTGAACCAACACAGATGTAGATGGTCATTTTATTCACCTTGATAAGCTTTGATTAACATGGCTTTCATATCTTCCACTAAAGGAACGCGAGGGTTACAGGGAGAGCATTGATCTTCATAAGCGAGATAGGCAATTCTCTCCACCGCTTCGTTATAGACGCTTTCCTCAATTTGGGTATCTTTAAAACAGATGGGTAATCCGACTTCAAGAGCGAGATTCTTACAAGCGTCCGCTAAGGCTGTGACCGCTTCTTGATTGGATTTGACATTAAGGCGTAAGACATCGCAAATATCGCGATATTTCTTATCGGCACAGTAATGATTATATTTTGGCCACACTGATAATTTAGTGGGTACTTCGCCATTATAGCGAATGACATAAGGAAGTAAGATAGAACAAGCGAGACCATGAACAGTATGAAATTCCGCTCCGACTTTATGAGCAAGAGAATGGGTCATACCTAAGAAAGCATTAGCAAAAGCCATGCCAGCAATCGTCGCAGCATTATGCATTTTTTCTCGCGACTCTAAATCATTTTTACCATTCTTTACCGCTCGTGGTAAATATTCAAAGACTAATTTAATAGCCTGTAAGGCTAATCCATCTGTATAGTCACTCGCCATCACCGAGACATAGGCTTCAATGGCGTGCGTTAAAACATCCATACCTGTCATTGCCGTAGCACGAGGAGGCAAGTTAGTGGTAAATTCCGGATCGACAATCGCCACAGTGGGCGTCAAAGAATAATCCGTTAGGGGGTATTTTTTATTGTTGGCTTTATCAGAGATAACCGCAAAGGGTGTCACTTCACTACCCGTACCAGAAGTTGTGGGTATGCAAATAAGACGGGACTTTTTACCTAACTCTGGATATTTAAAAGCTCTCTTTCGAATGTCCATGAACTTCTGCTTTAAATCATCAAAGTTCACTTCAGGATGCTCATAGAATAACCACATCCCTTTCGCCGCGTCCATCACACTACCACCACCTAAGGCGATGACCGTGTCAGGCATGAAGACATCCATCATGGCCGCTCCTTTGCGGACCGAGGAGATATCGGGATCAGGTTCCACACCACTACAGATTTGCATGATGGGTTTTTCTTTTCTTAAATTTAGTTGCTCTTCAATTTTGCTTAAGAAGCCTAATTCAATCATCGATTTATCGGTGACGATAAAGACTTTGTGCATCTCTTTACAATCTTTTAAATACTGGATGGAATTTCTTTCAAAATAAATCTTACTTGGCACTTTAAACCATTGCATAGTGTTTCTCCTTTTACCGACTTTTTTTACATTTAACAAATTAACCGCGGAAATATTACCACCAACTGAGTTATGACCATAACTGCCACAGCCTAATGTCATCGATGGCAAGAAGGAATTATAGACATTGCCAATTCCTCCAAAGGTAGCAGGAGAATTCCAGATGATACGCATGGCTTTGCAGTTTTCACCAAAAGCATCCGCCATCGCTTGATCATGGCAGTGAATCGCTGCGCTATGTCCTAAACCATTAAAGTTCACCATTTGAGCGGATAAACTAAAGCCTTCGACTTCATCTTTACATTTGAAACAAGCGAGAACAGGAGATAATTTCTCTCGAGAAATCGGCTCTTGGGGTCCAACTTCTTGACATTCAACTAAGATAATTGAAGTATCCTCAGGAATATCAAAACCGGCTTGCTTAGCAATCCAACTCGCCTTTTTACCGACGATATGAGGATTTAGGCGCGCGTTTTCAACACCCTCTTCTTTATTGGCAAAGCCAAACATAAATTTAGAGAGAAGTTTCTTTTCTTCTTTATTGACGATATAAGCTTTAAATCTTTTAAATAATTTAAGCGCTTCATCATATATGTCTTGATCGATGATAACGGCTTGCTCACTAGCGCAAACCATCCCATTATCAAACGATTTAGAAAGGACGATGTCATTAACCGCTTGTTCAACATCACAAGATTTATTCATATAAGCGGGAACATTGCCCGCTCCGACACCCAGAGCTGGTTTACCACAACTATAAGCGGCTTTGACCATCGCGTTACCACCCGTTGCTAAGATCGTTGAGACATCAGGATGATTCATTAATAGTGAAGTTGCTTCCATCGATGAGTTTTCAATCCATTGAATGCAATCTTTTGGAGCACCAGCAGCAATCGCCGCATCGCGAATGACAATAGCCGCGGCTTTCGAACATTCGTGAGCGCTGGGATGGAAAGAGAAAATAATTGGGTTTCTCGTTTTTAAACATATTAAACATTTAAAAATCACTGTCGAAGTAGGATTAGTGACTGGAGTGATACCACAGATGACCCCAATGGGATCAGCAATTTCAGTCACTCCGGTCACGGAATCTTCTTTAATGACTCCAACCGTTTTTAAACTGCGCATATTGTTTTGTACATATTCACACGCAAATAAGTTTTTCGTCGCTTTATCTTCAAACACACCACGACCAGTTTCTTCAACGGCTATTTTTGCTAAACTGCCATGATGGTCTAAACCGGCCACGCAGCACTTAGCGACAATATAATCAATTTGTTGTTGATCTAATTTTAAAAATTCATCGAGAGCCACTAAGGCTTTAACGACCAGTTCATTAATTTCTGTTTGGGTATCAATTACTTCCTTTTCCATATTAATCCTCTAATTCTTTCGGTATTTTTTTACCGTTTAAATAATAATACTTTCGTATAATTAAAGCAACAAAATGTAATTTTCTTTTTACAAGAGCGATAAAATGCCTATAATAAAGGTAATATGTTACCGAAATCATCTGTGGGAGTGTCTGCTAATTTTATCAAAAGATTGCCAAAATACTATAATGTTCTCATCTCTTTAAAAGAAAAGGGAAATACGAGTATTACTTCGACTGAGTTAGCGGATTTATTAGGGCTTAATACTGAACAAGTTAAAAAGGATATTCAGATTGTTTCGAGTGAGACAGGGAAACCGAAAAATGGCAGAGATATCAATATTTTAATTAAAGATATCGCCACCTATTTAGGCTATAACAATATCTCAGACGCTGTGATTATTGGGGTCGGTTCTTTAGGGAGTGCTTTCTTAAAATATGATGGATTCTCTAAACTTGGACTCAATATCTTAGCGGGCTTTGATGTTGACCCCAACAAAATCGATACGCAAATTAACGGCAAGATCATTTTTAGCGTCGATAAACTTGAAACATTAATTCCCCGATTGAATGTTCATATCGCTATCTTAACTATTCCTGGTCAATACGCTGAAGAGCTTGTCCCCATATTAATCAAAGCGGGGATTAAAGGAATCTGGAACTTCACTCATGAACATTTATCAGTTCCCGATGATGTTGTTGTCGAAAACATCGATTTAGCCTCATCTTTGGCGGTTTTATCTCATAAATTGAAGATTCAATAATCGATATTGAATATCTATTTAATAATTATTTGTTCCTTTCGCGATGACATTTTTCGTTTTTGTCATCTCATTTACAACACTTGAATTATGCAATTACACACCATTAATAAAAGTCATTTTAATGAATATACTTAAGAACATTTCTTGAAGAGCTTGTTTATAATATAAATGAATTTATGAAAAACAAAATAGGCAAAATTGTCCCACTACTCATAATGACATTTGGATTAACAGCGTGTGAGTTTAGTCCTAGTTATTATGTCGATAAGCTTGAAGAAAACTATGGGATCCAATATTTATCCGACGCCAAAATTGAGTTTTTTTATGAAAACATCTCTGGTTTTGATTCATCTGGTCTTTATTATTACGTTTTAAAATACGAAGAAGAACCAACCGCATTTTTCCAACAATTCGAAAACAATAAACCAGGTGATGAAAGTGATGAGAGTTTCCAATCAGGCAAAAACATCGATTTTGAAGAAAAAGTTAATACCTTGATCAATACTTTCGCGAGAGAAGATTACAATAATTTTGCTAGTGAATATAAAATAGATTGGAACAAAGAGTATTTATATAAAAATGACACTCCTATTTATGTCACTTTTCCGATGATATATTTTAAGAATGAATTTCGCTTAATCATTGTCCTGCTCCAGTCGTAAATAAAAAATCTGGATAATATCTAGGCTATTTTTCAGTTATTTAAAATTAAAAATATTAAAAATCAAGACAAGAACTATTTGTTAAAAAATTAATCATTCCCACCACTAATATGCCTTCTTCTGTATACCAAGGAGTTACTTCTCCTTTGACGATTATTACTTTTTTAAAACCATCAGATATGTTTATGAATGGTCTCACTTCTTGGATGGTCTTTTCTCTTGTTTCAAGGTTTAAAGCGGATTGTATATAATATCTTTTATTTCCTTGATTACAAACAAAATCAATTTCAAGCTGTTTTCTTTTATTACTTTCATTTATTTCTACGACACCAACATCAACATTAAAGCCCTGTCTTGCTAACTCTAAGTAAATAACATTTTCCATTATGTGATTCTCTTCTAGTTGTCTAAAATTCAACCGAGCATTTCTTAAACCAACATCGGCAAAATAATATTTTGAAGGGGAACTGATGTATTTTTTTCCTTTTATATCAAAACGCATGACTTTCTCCACTAAAAAGGAATCAAGTAAATATGATAAGTATTGAATTATGGTATTTTTGGATAAACCTTTATATCCATTAGAAATAAAGGTGTTTGTTATTTTGCTCGGATTAGTTAAGGAGCCAATTGAAGAGGCTAAAACATCAATTAAAGATTCAAAAATATCATCTTTCTTAATATTGTTTCGATCGATTATATCTTTGGTATAAGTCAAATCAAATAATTCCTTTAAATACTTGGCTTTTTCTTTTTCTAATTTCAAAGAACATATTTGTGGCATTCCACCATAGATAATATAAGATGCAAAAGCTTCTTCCTTGTTGCCATTAAAAGTCGACAAATATTCTTTGAAAGACAATGGGTAAACTTTAATTTGAGTCCCTCTTCCACGGAATTCAGTAACAATATCAGAGGAAAGAAATTTTGAATTGCTCCCAGTCACATAAATATCAACATTCTTCAGATGAAGTAAGCCGTTTAAAACGGATTCGAAATTATCAACGAGTTGAATTTCATCCAAAAGAAAGTAATAAGTTTTGTCATCTTCAACTTTCTTTCTTAAATACGAATCTAAAGTATCTGGATTTAAATATCGAGCATTTTTTCTTTCATCAAAATTAATTTTAATAATATGATTTTCATCCACATCACTACCTTTTAAATAATCCGTAAAAATGGGATCCAAAAGAAATGACTTTCCGCATCTTCTTATGCCAGTAATAATTTTTATTAATCCATTAGATTTAGCACTAATAAGTTGCTTTAAATAATCATCTCTTCTGATCATATTCATATCTCCATTGAACATTTTTGCATTTTCTGCGTTTTTGTTCACTCATATTCTAAAATATCTTAATGCGTTTTGCAAAGGTTATTGAACATTTTTGCGTTTTATGCATTTTTGTTCACTATCTGCAATATCAATTTATATTATTTTTTAGTAGATTCTACTTTTTTGCGAAAACAATTATGATTCATTTCTCAGTCTTTTAAGCATCCAATTAGCAAAGCAAATCTAAATCATATCGATCATTATAATAAAACAATTCACCCTTCATCTTACATAATTGTCGATTCTTGTTTTACAGATTTGCCATATATCCTCATAATTTTTGTCAATATATAATCAAAAAACGAAATATCTATTTTTTAATAAAACAGTAGTCATATGAAAATTGTGCTCAAATTGTGCTCACTAAAATAAAAAACCTAGATAAAATCTAGGCTATTTTTTAGTTGGTATCCTCTAGGCGATTCGAACGCCTGACCTACGGCTTAGAAGGCCGTTGCTCTATCCAGCTGAGCTAAGAGGACATGTGCGTTATCTATATTAACGATACAGATGGCGATTTTCAAGAAATAATGACAGGAACTTCGATATATCGATACATATTACTGATGCAGTTTCTGATAGATGGCATTGGCGAGAGGTGAAGGCAGAATTTGTTCTAACTCCTCTACAGATGCATTTTTCAATATATTAACATCCGGATAGGCGCGATAAATCATTTCTTTTCTTCTTGGTCCTAGACCTTTGATGTCATCGAGCAAGGATGATTTCATCGCCTTGCTTCTTTTCTCACGATGAAAGCTAATCGCAAAGCGATGGACTTCATCTTGCATCCTGGTTAAAAGAAAGAATAACTTCTTATTTTCAATTGGGTACACTTCACCACTATCATCCATTAGTCCAGCGGTTTGATGTTTATCATTCTTGGCTAGTCCAAATAGAGGAATATCAACATTGGCTTCTTTCAGCGCGGATTTACCAGCGATGATTTGGTTAATCCCACCATCGACTAGAATCAGGTTGGGTAATTTATTAGCCTCAAGAGCGAGCCTGTGATAATGACGATAGATGATTTCTTTCATCGATGATAAATCATCGCGAGATTCTTGATGTTCAATCTTAAATTTGCGATAGAGGTTCTTGTTTGGTTCACCATTGACGAAAGCCACCATTGCTCCAACGGGAGAGGAACCTTGAAGATGAGAATTATCAAATAGTTCAATATGCAATGGTGTCTCAATCTTTAAAATTTGACCTAGTTCTTCTAACAAAGCAAAATGATCAGCGTCTAACTTCGCACTTAAGAAGAATTGATCTAAGGCATTATCGGCGTTTTGCTTCGCGTTAATGATTAATTCGTGGATGCGACCTTTGGTCACATTCACTAATAAGGTATCTAGGATATCTTTTAAGTTACCAATAATTGTTGGTGAGTTGATCACCACTTCTTTTGGTAATGGGTGCTTTTGATA
>JAQVAY010000089.1 GCA_028690575.1 Bacilli bacterium | reverse complement strand
AGCAATTTGTCATTGCTGACAACGATGATAGAGTCAACACAGGTCTTGAGTTTATTCAGTCCATCGATGGAATGGACGATACGCTTTTTGCCTTCAAAGGAGAAAGGACGAGTGACGATGGCGATAACTAAAGCACCTGCATCTTTAGCAATGCGAGCGATAACAGGAGCCGCTCCAGTTCCAGTGCCACCTCCCATACCAGCCGCCACAAATACCATGTTGGCATTGCCAACAATTTGTTTAATATCTTCCGCGCTGGCTTCAGCGGCCTTTTCACCAATTTCGGGTTCTCCACCCGCTCCTAAACCACCAGTGATTTCTTGTCCTAAGATAATGCGATGGCTACTTTTGCTGGTTGATAGGGCTTGCTTATCAGTATTAGCCACCCAAAATTCGACGTTGTTAATCTCTTCATCAATCATGCGATTAACCGCGTTATTTCCGGCTCCACCGACGCCAATGACGACGATCTTAGCCGCTGGTTCGAAATTGTCTAAGTCATAGTTTTCCATAGAATTTCTCCTTTATTTTACCGGATCGCGGGTCACTTGACCGAATCGCGGATGGTTTTCATCATAGACGGAAGGAATTTGGGCGTTAGCGATGATCATTCCTAAACAGTTAGTAAAGGTGGGGTTTCTTGCTCCAAAGGAGCGAGGCGATATCACTTTGACGGTATCGCTTGGCACTTTTGGAGTGATATATTCCACTAGACCATTTAGTTTTGAGCCTCCACCAACGAGTATCATTGGCAAAGTCTTGTAAGCCGTTCCATAATCACCTAATAAATCATCAATCGCAGAATTGAGCTGTTTAACGAATACTTCAAGTTCCGATTTAATCAGGGTATTGAGTTCTTGGAGATGATGTTTAACTTCGTGTCCTTCACCATCATCGGTTTTGCATACAGGAGCGCGGAAATTCATTTCCCGTTTATCAATACCATAGAGGATTTTATATTTTTCAGCATCGGCTTCGTTGATATTGAAGGCTTCGATGATTCTTTCGGTAATGTGATCTCCGCCCCATTCAAAGGTGCGAGAAGCATAGAGGGTTTTATTTCCAATTAATGACACAGAGGTGATATCGGAGCCGATATCCACCAAAATGTAATCAGTAGGAATATCGCTATAGGAAGCGAGGAGCTTCGCTGCCGCAAAAGGAGCAACCACTAATCGTTTAACATTAATTTCTCCGGAATTTAATGCGGTTTGATAAGCATTAGGTATTTTATTAGGAAGGGTATGGACTTTAGCAATCATGCTAAGCGTGCTAGAAGATATTCCAATCGGAGGAAGCGTAAAAGAGCGGCCTTGATCGAGAATATAGGTTTCTGGAATCACATCGATTAAACTGTTTTCCATCTCACTGGATGCATTTCTAATTAAAGCGTATATATTACGGATATCAATAGTATTGATTTTGCTCTCCTCACCAATAACAGTAGTTACTTGTTTGGTTTCAAAGACATCTAGACCGTAGGGTGGGAGCGCTAACAAAGCTTCCGATATTGTCAATTTAAGTTTGGCAGAAGGATCAGAGAAGTCATGCACTTCTTTAATACTTTGAGTTAATTTTGCAAAGTCTGAAAATTGTCCTGGCTCAACGATGTGACCATAAGGTTTCGTTAAAGCGTAGAGAACATAGACTTGGCCATCAAGTTCATAGCCCACGACTAATTTAAGTTTTTTTGAGCTAAATTCAATAGCTGCAACTGGTTTTTCCATATATATTTACCACTTGCACTTATTTTATAAGGGTTTTCCTTTACTTACAACAATTAACTTAATGTTAAGGAATATTTATTTTATCTACTAGAAAACTACTAATTATTGACCAAAAAAAGAAGCCGCTTGTTTAAGGCGACTTCTACCACTGACGTAAGGGAGGACTTTCCGTCAGTCATTATAAGCGAGTAGATTGATTTTTTGAGCGGGCTCTTCAGGATTGTCATCATCCGCTAAAGTTTGCTTTTCGGCGTAATTTTTTATTAAAACGTAGGTTGGAAAACCAATAGCTGCAACTAAGGAAGCAGATACGGCAACACCAATACAAAATCTACGGATAAAATAGTAAATCCCTTTATGGCCGTTTTTTACTAATTTGTCTTTCATAGTTTTACTTCCTTTCAATAATTCTAAGTTTGGCACTTTGGCTACGAGGGTTGCTGGAAATTTCCTCTTCCGTGGCAACAATCGGTTTGCTAGATACGAGTTGAAATTCTTTTTCTTCTTCCACCACTGGACCATCGATACGATTGCCAGTTGTCGTTGAAATCTTCTTGAAGAATGATTTGACGATGCGGTCTTCCCCGGAGTGGAAAGTGATGATGGCGAGTCGACCTCCGTGAGGTCTGAGAAGAGGAATGGCTTCATCTAGTCCAGCAATGAGAGCATTGATTTCATCATTCACGGCGATGCGAATGGCTTGGAAGACTTGCTTAGCGGGATGACCCACTTTCTTAAGTTCTTTGCTCGGCTTGCTTTTCTTAATGATGTCTACTAATTCAAAGGTTGTTTGAATAGGAGCAATTTCTCTTTGCTTGATGATGTTTCTCGCGATGCTTAACGCATAGCGTTCTTCACCATAATCTCTCATGATTCTTTCGAGATCTAATAGAGAGAAGGTATTGATGATTTGATACGCAGTCAGCGTTTGAGACTGATCCATTCTCATGTCTAGAGGTGCATCAAGGCGGTAAGAGAAGCCGCGATCTCCTTCATCGAATTGAGGAGAAGAGACACCAAGATCCATGAGGATGCCATCGACATAAGTGATATTGTGTTGTTTCAATATTTCACCCATGTTCTTGAAGTTTGAATGAATGAGAGTGAATCGATCACTAATCTTAGATAGTCTAGCTTGTGATTCACGGATGGCTTCTTCGTCTTGATCGAAGCCGATGAGATAACCTGTGGTTAATTTTTTAAGGATAACGGAGCTATGTCCCGCGCGACCGATAGTTAAATCAAGATAGATTCCATCAGGTTTAATATTTAAACCTTCGATCGTTTCCTT
>JAQVAY010000022.1 GCA_028690575.1 Bacilli bacterium | reverse complement strand
CTGAGCTATGGGCCCATGTCTTCTAAAAGACAGCGTTAATAATATACAATAGTGATTTATAAAAATCAACGATATTTCTTTCTTGATTTATCAACCAAACGCAAGGTTTCCAAGGGAAAGAACAAAACGAAAGAAAAAAAGGAAGGTAAACCTTCCTTTTCAAACTTCTTAAACGATTAACGTTTGCTGAATTGTGGAGCTCTGCGTGCGGCTTTAAGACCGTATTTCTTTCTCTCTTTAGAGCGAGAATCACGAGTGAGCATTCCAGCGACTTTTAAGGTGGAACGGTTAACCCCGGCTTCTAACAAAGCGCGGGCAATTCCAAGGCGAATCGCACCAGCTTGTCCAGTGAATCCACCACCCTTAACGTCGGCGCGAACATCATATTTGCTATCGGTTTCTGTGAGGGTAAGAGGTTGTTTTAAATCAGTAACTAATGTCTCGTAAGGCATATACTCATTAACGTCTTTGCCATTCACAACAACTTTGCCTGTTCCAGAAGTGATAAATACGCGAGCGATGGAAGATTTTCTTCTTCCTGTTCCGTAATATTGAAGATCAGCTTTTTTTGCCATAATTCAATTTCCTCCTAGAATTTGAGCTCAAGAACTTCTGGTTTTTGAGCTTCGTGTTTGTGATCAGGGCCTGCATAGACAAATAATTTCTTCTCAATTTGGCGACCTAAGCGACCTTTTGGAACCATTCCATGGACGCTTCTTTCAACCATTTCAGTAGGATATTTGTTGATCATGACTTCGGCAGTTCTCGTACGGAGACCGCCGGCGAAACCAGAAACATTGAAATATTTCTTGGTGTGAAGTTTATCGCCCGATAATCCAACCTTCTCCGCATTGATAATAATGACATAATCACCGCAATCAACATTTGGAGTCCAGATTGGTTTATTTTTACCAATTAACACCTGAGCGACTTGTGAGGCTAATCTACCTAATGGTTTGTCGGTTGCATCGATGACATACCATTTTCTTTGGATTTCTTCTGTTTTTGCAATTGTAGTTTGACGTTGCATATAACTAAATCCTCCTTTTCAAACTAACTTTGTCTTACCGGGACTTCGCTAATTTGGCTGTGCTGATAAATAATACTTGTTTCATATAGTAATGTCAAACATTTATTTATTAGATAAATGGGTACAATTCATTAGCCTAACAAAATATCAAAAAAGAGGAGTCGTGTCCCCTCTTTAAAGTAGATTTATTTTAATAAATTTGATTATTTAATCGAGAATGCTCTTACTTTGGTAATGAGAATCATCCATGATGAAAATTAGTATCGCAGAAATAGCCGATCCAAAGAAGATATTGAGAACTCCTAGGGGAATCATCGCTTCTCGACTCTTGGCTTTATCTAATTTGCGTTTGGTTATTGGACATACCACAAGAGGTCCAATCATCGCAATCGAAGAACACATAATTGAAATAAAAGTGGTATAGATTGTCACTTGGGCCATCAAAGCAATCTCATCAGGACTACCATAGCCAGTATCGGCTGAAGCAATTATCCAATCAATCATTGGCTGAGAGAAAATTAGCCCCATCAATCCACCGACGAAGAAAACAATCGCATAAACCAGCGCAAACCAGAACGTAACAGTAAGAAGAATGCGACAAGCTTTTTTCATTTTTTAGTCTTCAATGTTGGTGTAAACGTTTTGAACATCTTGAAGTTCATCAAGCATATCAGCCAATTCGTGATATTTTCTCGCATCTTCAGGATCTTCAATCTTGAGAGGGTCATTAGGCAAAAATGTCACTTCTGCCACTTCGAATTCTTCAACTCCCATGCCATTTAAGACATCGCGGGCTCCTCCGAAAAAGGATGGTTCAACAAGAACTTCAATAGTTCCATCATCATTTTGATTAACTTCGCGGACATCAATATCCGATAAAATGAGATTTTCTTCAACTTGATCGCGGTTATTTCCCTTGAAAACAAATAAACCAGTTTCAGAAAAATTGAACAATACACTTCCAAGGTGTCCGCCTTTTCTGGTGATTGCAGTTCTAACTTCAGTAAAAGCGCGATTGCTGTTATCGGTTAGTGTATCAATGATAAACAAAGAGCCACCAGGTCCTAAAGCTTCATAACGACCGCTTGAATAAGCTTCTCCCGAACCGCCTTTAGCCTTTTGAATTGCGCGTTCAATAACATCTCGGGTAACGCTTTGGCCCTTCCATTTATCAATTGCTGACCTCAAGGCCAAATTCATCGCTGGATCAGGTTCTCCTGATTTAGCAGCCATGTAAATTTCCTTTGATGCTCTCATAAAGAGGGCGCTCTTTTTTGCAGCTGTTGCTGCCATTGATTTAGCTCTAACTTCGTGTGCTCTTCCCATAAACAACACCTCCTTTAGCCGTCAAAATTCTATCAAAGCTTTAACTTTATTTAAAGTTTAATATTTAACATCTTCCAAAACTAAGCCTTGACTTGGAGCTTTGTATCGGACTATTTCTCTCTGTTTTTCTGCTTTTAAATGTTGTGATATAAATGCGATTGTCTCTCTATTTTCTCCAATCGCTATAGCGGTCCCCACCATGAAGCGAATCATGTATTTCATAAAACCATCTCCAAAAAAATTAATTCGGACTTTATTTTGCTGTTTTTTTATTTCAACCCGGACTGTCCGAAAGAAATTCTTTTCATCAATATCTTTTGAGGTAAAATCTTGAAAACAATGCTTTCCAGCAAACTCATTAATAGCCAAAATAAACATTTCCACATTGATTGGTCTCAAAAAATGGTAACAAAACTCGTTGGTAAAAGGGTCGTTCTCACCAAAAATAATCGTGTATGAATAATATTTCTCTTTCGCTGAAAATCTAGCATGAAAATCATCTCCAACTTTTGTAAAGGAAACGATATGAATATCGGCAGGTAAAAGTTGATTTGAAGAATATCTCAACTTATCGATATCCGTGTCGGTATTAACCTCAAAATGGAAATATTGTCCTCGAGCGTGAACGCCAGCATCTGTTCTTCCACTTCCACATATTGAAGTGTCCCTATTAAGGATTTGGGATAAAACTTTTTCAATAGTTTCTTCAATAGTTGGGGCATCAGGCTGTCTTTGCCAACCTTGGTAGGCAGTGCCTTTATAGATTACTTTTCCTAATATTTTCATAAAGATTTCCTAAAAACCTGGATTAATTTTGAAAATAATTTCAAATACATTTATTCCATCCTTGGAAATTTGATCAAACACAAATAACGTGATTATCCCGCCAATGAAAAGAATGGTAAACAAAAACGCAAATAAGTCAGAGACTCTAAAACGAAGGACATGAAAATGGGTTCGTTTGGCTCTTGGATTATAGCCTCTAACCTGCATTGCATTAGCAAGTTCTTCAGATCTTTCAATTGCGGAAACAAATAGAGGAATAATTAAAGAGATAATTGCTTTGAAGCGTTTAAACAAGCCACCATGATTAAAATCGACTCCTCGAGAAGATTGAGCTTTCATTATTCTCTCTGTCTCATCCAATAAGGTTGGGATAAAACGAAGTGCAATGGAAATTGTCATGGCAATCTCATGAGCTGGAAATCGTATTATTTTTAAAGGACTCATGTACCATTCAAGGCCAAAAGTTAAATCCATTGGTTTAGTGGTCGATGTCAAAATCAGCATTAAAATCAGCATTAACAAAAGACGCAAAACAATGTAACCAGATTGGTAGAATGCTTGCCAATATATCGGATAATCAGCAATACGGAAAGCAATTGAAGTACCAGTGTAATTACTGTTAGGAATAAAAACATAAACAGCTACGACAAATATCACTAAAAACCACATCCCTCGAAGACTGCGTAGTAGATTCAAGAAGCTTACTCGAGAGACGAGCATCAATATTAAAAACAACAAAAGATATATTCCGCTAAAAAGTAAGGTGGTTGACATTACTTTAAATTGGAAGAAAATCACTACCATCAATGCAATTACTAAAAATAGCTTGTTTCGAGGATCAAGGCGGTGAGTAAAGGTGCTATATGGAGTGTATCTGCCTAATGCAATGCTGTTCATGATTGCTTCCACTCCTTGATTTGCTTAATTAAATCTTGTGTATCTTTAATGCGATTAATATCGATTGGAAGACCGTGATTTTTCAGTTTATTTGCGTATTGGAATAAAAAAGGGATCTCGATAGAAAAATTACTTTCGCCATCTTTAAAAAGATCGCTCGGAGTACCTTCAAAAACCAGTTGCCCCTCTTTAAGAACAAAAACTTTTTGACAATATTTAAGAACCAAATCCATGTCATGAGTGACAAGAATGATTGATTTGCCTTGATGGTACATTTCTTCAACAAGGGACATAATATCAGTTGCCCCTTTAGGATCTAGACCAGCGGTTGGTTCATCGAGAACTAAAATGTCAGGTTCAATGGCCAAGATTCCCGCAATGGCGACTCTTCTTTTTTCGCCGCCACTAAGTTCAAAAGGAGAACGTTTAAAATAAGATTCATCAAGACCAACCGAATTCAAGGCTTGATGAGCTTTTTTTAAAGCTTCTTCTTTGTTAGCTCCAAAATTTTTCGCTCCAAAGGCAACGTCTTTTTCAACTGTTTCTTCAAAAAGTTGATATTCTGGAAATTGGAAAACGATTGCTAGGTGCTTTCTTAATTGTTTAATTTTTTTATTTTTATTCTTTTTATTTGAGACAATAAAATCATCGACGTGAACTTCTCCCTGTGTAGGAATTAACAAAGCATTCAATGTTTGAATTAGGGTCGATTTACCACTCCCGGTTTGGCCTAAAATACCACAAAAAGAATGACTTTCTATTTCTAAAGTCACTCCACGTAATGCTTCAGTTTGGATAGGAGATTTAGGCAAATATGTATAAAATAAATTATTCACTTGGATTGGCATATTGTCTCCACAATTTCATCAAGTGTTTTTTCTTCCGAGATATTAATATCAATTGCTTTTAACTTCTCTTTAAAATCTAATAGAAACGGCATATCAAGTCGGTATTTTTTTAATGTTTCTCGATCAGAAAATACAATACTTGGCTTTCCACTCATGACAATTTTCCCTTGTGACAATACGATTACTTCGTCGCTTATAAAAGCTTCTTCAACATCATGAGTAATGGAAATAATAGTCAAATCAGGATTACTATTTCTCATTCGCTTAATAACATTAATAATTTCTTTTTTTCCATTTGGATCAAGCATTGAAGTAGCTTCATCAAAGATGATTATATTGGGGGATAAAGCTAAGGCACCCGCAATTGCAACACGCTGTTTTTGCCCTCCTGAAAGCATGCTGGGCTCTTTGTTAAGATATTTCCCCATACCAACTTCTTCAGCGAAAGAAGCAATGATGTCTTTCATTTCAGGTTGGGAAACACGTTTATTTTCGAGACCAAAAGCGATATCATCTTCGACTGTCGATCCAATAAATTGATTATCTGGATTTTGGAAGACTAAACACATCTTTTCGCGAATATCATTTATTGTTTTTTCATTTAGAAGAATTCCATCTATAAAAATCTCTCCATTGCTCCGTTCTAACAAACCAATAAGCAGTTTTGCTAATGTGCTTTTGCCAGAGCCATTATGTCCAACAATGGAGATGTGCGAACCTCGACTAACAGAAAATGTAACTTCAGACAAAACCGGATGGGTCTTATCGTATGAAAAACTTAAGTTTTTAACAACTATTTCGTCCATAGGGGTAATTATATCATGTTGAATATTTATTAAAAATATCAATTTGACATAATACTATTACATGATGTTCGAGATAGCAGAAGCCAGTTTTTCCTTGGCGTTTCTCAAAGCATAGTAAATTTGAGATTTTGACCATCTGAACATTTTCATGATTTCAGTTGGCTCATACCCTTCGATTGTCAATTTCATGACGATTTTTTCGTTTTCTGAAAAACCATTTTTTGGGTCATTAATAATATTCAAAAATGCCTCTTCCACAAGCCCTTTTTCAATATTTGCATCGGTCTCTCCGATTATCTGGTCATTTGAAAAGTTTTCTTCGTTTTGTTGATCTAGAGAGATTCCATTAAATGTTTTAGCGTGATGAAAATACGAGTTTTGTTGGTTGTATTTAATCATCGCGTTTGTCGCTATTGTTCGCCAATAGGGATAAAACACCTGTATGCTATTTGAAAAGTTTTTCACTGCCACTAATATCGTTTCTTGAGCAACAGAGCACAAATCTTCTACTGTTATGCCACTTTGCCGATTCGCATTAAAGAATTCGACAGCTAATCCATAGGAATACCTTTGGTATCTTATGCATAGCTGATTAAGTGTGTCATAATTTCCAGTCTGAGCTAAAAGAACGCACTCTTCGTCGCTAATATCTTTTAAAGACATAGACTTCCTCCTTTCTAAGGGAGGACTCCATTATTTATTTCTAATTCTACTTAGCAAAATCCCGGCCGCGACAGATGCATTGAGTGAATTTAAATGCCCCAAAAGAGGTATTTTGACAATATAGTCAGAGTTCTTAAGAGTTAATTGAGAAATACCATTCCCCTCACTCCCAATAATCAATGCGGTTGGAAAATCATAAGAGATATCGAAATAATTCATAGTTCCAGCACCATCTGTGCTGACAACCCAAAAGCCGTTTTCTTTTAGAGTACGAATCGCGTTATTAAGGTTACTGACCAAAACAACAGGGACATAATTAATAGCACCGGCAGATGTTTTAGCCACAGTTGCGTTTAAGGGAACTTGTTGATGTTTAGGAATGATAACACCAGTAACATTAAAAACATCGCAACTTCGTAAAATTGCTCCAAAATTTTGTGGATCAGTAATGCCGTCTAGCAAAACGATAATTGGATGCTCAACTTTTTTTGACAAAGATAAAATGTGGTCCAAAGTAAAGTATTCATACTTTTTTATCTCAGCAATAACGCCTTGATGGACAGCATTTGGAATCATGTTGTCCATTTCGGGGAAACCAAGATAAGTTATCGGAATGTTTTTAGCGGTAGCCAAATCAGAAATTTCGCACTTTCTAATTGAATTGCTTATAAAAAGCTTGGTTACTTGACCAGAAAGAATAGCTTCTTTAACAGAATTTCTCCCATAAATTAATTTATCTAAATTTTTCATATAGGCATTTTTTAACTTACAAAATATTCCTTTCTATTAAAATGCTTCTTAGACGATCAGAAAGGGCGAAGTCTTTGGAAGATTTCGCTTGAAGATAATCATTATAAATTTGTTTATCTTCTGGAGTGAGTTTAGTATAAGAAATATCTAAACCTAAAACATAAAACATATCTGTTAAGGTTTTAAATAAATTAGCAGCTTTTTGCAGGTTTATTTCCTTATTCCGAATAATTTGATTAGCATCTTTTGTTGTTTGGTAAACTTCTGCGAGTGCATTGGAAGTGTTTAAGTCATCTGCTAAATAGTTTAAAAATCTATCGATATTAGTTGTTTGTCCTTTATTTAAATCGCAATCATTAACTTGTAAATGTAAGGCAAGTTGACGATAAGCAAAAGTAAGTTTATTAACCTCTTGAGTTGCAGCGTTTATGGTTTCTTCTGTGAAACTAACGGGTTGACGATAATGAGTATTTAAGATAACTAAACGGCAAGCAGGACCCCCAAATTTATCTATTACATCTTTAGCTAAAAGGACATTTCCTAAAGATTTTGACATTTTTTCCGCTCCGAAATTTATGAAGGCGTTGTGGAGCCAAAACTTTGCGATTTTGTTATGATGCATTGCTTCGGCTTGAGCAATTTCGTTTTCGTGGTGAGGAAATTTTAAATCATATCCACCACCATGAATATCAATAAAATGATCTTCGAAAATTGTATCAATCATAACACAGCACTCAGTATGCCAACCAGGACGCCCTTTTCCCCAAGGAGAATTCCAATTTATTCCGGATTCAGTTTTTTTCCAAAGCACAAAATCAAGGGGGCTCTCTTTTTTATCGTTCTCTTCGATTCTGGCGCCAATTAAAAGATCATTAATGTTGATTTTACTTAGGCACCCATAATCAGCGATTTTGGATATACGAAAGAATACATCACCATCGACAACATAAGCCGAATCTAATTCAACTAATTTAGCAACATAGGCAATAATTTTATCAATATATTCCGTCACTTTTGGGGCAATTGAAGGAAGCAAACTCCCGATTTGAAGTGTTGTTTTTTGATACTCACGAATAAAAAATTCAGTTAATTCTTTTTCGGTTATCTTTTGTTTTTCTGCTTCTTTGATAATTTTATCATCAACATCGGTAAAGTTACTGACATATGTCACATCATAACCAACATAATTAAAAAAGCGTCGCAGTGTATCGAAAACAACAACCGGCCTCATGTTACCTATGTGGGGGTAATTGTAAACTGTTGCACCACAAACATACATGGAGACTTTGCCTTCATGAATTGGATTGAATGTTTCAACAGAATTGGTCAAAGAGTTATACAATTTTATATTCATAATAAAACTACACTTCTATTCTATGAAAATAGGACAAGATTTCCTATAATTTCTTGTCCTATTCTTCAAAATCTTTACTTTTTGTTCGGATACTTTTCGCGTTGAGCGTTGTAGTGAGTATGTAATAGCTCTTCAGCCAACTCACTTCCTGGCTCCCCAAGAAAGTCTTTGTAGAGTCTTTGAATGTCTTTATTATTGTGTGATTGGCGGATGACTTGTCTCTCATCTTCACTATAAATAACACTGGCTCTCTTTTGGATATATGTATCTAGGATGTCGTCATCCTCATTAGGTAGGAGCATCGGTTTGACGTATGGCATACCGCCACCATTAATACATCCGCCCGGACAACCCATGACTTCAATGAAGGCATATGGTGAGGTACCATTTTTTACTTCTTCAAGGAGGGGTTTGGCGTTTTTCATACCTGATGTAACAGCAACTTTAATTTGTTTGCCTTCAACATCGATAGTCGCTTCTTTGACATATTTCAAACCACGGACCGCTTTAAATTCAATAGCAGGATATTCTTTTCCGGTTAACCAAAAGAAGGTGGTTCTTAAAGCAGCTTCCATAACTCCACCACTGACACCAAAAATAACGCCAGCACCAGAATAGTCGCCTAATAAATCTGGGTCGAATTCTTCATCAGGAAGTTTCTTCCAAACCATACCAGCTCGTTTGATCATCTTAGCTAATTCTCTTGCTGTGATGACAGCGTCGACGTCCTTATCCATTTCTGGACGGGAACGTTCATATTTTTTCGCGGTGCAAGGCATAACAGAAACAACAAAGATATCTTCTGGATTAATGTCATGGCTCTTCGCGAAATAGGATTTAATAATCGCTCCAACCATCATATGGGGAGATTTGCATGTAGAGATATTAGGAATAATTTGTGGGTAGAAATATTCCATATAGTTTATCCATCCTGGTGAACAGGAAGTGATTTGTGGGAGAGTGCCACCGGTCTTAATTCTGTGAAGAAGTTCATTAGCTTCTTCCATAATGGTTAAATCAGCCCCGAAATTGGTGTCAAAAACACGGTAGAAACCTAAGCGGTGTAATGCGGCGACCATTTTACCAGTGCCTGGTGTTCCAATTGGTTCACCAAACTCTTCGGCAATGGCTGCTCTAACAGCAGGGGCAGTTTGAACGATGACTTTTTTACCGGCTTTAATAGCAGCATCAACTTTATCAATTTCGCTATGTTCCATTAAAGCACCAGTTGGGCAAACAAGAACACATTGCCCGCATTGCAAACATGGGGACTCAGCAAAGCTGCGGTTTTGGACTGGGGCAACAATTGTTTCGAATCCACGATTTTCAAATCCGAGAATAGAAATTCCTTGGGCTTCCTTACATCTTTCAATGCAACGCCCACAAAGAATGCATTTCGCGGTGTTACGAATGAGACCAGGAGCGATTTCATCAACAGTGGTTTTAGAGAATTCTCCAATGTATTTTTGATCGCGAGCTTGGACTATTTCAGCAACATGTAAAAGTTCACAGTGACCGTTTTTTGGGCATTGTAGACAATTCTTCTCGTGATTGCTGAGAATGAGTTCGACAGAAGCGCGGCGGGCTTCCATTGCAGTTTGGGAGGAAATACTAATTTCCATTCCTTCGCTAACAGGATATACGCAGGAGGCACTAAGCCCTCTTGCACCTTTTATTTCAACTAAGCAGACGCGGCAACTGGCAAGAGAGTTTTTACCATGATTGAAAGAGCAGAGTGAAGGAATGACAAAACCACACTTACGACAAGCTTCTAAAACAGTCAATCCTGCTTCAACTTGGAAGGGCTTGCCTTCGATTTTAATATTAACTAGTGACATATTTGTTTCCTCCTTACTTTTTGATGATGGAATTGAAGCGACATGTCGCCATACAAGATCCACATTTAATACATTTGCTTTGATCGATGACATGAATGAAGAGACGAGGATTTTTCTTCGAGGGTTCTTCTGTCTTGGAAATCGCATTTGTTGGGCATGCTCGAGCGCAAGAACCGCATCCAAAACAAGCATCTGGAATAATGTGATATTCCATCATACTCTTACAAACATGAGCATTGCATTTGTGGTCCACAACGTGGGCTTGATATTCCTCAGGGAAGGCTGTAATCGTTGAAATAATCGGATTAGCAGCGGTTTGTCCAAGACCACAAAGCGAATTTGCTTTGATAATAGAGGATAATTCTTTTAAATCAGCTAAATCTTTTAAAGATCCTTTTCCATCACAAATATTATTCAAGATTTCTAAGCATCTCTTGGTGCCTATTCGGCAAGGAGAACATTTGCCACATGATTCTTCACAAATGAAGGTCATATAGAACTTAGCAACATCAACCATACAGTTGTCTTCATCCATAACGATGGCTCCGCCTGATCCCATCATTGAACCATGAGCGATAAGGGAGGCATAATCGATTGGGATATCAAGATCTTTTTCAGTCAAACATCCACCAGAAGGTCCTCCAGTTTGAATGGCTTTAAATTTCTTTCCTCCAGGGATTCCACCGCCAATATCAAAAATCAATTGTCTTAAGGTAGTTCCCATTGGTATTTCCACTAAACCAACATTGTTAACTTTGCCACCGAGAGCAAAAACTTTGGTACCTTTGCTGTCAGCAGTTCCAAATGAGGCATAATGGTCAGCACCTTCACGAAGGATATAAGGAACGTTAGCTAAGGTTTCAACGTTGTTAATGACACTGGGCTTATCCCATAAACCTTTAACAGCGGGAAATGGAGGACGTGGACGAGGCATGCCTCGTTTGCCTTCCATACTATTTAATAGAGCGGTTTCTTCACCACACACGAAGGCTCCAGCGCCAAGACGAATGTGGCAGCGGAAAGAGAAGTCAGTTCCAAGGATGTTATCTCCTAACAAACCTGCCTCTTCTAATTCAGCAATTGCTTTCTTCAAACGTTCAACAGCAACAGGATATTCAGCGCGGACATAGAAATATCCGTTTTTTGCTCCGATAGCGTATCCAGCAATCATCATACCTTCGATGACATTAACTGGATTTCCTTCGATGATAGAACGATCCATGAATGCTCCTGGGTCGCCTTCATCACCATTACAAATAATATATTTTTCTTCAACATCCATGTTGTATGCAAATTGCCATTTGCGGCCCGCTGGGAATCCAGCACCACCACGGCCACGTAAGCCTGACTTTAAAACTTCATCGATGACTTGTTGAGGAGTCATGTGGAGAGCTTTGTTTAAAGCAATGAAAGAACCATCACCAAAAGCTTCATCGATATCTTCAGGGTTGATATCGCCATTGCCACGAAGGGCAATGTCACGTTTTTGCAATCTATAGAAATTAATTTCATGCTGCTTTTTAGCTTTCTGATTAGTGACGGGATCAACGAATAAGAGGCGTTCAACAACTTCTCCTCCGATGATATCAGTATCAAAAATTTCTTGAGCATCCGTTGTTTTCACTTTGGTATATAAAGTTTCTTCAGGGAAAATCTTAACGATTGGTCCTTGTGAACAGAATCCAAAGCATCCGACGATATTGGCAGTGACTTTTTCGCCAAGTCCTTTTTCTTCAATAAGACTGTTGAATTTGGCTAAGATTTCACTGGATTCACTGGATAAACATCCAGTTCCACCGCAGATAACAATGGCCCTGTGACCATCTTGGCAATGGAATTTTTTTTCTAAGCAGGCTCCGCAATGACTAATTTTATCTAGTAATTGCTTTTCTGATTTGATTACTTCAATTTTAGCCATGATTATTGAGCCTCCATTTCTTTATGTTCATATGTGTTAATAATTTTAATGACATTATCCACTTTGACTTGGGGATAAACTTTTCCATTCACTGACACTGCTGGTGCAATAGCGCAAGCGCCTATACAACGAAGAACATCAATAGTGAACAATCCATCTGGAGTTGTTTCTCCGGGTTTAATTTTCAAAATCTCGCAAAACTTGTCCAATATCAATTGAGCACCTTTGACATAACAAGCTGTACCAAGGCAAACGCCAATAACGTACTTGCCTTTTGGGGTCAAAGAGAAAAAGGAATAGAATGTCACCACTCCATAGATTTCACTGACCGGAATGTCTGTCAAATCAGAAATTAATTCTTGAACCTCGAGAGGAATATAACCATATTCTTTTTGAACATCCTCGAGAATCATCATTAATGGGGTTGGTTCATCTTTGTAACGTTCGACTATTTTTGTAATCTGCGCTACAGCACTACTTTGTAAATGCGCCATAATAACCTCCTATTTGGTTTATCGCATAAAACCAGCGCATTCATTTTACGCAGGCACACGCACATTGACAAGTATAAAAATGGTTTACGCCCATATTAATCGGCACAAAAGAAAAAATCCCGGCATTTTGAGCCGAGATTTATGATAAATCTTTGTTACAGTATTATGACTGTCCCATCTTCTTTGATTTCTATCCTGTCACTTGTTTTGACGGTTTCGAGAAACTCTTTGCCTAATTGATCAATAGCGATAACAGGGCTATTTTCCCATATTCTCGCTAGCACAATCCCAGATCCCGCTAATGAATCAATGTGTTCAGAGAAGAGAAATGCGGCAGGAGCGATACCCATCGCACAAATTGTTTGAATGACTAGACCCCCCGTTGTAGAGCCAATGGTAAGGGGTAGACACAATGCTTTTCCTGTTACATCGAGTCCAAAGAGATCTTTATTTCCCTGATCAGAAATGACAGCGGTCTTTTTGTTTCCCACAACCGCTTTTTGAAATGATGCCAGCGTATTGACGCCTTGATGTGTTACAACGGCTTCGCCAACGAAAGCTCCTGATGCCAGGACTCTACCTTTAAATTGTTTCATTTTATTTTCCCTCCTTGCCAATTACGAAGTTTAAGACTTCTTCATCTTTATAGTATCTCGCCAAAGAATAAGTTCTTAGTTTGTTTGAAGAAGTAATAATTCTTTTCTTTTTGGTTAAAGGATTATTCGTGTACATCAATGGACAAATACTTGATAATTTCGCACCGGTTGCCATTAAAACAGGATATTTGTCTGACTTTTTGAACTTTTCAACTACATCAGGAGATGAGGTTAAAATTGTTCGAATGGCAACTTTCTTTTTGCCTGTCTCTTTTAAACCATTACTAATCTTTTCAGTCCATTGACCAAGTTGTTGGAAAGTGAGGTGAGGGCAACCAATAAAGATAAGATTACCCTTCTTTGTTTTATCTTTCCACATAATAGGATATTCACGATAAACGCGTTCTAATTCAGCATCATCGATGATGTATTCTTTAGCATTTGGAATGAGTAAATTTTCTCCAAATTCCTTTGCTTCCGGCGTCAAATTTGCGATATGGTAAAGACCAACCGCTCCATTTGAGGCTGTTGCGGCACCAAAATCTTTTAGATATCCAACCGTAAAATCATTGAGTTCGGTTCCAAGATATTTATCGAGTCCCTCAACATAAGGAACATCCTCCATTACTTTCATTCCAATGGCGGA
>JAQVAY010000088.1 GCA_028690575.1 Bacilli bacterium | reverse complement strand
GATCTTTGAAAAGTAGATAAAATTCTGTCGTAAGAAATTGTAAGGTTAAGGAAAAAAGGGCACACAGTGAATGCCTTGGCACTAAGAGCCGAAGAAGGACGCAACTAACGGCGAAACGCCACGGGGAGCAGTAAGTACGCGACGATCCGTGGGATTCCGAATGGGGGAACCCCCTATGTAGAAGACATAGGATCCAAGACTTGTGCTTGGAGGGAAAACGCAGGGAACTGAAATATCTAAGTACCTGCAGGAAAAGAAAGTAACAACGATTCTGCAAGTAGCGACGAGCGAACGCAGAGGAGCCTAACACTAGAAGAGTTACAAAACGAGATGATAATCGAACGGTTTGGGAAAGCCGACCATAGAGGGTGAGAGTCCTGTAGGTAAAATGATCTCGACTCGGGTGTTGAAAAGTACGGCGAGACACGAGGAATCTTGTCGGAAGATGTGAGGACCATCTCATAAGGCTAAATACTCCTTAGTGACCGATAGTGAACCAGTACCGTGAGGGAAAGGTGAAAAGAACCCCGGGAGGGGAGTGAAAGAGAACCTGAAACTGTGTGCTTACAATTAGTCAGAGGCCGTTCATGGCTGATGGCATGCCTTTTGTAGAATGAACCGGCGAGTTACGGTATCTGGCAAGGTTAAGCCTAGAGGGGCGGAGCCGAAGCGAAAGCGAGTCTGAATAGGGCGAATAAGTCAGGTGCTGTAGACCCGAAACTGGGTGAGCTAGCCATGTGCAGGTTGAAGTTTGGGTAAGACCAAATGGAGGACCGAACCAGGGATTGTTAAAAAAATCTTGGATGACGTGTGGCTAGGGGTGAAATTCCAATCGAACTCAGAGATAGCTGGTTCTCCCCGAAATAGCTTTAGGGCTAGCGTTCGTATATTAAGTTTCATGAAGGTAGAGCACTGAATGTGTGATGGCCCCACCTCGGGGTACTGAGCCCAATCAAACTACGAATGTCATGAAATATGACGAGCAGTCAGACTGTGGGTGATAAGGTTCATGGTCAAAAGGGAAAGAGCCCAGACCGCCAGATAAGGTCCCAAAATTGATGCTAAGTGGAAAAGGAAGTAGGGATGCACAAACAACTAGGAGGTTGGCTTAGAAGCAGCCATCCTTTAAAGAGTGCGTAAAAGCTCACTAGTCGAGTGACTCCGCGCCGAAAATGTACCGGGGCTAAGCATCATACCGAATCTGCGGATTCATGAATATTCATGAGTGGTAGGGGAGCGTTCAAACAGCGGAGAAGCATGATCGGAAGGACATGTGGAGCGGTTTGAAGTGAGAATGCCGGTGTAAGTAACGAAAAGACAGGTGAGAATCCTGTCCGTCGAAAACCCAAGGTTTCCAGGGGAAGGTTCGTCCGCCCTGGGTTAGTCGGGGCCTAAGGTGAGGCTGAGAAGCGTAGCCGATGGATAGCAGGTAGAGATTCCTGCACTAGTTTAAAGACTGAAGGAGTGACAGAGGAGGCTAACGTCCGCCCCTAAATGGATTGGGGACAAGGGATCGAGTTTGATGCGTAGGCAAATCCGCGCATCACGAAGGATGAGATCCGGTAGGTAAAGGATGATGATGTCATACTCTCAAGAAAAGCTTCTAGGGTTAATCTTTAGACTACCCGTACCGTAAACCGACACAGGTGGGTGGGTAGAAAATACTAAGACGCGCGAGAAAACCCTTGTTAAGGAACTCGGCAAAATGACTCCGTAACTTCGGGATAAGGAGGACTTTTAATGAAAAAGAAAAGTCGCAGAGAAAAGGCCCAAGCGACTGTTTATCAAAAACACAGGTCTCTGCAAAACCGTAAGGTGAAGTATAGGGGCTGACGCCTGCCCGGTGCTGGAAGATTAAGAGGAGATGTCAGGAAACGAAGCATTGAATTGAAGTCCCAGTAAACGGCGGCCGTAACTATAACGGTCCTAAGGTAGCGAAATTCCTTGTCGGGTAAGTTCCGACCCGCACGAAAGGCGTAACGATTTGGGCACTGTCTCAACAAGGGACTCGGTGAAATCAAGCTGCCGGTGAAAACGCCGGCTACCCGCGACAGGACGAAAAGACCCCATGGAGCTTTACTGTAGCTTGATATTGACATTGGGTGTAAGATGTACAGGATAGGTGGGAGACGAAGAAGTTAGGACGCTAGTCTTGATGGAGTCAACCTTGGGATACCACCCTTCGTGCATCTGATGTCTAACCCGCCTGAGTGGATCAGGGGGGACAGTGTCTGGTGGGCAGTTTGACTGGGGCGGTCGCCTCCCAAAGAGTAACGGAGGCGCCCAAAGGTACCCTCAGAATGGTTGGAAATCATTCGTAGAGCGCAAAAGCATAAGGGTGCTTGACTGCGAGACCAACACGTCGAGCAGGGACGAAAGTCGGGTTTAGTGATCTTTCGGTACCGCATGGAAGGGCCGAGACTCAACGGATAAAAGCTACCCTGGGGATAACAGGCTTATCGCTTCCAAGCGTTCACAGCGACGAAGCGGTTTGGCACCTCGATGTCGGCTCGTCGCATCCTGGAGCTGGAGAAGGTTCCAAGGGTTGGGCTGTTCGCCCATTAAAGCGGCACGCGAGCTGGGTTCAGAACGTCGTGAGACAGTTCGGTCTCTATCCGTCGTGGGCGTTGGAGATTTGAAGGGAGCTGCCCCTAGTATGAGAAGACCGGGGTGGACATACCACTGGTGCACCAGTTGGCCTGCCAGGGCCACAGCTGGGTAGCTATGTATGGAAGGGATAAACGCTGAAAGCATCTAAGCGTGAAGCCCACCTTAAGATGAGATCTCCCAATTTAGTAAGACCCCTTGAAGACGACAAGGTTGATAGGCTGGGTGTGGAAGTGTGGTGACACATGAAGCTGACCAGTACTAATAGGTCGAGGACTTAACCTTATATTACGACAAGTTTTATCTAGTTTTGAGAGATGTCTGGTGACGATGGCGAAGTGGACACACCTGTTCCCATCCCGAACACAGAAGTTAAGCACTTCAGCGCCGAAGATAGTTCTAAGGAGCGAAAATAGGACGTTGCCAGGCA
>JAQVAY010000087.1 GCA_028690575.1 Bacilli bacterium | reverse complement strand
AGGCGTATATGTTGAAGACCCCGCCGATCTCCGGCGTATTCGATGAGTAAGGTTTTTTGTCCGTGTCGAGATGTATGGCCTGATATGTGCACCCTGCGGTTGAAATAACGGCAAAAATCAGGATAAGTATCAGGAGAAATGCACGTTTCCTCATACGTGTAGAGTTGCCTGCAGGCACCTTATATGTATCGCGAATCCGGGTTTTCGAAATCCCGCAGTCTAAAAAAGTATTTTGGCTTCAGACCATTTTTTCGGGAGCTGCCTGCATGAACTCTCTCGCAACCGTCGTGGCGTAATGGCCGGGCGGCAGAACGAAGCTCAGCTCCACATTGTTTTCAAAGACCGCGGTCTTAACTTCGGTCGCAAGAGAAATTCTCCTGTGGGCTCCGTCGAAGTTGGTTTTTACAAACTCGGCGGCGGCGGCAAAACTCTGTATGGAGATGTCGTCTTTTTCCATCTGGGCAGTCATCGTCTCTTCGAGAGGACCCGGAGCGACCGGGAGGGTCTTTCCGGGCATCCAGCCGACGACGAAGCATCTTCCGCGTTTCATATGCTGGCGGGCGGTCGCGATGTTTTTCTCGGTGACGGTGTCGATCCGCCCGTTCGTGAACTCGAGATGTTCGCCGATCTGTGGTTCATTGAGCGGAGTTCCGTCTTCGCATCTCCTGGAAAGGGCGATGTTGAAGAGCCAGGACTGGTATGCCGAGACGAACATGGAGAGGAGTTTTGGGGGCATTGCCTGAAGGGCCGCTCCGTAGTCGCCGGGGTTTTTGGCGAGGGAGTCGAGCATGATCCGTTCATAAGAGAGCCAATACGGCAGTTCATACAGAGCGGTTTTTGCGTCTCCGGTTTCGGCGAAGGCTCTTCGGGCGTTTTGGACCTGTTCGGATTCGTGCGGGAAGCAGCCTCCGACGTAGAGGTCGACGGCTTCTTTGAACTCGTTTCTCAGGATGTGGTATCCCATTTTGTGGGTGACGGGTTTGAGTGCGCCAAATCTCTGGAGTCCGTAGTAGTTGGGGATCCCGGTCGCGATCTCGCCTGCGATGGCGGAGGTGATCTCAGCGAGATTTTCGGGTTCGCAGTCCCGGAGAGTGATCTTGAAGGTATTGCCCAGGAGCTGCCCGAGGCCGAGGGAGAACTGGTGGGTGGCGACCGGTTCAATGATCATGTCTTTGATGTTGAGGTTCTCGAGGATTTCTGCCGGGACGTTGTAGAGGGAGATGTACTGGGTGGTGACGGCGTTTTTGTCTTTGGTGCCTGCCCATCCGATGCGTTTCTGGCTGATCCTTAACCGGTCGGTGATCTCGTGCATGGCGTGCTGGTGTTCCCAGGAGCGTTTGGTGAGTTTGCAGATGGTGTAGGGTCCGGTGTTGGTGAAGGTGATGGGCAGTTCTTCGACGACGAAGTCTTCGGGCGTCGTTCGCAGACGTCCGCCGACTCCCGGCTGGCTGGTGGCGTAGTACCGCATGCCGAGGTCGATTTCGAGTGGGTGGGTGGATGGTTTCATGTCAGAGGAGGGGGAGGTGCCCGGTTATTTTATTGATGAGTTCGGCTTTTGCGGGCCCGATGCCAAGCGCCGTGATGGTTCCGGGGGGGATCTCGGTGTAGCCGGCGTCGATGATGAGGGAGGCAGGGACGCCTGCCATTTCTGCAGCGAATTTGAGTTCGTAGAGGGCACGTTCGCCGGAGGCTTTGAGGGCGACTTTTTTCTGGCCTTCCCGGAGCCATTCTTTTTTGTCTGCAAGGGAGGCTTTTTCGTAGGCGCCGATGGAGGCATGGGCTGCCTGGGCACACATTTTTCCGCAGCTGAGTTTTAAGTCGCTTCGGAGGATGAGGCACTGTTTATATTTGAATTCTTCTTCTCCGCCTTTCATTGGTGTGGGTACTATTTGGCGGACGGGGGGATAAAGTAGTATATTGGCGGGTTGGCGACGAAGTCGATAGACTTGGGAACAACTCTCTGATTTTCTACGGCGGGGATGGGTTGATCACAATATAAGGATCCTCCGCTCTTATTTATTCAGGATGTGTAGAAGGACCAATATAAATGTAAATGAGAAGAGAAGAAGTAAAAATCCTGTATGTCTGTTGATATTTTGAGTTTATATCAATATTTTTCTTGGAGTTGGTGTATTTTCTGTACGTATTGAGTTTATCATCGTGAAACACATATAATCTATGTATG
Organism: Bacilli bacterium; assembly: GCA_028690575.1. Taxonomy (GTDB): domain Bacteria; phylum Bacillota_I; class Bacilli_A; order RFN20; family CAG-826; genus JAAYDH01. The sequence continues at coordinate 893 of JAQVAY010000087.1, read as the reverse complement.
GGAATGGGTGCCGATATCTCAAAATTGATATTATGCATAATTGCATTAATTTTCATAGTTATTATATTTATTATTGAAACAATGCTTGGTAATATTGTCGTAGATCCAGTTATTACAACAGTTGATACCACGATAACTCATCTTCTCATTGATGAATCAACTCCGTTTCATGATAGTTTGAATATGCTTTTCATTAGCTTTGGGGCTATTGGAATCTTGATTACGCTTGATGGTTTATTATTCAAATTCGAAGTCTTACGATTGATATCTGAGATTTTTGTGGGAATTGCGTCTATTTTATCATCCTTATTTTCCAGATAATTATTCGGTATATATCATTACCCTTTCCCGTCTACGTAACCCCTTAATATGGGAGTTATGTTTCTCCAAATATCATTCATTTCACTTGAACTCTTTTCCCTTATTCCAAGACCTACTGTATCCAGATGAATGCCGTACACGAAATCGAAGTAATCTTCTGGATACTTTCAGCTAACTGTCAAAGTCAGGCTGATTCGGAGAGCCAACCGATAGTGAGTGAACGCGGTTGATTTTTCTTATCCCGCCACAAATTACATCCCCCCTCTTTTGTCACCAATACTATATACTTTTAGTGACATAAGTATGCATACGATAATGAGTAAAGAAACCTACCATGAAAAAATCAAAGAGCGAATAACCGCATCAAAGAAAGGCACCATATTCGTCATCTCTGATTTTACCGACATCGCCCCGATCCAAACGATAAAAAAAGTATTATCACGGCTAGTTCAAGACAAAACGATCCGCCGGATCATGCGGGGCATATACGAATATCCCGCCTACAATACATTTCTTCATGAATACGTCGCTCCCTCGCCCCATCAAATAGCAAAAGCTCTTGCACGCAATTT
>JAQVAY010000021.1 GCA_028690575.1 Bacilli bacterium | reverse complement strand
CATGGAGTGTAAGCAGCAACTCCCCTGCCTGGCTGAGGAGGTGGATCTGCTCATTGTAGAAAAAGACATCCACCTTCAGCTCCTTGAGACGCCTGAGCGTCACCAGAAAATCCACGCAGTTGCGTCCGAACCGGCTGATGGACTTGGTATAGATCATGTCAATCTTACCCGCCTCACAGTCGGCCAGGAGGCTCTGGAATCCCGGTCTGGAGCTGATGGTCCGTCCCGACTTGATATCGGTATAGGTAGCAACATATTCCCAAGCAGGGTTCTCCAGGATATCCTCTTTCTCGAAATCCATCTGGGCTGACAGGCTTTGCAGCTGTCGTTCCATATGTGTGCTCACACGGCAGTACAAGGCAACGCGGAGACGCTTGAAATTTCGCCTGGCTGGGATAACATGAATGATGGGTTTTCTTTTCTCGTCGGGCATGGTTTTTTATAACACGAATGGAAAGGGATGGATAGATTTTTTACTACATAGAAAACTCTACTGGCCACAAAAGGTATCAAATTCCTCAAGTTTTCCATAATCCATACTTATCGATATCACGAACCAATAAAACAAATAGAGAACCAAAAGTATTCAACATAAAGCGTCTTGTGTCATCATCAATGTCCTTGATGGCATTCACAGCAGCAAATGCTTTTTCCTTTTTGTTGAACAATAAATCCCTGAAAGTCTTTGCATTTGTGGATTTTATGACTAGATAAAAAGACTCCACAAAGACTTCTCTCTGCTTCATGTCAAACGATGATACCCATTTATTGAGGACCCTGTTGAAGTAGGAAGCATTTCCACTCATATTGATTGCATATTGGAAATCAAACCCCTCAACCAACCAAGAAAAGGGATCATGTTGCATGATCCAAAATCGGTCGCTCTTGACAACCTTGAAATCCTCCTGTTGCTGCAGGAGCATCCCTATCAGAGAAGACTGAGGCACGGTCTTCAGAATTTTGAATTTTATCTTCGCATAATTTTCGCTTTGGAAAATATCTTCGGAGAACCCCGGGCCATCATGACTAAATATGACTTGTATCCTATCCTGAATGCATTGCTCACAATGCATTGAGGCATATACCGCGATATTGCCTCCTTTCGAATGCCCTCCTACAAGCATAGTCGAATATGGATTTCCAATGAAGCTGTTCAGGTATCTCACCCCTTCCACTTGGGAAGGAACGGGGTTGAGAAAAGCCATATTAAAGTCTTCTTTCCATCCAACGAATGTCGAATCAGTCCCTCGGAAGGCAACGTATGCTATCCCATCAGTGATCAAAAAAGTAATCGCAGAAAACTGCTTTTCCTGAACTTGATCTGTGTGATCTACATACCGAGACATCCGTACATCTTGGAATCTGGGGCTATCAGCAAGCGCCAACAACAGCTTCAGGTTGCTTTTATGATCACGAACGCCCAGAAAAAGCCATTCCAGATTGTCCTGTTCCATAAGTTCACGTATACTGATGGAACCATCCAAGGATGATATTCCCGGTACAAACCCATTGAATTGCAGATATGAAAATTGCGACAAGACAAGACTGTCCACCTCGCAGAAAGGTCTTGAATCAAAACCGTCCCTTGCCACTTTGACATAATCTATTATGTTACTCATTTCTTGTCCTTTTTCGATTGAGCATCCAAATTCCCACGATTCACAAAGCAATCAATCTTTATGTAATCTCATTTAGTTAGTCGCAGCATGGCTATCAGGTCCTTTGATGAGACAATCTTGTCAACCATGCTGACCAACAATGACTCGCGATAGTGATAGATGGTTTTTGAAAGGGGCCACATATGAGTCAGTATGATGTCCTTTTCCATTTCATTGAGGTCAAAATACATTTGTGCATTTTCAAGCGCAATTCCTGCATGCCTCATGGCATGGTGGGGGTGCTTCTCTCTTTTCCAATCATACAGGAAGAAATCGTGCAGGAGAGCGCCCCTGGCACATGATTTCTTATCCAAGCCGAAGGCATCTGCCAGATACCACGATACTTGTGATATCAGCAATGAATGACTCAAGGTAGATGCCTGATGATGCTGAATGCCAGCCATGGACATGACATTTCGGTTCTCGAGCAGGTCCTCTATTGCTAGGTAAAATTGCCCATCCTCCTGATCCTCGTCAAGAATCCGCCCATGCAAGAGTATCCATATCGCCTTCCTGTACGGAAGGAATCCAATTACAGCTGTCGACCGCCCCCAAATTTTTGCAATGAACAAAGACAGCTCGCTCTTCAGAATCTGAGGGAAGGCCAAGAGGATCCTCGTATTGGCTTTCCTTCCGACAGCTTCAAGATTTTCAGCAGCTGGATTCTCCAGAAGCCCTAAAAGGTTTCTTTTTAAATGACGAATATGCAACAACTCGTATGCATTCGAGATGGCTTGAAAAATGAAGTAGATCGAAAAACTAACTGCTATTATCCAAAACCCCTTAGTCGCAAGAATCAAATCCATAAACAACCAGATGTTCTGTTGCAGAAAATGTAGGTATACATAGCCTAGAATCCCCCAATAGAACGAGTACAAGAGACAAACCCTTCCCTGTAAATTTAGAAAGAAGGATGAATAGTCCCACAGCTTCAACTCAAATAATTTCTCATAAAAGAGATGTACAAGAAACTCAAGCATGGTACAAAAAAGAATGCATGCCGTGATTTCAACCCAGATCAAGTGATCAGGCACTAATATATCTATGGATTCGATGACGACGGCACCTGCCCCATAAATTGGGACGAAGGGTCCTCTTAACAACCCAGAATCAATGAATCTATGTTCCTTAATGCTACGGTAGGCTGATTCCAGCAACCATCCCAAGAAGGAGGATACTAGAAACAGCACAACCCAACTCCAAAGACCTGCCATATCTATTCCCTATGTTGTTCGACAGACGTGAAGAGTACCAAACCAACTATCCTCATCAATTTCCAAGTCTGGCATGCAAAAACCATCACAATTCATGAATATTGCTCACGTAACATATTGGCATGACTCTCCCAGTCCTCTGCTGCGCCAGTACATTTTGCACAAAGCTCGTCTACATCCTCGTGATCCAGTGGTTGCGTCGATATGGCTCCAGAAATCTTTACCATTTGAGCTAGAGCCTCTGGATTATCGAGCAAGGGACATGGCTGGAAAAGATTCTTATTGAAGGGCTGCCGGTTTCTGTATTCTTTGAAAAGAGGGGACTGCAACGCATCCAGCAACGAACTATTCCTAATGTTCTTATTTGCATAGTGGATGAATGCACAAGGTTCCACATCCCCTGCGGCATTGATATGCAGATATCTTCTGCCCCCCGCAATACAACCGCCTACATACGGAGCGTCGTTCCAAAAATCAAGCAGAAAAATTGGTTTCTTTGCTCGCATTTCACGTACCCAATGAGCCATGTGTTCCCGCTGATCTGCGTTCGTCATCAATGTAGGGTCAGCATTCCTCCCCAAAGGCATGTAGGTGAAATACCAACCAAACATGCATCCTTGTCCGATAAGGAAATCCAAGAAATCTTCGCTTCCTATACTATCCACATTTTTTGAATGGTAGCAGGTACTGAAGCCGAATGGGGCCTTGGCCTCACGCATGTGACGCATGCCTTGAAGGACTTTTCCATACGTTCCCGATCCTCTTCTGAAATCAGTCTGTTTCTCATAACCCTCAATACTGAAAACCAAGGCAAAGTTACCAAGAACAGCCAAGGCTTGTGAAAACTCCTTATCCACCAGTGTCCCGTTGGTGAACGCAAGGAACATGCAATCATCATGTACTGCTGCCAGTTTGAGTAGGTCCGTTTTCCTCATTGTTGGCTCTCCACCTGAATAAATATAGAAATAGATTCCTAATTCCTTACCTTCCATGATGATCCTGTCCATCAATTCATACTCCAATGAATCTGTTTTTTCATATTCGCCAGCCCAGCAACCAGTACATCTAAGATTGCATGCACTGGTCGGATCCATGAGGATGGCCCAGGGGATGTTACAGTCGTACTGTTTCCGTAAAGCTTCAGTGCGTTCGGGCCCTGTCATTGAGGCGCTAACGACAAAATTGGAGACAAAGCGTTTTCTTACTATCGGTTGAAGTTCGTCAAAACCTCTGATGATGAGATTCCTATATGGGTTATCTTTTTCCTTCATTACCTTTTTTGCAGCAAGCAGCTTTCGCCTGCTACCCTTGTCATTTATGAAAATCAAGAGAGCATCCACAACTTTGGGGATATTCTCTTCCGGATTGCTCTCCATGAAATGCAATGCCAGATGCAATGCAGTATTACTGATGCCATGCGTAATGTGATCCATGATTTTGTTCCTTTGTTTGTGATGGTTTTTATCTTAAGACACTCATTGCAGTCCACAATTCAAGACACTTGAAATAATCATCTCGTGTTTCTTGTTGGACATACTCTCCCATTGCTCCAACAAGGAAGTATATCGATCACCTTCCCCTTCTACCGTTCCGAAAAGAGGTTGCAAAATATGGTTTTGGAAGAACGATAGTCCCATGAAAGCCAAGGAGAATGCATACGAAGAGCTATTTCCCAGACTTGCAAATACGGTTTCGGTGACTGTCCATAAGGATTTGATGGACTCCTGGAGACATTGTGTAACCGTCAAAGGTTGATCATGGTTCATGCAAACAGTGAATTCCAAGAGAATGGAAGAGAAATTACGGTTTTTCATAAAATCCGCAAATACGCTAAGTACTTCTTTCAATCTCTGGGAAGAAGAAATCGACTTGGCTTGGACGACATCGTGCAATTTTCCTGTGACCGAATCAACCACATACCGAACTGTCTCGATGAAGATAGCTTCTTTGTTTGCATAATATTTGTACAGTCCGGTTCGGCTTAGTCCGCATTTTTCTGCGATTTCCTCATAGTTGGCAGAGTAATAACCTTTTCTTGAAAATATTTCCAAGGCTTGATTGATGATGTCCTTGGACCGATAATCATGGTCAACAATTTTTGGCACGACGAGCCTCCTTCACAGAATTTGCTTCAGATTCTTTATTTTGACATCAGTGTCAAAATAAAGATTATTAGCTGCGATGTCAATAGAACAGTTGGTATTATTTTTAATCCAGTATCTGATTAAGCTTTCAGATGGGCCTCTTATCCATAATAATTTATCAATCCTTTGCAAACAAAGCACTCGTATCCGTGTATTCCTTGTAGCTTTCCTTTTTGTTTCATCACATACAATACCCTTACTAATAAATCATCAACGACAACCAACTCTTGATACAAGAACACTCATTGAAGATGTTTGTTTTGTACTAACTTAATATCCAAATCCATAGGGGCATGCCTGATGAGATTACTGTCCATCAGGCCAGAAAATTGCCTTCGGCTTTCATCAGATTCCTCCTTTTGGAGGATGCTTTTACCCTTAGCTATGTACTTGGGGCTTTCATCCTTGAGAAAATGCTCGTACCGAGAGCACCAGAGAAGGCAGGTACGCGCGTGAAACGTACCTGCCAAGAGATGAGGAGAGAAGGTTATGGGGAATCTATCTCTGGTATTCCTCCCAGAGTTCATCAGCAATTGGCTTCCACTTGTCAGCAATCGGCTTGCATTTAGCATAGAGCTGTTCTACTGATTCTGAGTCGATCCGTTGGGTGCTTTGAGCCCCCGACTGGTTGACCATATCCAACAACAACTCAGGATTGTCAAACATGGGGCAGGGACGGAACATGTTTGAATTGCATGGCTGATGCTCCCGATATGCCTTGAACAATGGGTTCCTAAGAGCTTCCACGAGAGGTTTGCCATGAATGCTTTCACAGGCATAGTGGATGAATGCACACGGTTCCATGTCACCATTGGCATTGATGTGCAGGTATCGTCTTCCTCCTGCGATGCATCCATTCACATAGTTGCCATCATTCCAGAAATCCAATACAAACAAGGGCTTATGGCTACGAATTTCTCTTACCCGTTTGAGCATATAGGCTCGTTGAGAGGGAGATGCAACCAAGTCGAGGGATGCACCTTCCCCTACTGGAATATAGGTAAAATACCATCCAAACAGTGCTCCTTTCTCAGCCATGAAATCTACGAACTCATCAGAACCCACGTACTCAGTATTATATGTGTGGTAGCAGGTAGAGAACCCAAAGGGCAATCCACGATCACGCAAGATGTCCATTGCCTGGATACATTTCTTCCAAACCCCACTACCCCTTCTTGCATCGGTCATTTCCTCAGTTCCCTCGATGCTGATTAGTGGGATAAAGTTTTTCACACTCAGTAGGTCTTCCGCAAATTCATCGTCAATCAATGTTGCATTGGTAAAGGCAGCAAAGATTGCGTCGTTGTGTTTGCTTGCAAGCTTTATCAGGTCATGTTTACGAACCAACGGTTCACCACCGGAAAAGAGATATGCATAGGTTCCCAGTTCCTTTCCTTCGGTAATGATGCGATCCAAGGTCTGGAAAGAGAGCTCATCAGTTTTCTTGTATTCGGCGGCCCAGCATCCTGTACAGGAAAGGTTGCAGGCAGATGTGGGATCCATCAAGATTGCCCAAGGGATATTCATATCCATTTCTACACGGTTTTTCTCCAACTGTTCAGATCCAAACCAAGCAGCATTGAAGACAAAATTCATGACTATCTTCTCTAGCACCTCGTAGTCTGTCTGGTGGATGATCCTCATGATCAAGCCGTATCCCCCTGATGAGGGGTCTTGAGTAATACGTTTGATCATCTTCCATTGTTTCTCTTGTATTCTTCCCGTTGCTGCTGCAATGGGCTGTGCCCAGTTCACAAGTTTGGGGAGATTTTTCTCTGGGTTTGCATATACAAGTCGCAGACTTGTTCTCAATACGTTCTCGGGAATTGATTTCATGGGTTTGTCCTAGGTGGAGAGAAAGCCAGCAAATTAGCTTCCTCTCCTATGTTTCATAAAAGTTGTTGGTGAATGCTACGCAATCGTCTTCATCGTTTTTGCTTCTAGAATAATCATGATGATGGACACGATACGAAGGTTCCACGCAGCCCAGCCGGTAATAGATGAAATCCAGGGAACGATGAACAACAATACGCTCGCAACAATGAGAATCCATTGAACAGGTTTTGATTCTGGGAGTGAAAGAGCAATTACAGCACAAATGACAATTGCAATAGCAATCACAACACTGAAACCAGAACCTCCTGAGTAGGTGTAGAAGAGCGGAGAAAATGCCGCATACAATCCCAGAACTGCAACTGTCCAATCTTGGGTCCGTTTAAATTTGTCCATGTGTACCTCCAAGTACGTTTGGTCTTGTTTTGTGCTTGAAACGTATCATTGAGCGCCTTACAGAGGTACTGTACGAAGGTACAGTTGTGGTACAGTAACGGTTTGTTGCCTCAACAGAGGTTTCAAACTATACTTACATACCATATGAAAGAAAATGAATCGACCAAAGCGACACTCTCTTCAGTCTCACGAAGCGCTTTGGTGGAAAGGCCTCGATTGGATGAGAAGCTAGCGCTCTCGCTGCACTACCAGACCGCTCTGGTTCATGCACCCCATGGGTATGGGAAGACAACAGCAATAGCCCGATACCTAGCTTCAAGAGAGTACTGTCATGCATACATGCAATGCACTTCTGACGATAACAATCCAAAAACATTTGCTTCCCGTCTGAGCCTTATGCTTATTTCCTTGCTACCAAATGTTACAGAAAGTGAGGACCCTTCTGATGTGCAGTTAAGCCGAATGGTTGAGCTTCTTGGAGAAAGCAGTGAACCACGGTACCTCATATTTGATGATGTTGAGTTCCTGAACCATAAGCACATTACATCCTGGTTATCCTTTCTTGCAGCATATCTTCCTGAAACGGTGCATCTCATGCTTATTGGAACAGATATTGCTGTTTTCCCAAAAGCCTCAATGCATCGTGATGCAGTGATGCAAATCAACAGGGATGATCTTGCCTTCACGCAGGAGGAAGGGAGACGTTTAGCTGCATACTTTGCAGATGATATCGATGACGAGGCGCTGGAGCTCATGATCGAGAACACTTGGGGATCCCCACTGTTGCTCAAAGCCTGTTTTGCCAAAGGGGAGATTCAAAACAGTGCACAGGTGGAAGGGAGAAGCCGTGAGCTTGAATCGTATTTCCTCCCCATTTGGGATGAGGTTCCAAAGAAAGCGGAAACAGCACTCGTGTATACTGCTTTGCTTGGAGCATTCTTCCCTGGGAAGGAACAAGAGACCCTCAAGACGGGGGTAATGATTCTGATCGAGAAATCCCTTTTTGTCGAAATGACAAGTGCTGGAGAGGTTCTCATTCACCCTCTTTTCCGTTCCTTTGTGCTCAATCGCGTGAGAGCAGGGAAGAACAGAAGAATTGAACATGCCGTGGCGCAGGCAGTTGCAGATCTTCTTGACGCATCATTATATCGGGAAGCGATAACGATGACCCTTGGGATTGAAGACTATGAATTGGTAGCCAGTCTTCTCGATGAATATTGTGCAAAATTGTTGACAGATGGGAATCTGGATTTTATCACCAGTATCATTGGACAGCTGCCTAAGGTTTCGGTAGAGAGGTATGCTTCCTTAATGCTACTGGAGATACTCAGCGGAATCCGCAAGGGATGGACCGCGAGACATGTGATGGACAGAATTGCCGGGATACAGTCATCCAGGCTAAGGAAGAAAATGCAGGAGGTTGACCTTCTGTCCATCCTTGATGGGATCGACCTCTTGCTCCAACGTGATTTCTATCATGCTGAAAAACTGTTGAACAAGCTTCCTGATGAACTGACTTATCTTCGTCCGCTTATCAGCGTGTTCATTGCTTCCTTACCTCTTGGACCGGAGGAAGATCTTGAACAGGTCTATCACCATCTGCAGGAGACGTTACGAACCATTGGGATCAAGCAATACGATGCACTTTCCATCGTGTTGCTTGGGCAAATAGGGTCCATCCAACTCGAACTCTTGTTGTTTGAGCAAGCAAGGCAATCCTTTGATGAAGCGCTGAGGTTGGGATATGAGGAAAAAGCAGGGTATGCCACTTCATGCAGCATGGCTTGGATAGGTAAGGGATTGCTCTCTCTCTATTCAGGGATGAGAGAGGATGCAGAGGAGTATCTGTTACGAGGACTTGCCTCTGCAAAGGGATATTCATTCTATCTCTCTCTCCATGCACAATTGGCACTTGCTGAGTTCTATATAGTGAGTAGTCGTCATGAGGAAGCAGTACGGTTGCTTCGCGATGCAGGCAAGCAAGCCTATGAGTATGATGTCACTTCCATTGATGACCGTTTCATAGAGGTGATGTATGCCATGGCTCAGAGACGTGTTGGTGACATTCCTGCGTTGGAAATGTGGGTACATAAGCACAAGGAGAAGGAAGCACAACAGGATACCCTTTTTGATCTCTTTGTGTTGGAAGAACGACAAGTGCTTGGGTATTACCAGATTACTGGGCAACTGGAAAAAGCTGTGGATCTCTATGCTTCTTTGCAATCAGAGCTCAAGAGGAAGCATCGGTTGTTGCTCTCGATAATCCTTTCAATAGAGTTTGGTGTTTATGATTCTCAACAACTAGATCTCTCGAGAAGCCAGATCAGTGAAAAACATATCTCTGTATTGCAGGAATTGTACGGAGTCAAACAAGAAAGAGAGGATCAACTCCTGACTGACCGAGAGCAAGAGGTCCTGCATTTGATTGGAAATGGCTATATGAACAAAGAGATAGCAGGGATGATGAACATAACTGAACGAACAGTGAAGTGGCATGCCTCAAAGATCTATGAAAAGTTGCAGGTGACATCAAGAATGGAGGCAGTTTCTGAAGCTAGAAGGATTGGTATCCTGTAGAAGGAAGACCTATATTATCCTGTCATGAATTGGAACACCAAATGATCCTCCGAAATGTTGATACAGAGTATCTCGAACATGTGAGAATATAACTATACAAACAACCGTTGCCCATATTCATTAAGAGAACAATCCGATTGCTACTTCTCGACGAGAGCGCAAGGATGTGTGGCAGTTCTATTAATGTCTGGTAGTGAACCCTCTAATCAATATTATGGATGTTATGCGTAGGCATCTCATCTCTCGAATCCCGTCAAGGCTGACTTTGTCAAAGATACGAGGGTGATGGTATTCCGAATTGAATACCTCATTCGGATTATTACCAATCCTCTGTACATCTAGATACTTTACAGATATCTTTTGTCCATAGATTAAGTCTCCCATAAAGTTCTAATTAAATAAGTTTTCAACCGCTCGTCCTGACCACCTACCTATAATTTCATTTCACAGGATACTGATACAATTAGAAGGGACGTGCCTATTTTTCATGAAGAATAGTAAAATCAAGGCGGCTGCTGACGACATTCCTGAGCCGAATAAAAATGGTGCCGGGGCTCCGATACCATTCCACAACAAACCGGCAATGACACTGGCAGGCAACAAGGCAAGCCCTACAACGGTAGAATGCATTCCAAGCATAGTCCCCTTTAATTCCACTGGCGATATTTCGGCGATATACGCCCGTTCCACACCAACAATCATAGCGGTGTACACCCCATATAATAAAAAGGCGGCAACAACAACCGCTTGGCTGGAAGCGATGGCAAAACCGAGATATACGACTGAAAAAACCAGGTAGCCTGTGATGAGTAAAGACTTTCGCCCAATCTTATCCGACAATCGTCCAAATGGGATTGAGAAAATGGATGCTGTAATATTAAAAATGAAATACAATAATATAACATTTGTGTCTCCGAAACCCACACTTTTTGCACGCAATAGCAGAAATGCGTTTGAAGAATTTCCAAGTGTGAACAAACAGACCACTGCAAGGTACATCTTGAGTTGACTATCCAACTTTTTCATATCTTGCCAGAACGGCTCCCGCTTTTTTATAGTGCGGTCCTTCTTTTTTTCTTTTATGAAAAGGAACATGAAAAGTCCTAGTAGCGCAGGAATGACTGAGAAGGCAAATAGTTTTTTATACACAAAATGCTCCCCTGCATTTTTCAGCAGCAGATAACTTATGAAAATACCAATTGCCGAGCCAGCCATGTCTAGCGCCTTATGGATGCCATATGCTTTTCCCATCTGGTTTTTATCAGCACTTTCGCTCACCATCACATCTCTTGGAGCGGTCCTGATGCCTTTTCCGACGCGGTCGATGACGCGTGCACCTAAAACACCAACCCATGAAGTAGCAAAGATGAGGGCTGCCTTGTAAACCAATCCTGCTGCATACCCGACAAAAGCAACCGGTTTCTTTTTACCTCTTTTATCAGTGATGTATCCGCTGAACACCTTCAAAAGACTGGCAAGACTCTCAGCGATACCCTCAATAATGCCGACGAGTACTGGTGTCGCGCCGAATGTGGAGGAGAGATAAAGCGGAATGATAGGGTATACCATCTCCGCACTAATATCAGAAAAAAAACTGACAAATCCCAATACAATGACGTTCCACATGTGCGATCTCCTAGTTTTAAAACCAAATCGATTTGATGATGAAGAAAACGACCAGTAGCCAGATTGCTGCGATTGGCAATGCGTACACCCATTTTTTCGGATTTCCGTCTCGCCATAAGCCTTCGGATTCAATTCTACATTGTTGAAAAACCTCGTGTGGAATCAGTTTGACCGTCAATGCCACAAGCGCAGGCAGAATGATCACGTCGTCAAGATACCCTAGCACCGGAATGAAATCTGGAATGAGGTCGATTGGTGAAAAGGCATATATGATGGTTGCTCCTGCGCACATTTTTGCAAATACCGGCGTTTCCCGTTTCCTCAGTGCAAGAAACACGGCTGGAATATCCATTTTCACCTTTTTCGCTCTTTCTCTCATATTCATAGCTCTGGGCTCCCTCACTGAGTACTTTCATAGGATCGCTGATATACCTCGCAACTGAACGTGTCCAATTTTGTACGGCATTGTTCCAGCTTTTCCTCAGCAGAGAGATACAGGGGTGCCCCATGAAAATCTCTTTCACGTATTTTATGATACCAATCGGTCAATTTTTGAAATTCATCCTCATTCTCCTCCAATTCTGCGAATGTGAATTTCCCAAGTCCTGATTCTTTTTCAAGTTCACAAAGCAGGTAGTCGCACTGTTCCAATAGTTCGACGTATTCTTCATCCCTGGCTTGGTTAAAGGCAGCAACGATGCGCTCGGAAGTGCTTTCATTATGAGGAATCATCCGCATAACATAGGACTCACCACCGTTTAATGTGATTTCTGCAGAGATTTTCTGAAAGAAGGCTTCGTTATTATCATTCATAGGCAAGAACCAGACCGATTGGCCCAGAATGACCGCCCCGCTTTTTTTCAACTTTCTCCACACGCTCACCCTAACACGTGAAGGTTCTTTGGGTAGCGAGTAATTGATAGTCAACCATTCTTGATGTTCCATGTGGTACCTCATACCTCGAAAATGTAATACTGGTTACAGTAAAATCGAAAAGAGGAGTATTTGTCAATAAATAGAAGTACTAATCTTTCGATAGGTGACATGAAAGGCATCAAGTAACCAGAGGGGGCAACCGTGGTGGGGTCCCCTCGTATTCTGATATTGAACTAAACCGCTACGCGGTGGCCTGGGGTCGATAAGTACCTAGCTGGCAAAATATATTTGATGGCCTGTTCCGCTCTCCTGTATCATGGGCAAGGTGCATTTGCACCTAAACCCATTCACAGGAGAGAACTATGAACAAAGACCAAGCAATGCAAAGCTTCTTGAAGATATGCAACTCAGAGGCTTCACCAAAGGCTCCATGTCAGACATACCTGTTGACAGCCTCGCGTTTCCTAGAATACTGTCGCACGGCGGATGTGGCAACCCTTGACGAATCACCTTTTCGGGATTATCTGCTTGAATTGCACGCCTCAGGAAGCCTCAGCCCAGTCACTATCAACCATCACAACAGCATCATCCGTTTCTTGTACGAGGTTACCCTCAATGACAACTTGCCCATGATACAAGATTACCCTTTGCAAGTGTTTGTTTTGTAAACACTTAATTTTCTGAAATTTTACCAGTTTTTCATCATTTTTTGATATTTTAGACTACTCAATTTCGTCAATTTTTACCAAAGCTACGCACACTCACATCCTCAACATTACCGTTGATTCTTATGCCATTTAGTTTTGGGGTTCAGGGGGTTTCTTCGTCCTATTCACAGCCTTCTTGGAGCTGTAGTGAGTACTCTTTCGGACCTTGTTCCCATGCTCATCGACCTCGATGTTGGAGCGTTTTGCCTTCAGTTTCTGCACACGCTTGAAACGGCGCTCATGGATGATTGGGATGTGATGGTTGCGTGATCGGTGGACCTCGAACGGGTCGCGAACCGTTCTCTTGGTTGAAGGAAAATCTGCGGACTCTGTTTCTCCATAGACGGAGGTACCGGTATACTTCTCATTGGTGAGGATGTTCTCGATCGTCTTCACCGCCCATTTCTTCTTACCGGTTGGTGAGGGAACCTTCAAGGATTCCAGTTCCTTCTTGATCCTCACGATACTCCAGCCTTGCTCATACCAATCAAAGATCTTCAGGACTATTCTGGCCTCAGCGATGTTGAGGATGAGGCCTTCCTCCTCATTACGATCATATCCATAGCACCTTCTCGAGAATGCCGGGGAGTCGGGATCCATGGTGCTTCTTCTCAGGCCCCACTTGATATTCTCGCTCTTGTTCTCACTCTCCGCCTGGGCTATGCCCGCATGGAGTGTGAGCAGCAACTCCCCTGCCTGGCTGAGGAGGTGGATCTGCTCGTTGTAGAAAAAGACATCCACCTTCAGTTCCTTGAGCCTCCGAAGCGTCACCAGAAAATCAACACAGTTGCGTCCGAACCGGCTGATGGACTTGGTATAGATCATATCGATCTTGCCCGCCTCACAGTCGGCCAGGAGGCTCTGGAACCCTGGTCTGGAACTGATGGTCCGTCCTGATTTGATGTCGGTATAGGTACCGACATATTCCCAAGCGGGGTTCTCCAGGATGTCCTCCTTCTCGAAATCCATCTGGGCCGAGAGGCTTTGCAGCTGTCGCTCCATCTGCGTGCTCACACGACAGTACAAGGCAACCCGGAGACGCTTGAAATGACGCCTGGCTGGTATGACATGTATGATGGGTTTTCTCTTCTCGTCGTCAGGCATAGGTTTTTATAACACGAATGGAAAGGGATGGATAGATTTGAGGATTCGGAAAAGATTGAACCGAGACGTTTCTCAAGGTAATGAACATTATCGGTTCAAGGGGTTTTGTTTACCGTTTGAGTCGGTTTTCGACCTCATCACTTTTCTTTTCGATGTTGTCGGGCATTACGATAATGACAGTCACACACCGAACCTCCTGACCCCAGGGTACTTTCTCGCGTAAAGATA
>JAQVAY010000020.1 GCA_028690575.1 Bacilli bacterium | reverse complement strand
AATTTCTCCGTTAGCAATTTTACAAAAAACATCATTTTCTTTCATAATGAGCTCCTTATTATCTTTTATATATTATAACAAATAATATAGCTGGTAATAAAACGCTTTATAAAAAAGACCAGATTTGACTCTGGTCTAAATATTATTTTGAATAGATTTTACTAGTCAAATAATTCGGGGAAGTTTGATTTGAAATAATCGTAGACGATATCATCGTGGTAACCGATTCCCATCTCTTCAAGCCAATGCTTCTTGGCAAGAGTAACATAGGATTCATTCTCTGATAAAATCTTTGCAACTTCATTGACATAATCCGCTAAAACTTTGCGATCATCGCGAAGTTTTGCATAGTTCCAAGCATCTGCGCTCTTATTGAATTTTGAAGAGGATACTGCTTCGACAACTTGGACTAGATAGTATGTCTTGGTATCGGAATTGTAGAAGACGATATCATCTTTACTGGAAGCGCTTTCGGAAGTAGCGCTCTTAAGGAAGTAGCTACCATTAATACGGGCGACATACTTGTTGTAATCGCGAGAAGTATCAATCTCCCACGTTCCTTCATTTAGATAGAAACGATCATATTGATCATAGTCAACTGTGACGCCATCTTCTGCTTTGATATTATCTAGTGCGCTTGCGACGCCGATATTGAACAAACGATCACGGAATGAACTGAAATCATTTAAACCGCCATTTTTAATGAACCAACCTTTGGTTACGTAACTATTACTAGCAAGATTGCGAGTCTTTAATTCGAGGCCAACTTCTTTGGTGTAAGAACCATTGTTGGTGAAATCATTTTCAATGGATGTATCAGTGGTTAATGGATTATCTTTAATTTTGGCATATTCTTCCATTAAATCGCCGTAGTCAGTTCCAGCGTAGTAACTAACTAATCCGCCATCAAGGATTTGGTCAAAAGCATAGGAGTTTGTTAGGTAATAACCAGCTAATGATGACATATCACCATTTATGATACCTTTATACGCATCGGATAAGGCAGTGAATTGATCCTCGCCAACGCGATTAACGGTTGCTGGGGTTCCATCAGGATTTGTAATTCTGGTGGCAACATCTTCACCACCGCTTAATGGTTCTTCATAAACAACATTATTGACAAAGTAGTTCATCAAGTATTGAGCACTCTTATCACTGTCATCTTTGGTAGCAAGAGAAATAATATTAACTTTTCTAGCATAGCTACGTCCGAGAGTGTTGTAAGTCTCATCGAGAAGGTATTGCTCAGTTAATAATTCGCGATAGATATCTTTAATGAAAGAGTCTTCAACATAAGAGACGGTACTAGCGCTCTCGTCTTGACCTAATTCATAATTTTCTTGATAATTTTCGCGATGTAAATAATGTGCGAAGACATCTTCGTAGTCGTATTGAGCATCGAACACGCGTGGATTGAAATATCCAGCTGTTCCAGCATCATTATTTGGATTTAACACATTGTAGTCAGCAACTTTTTCAAGACTTGCTCTAAGGGAAACTAAATATGTTCTCTCGGAGAATTGGGAACGATAGGAGTACGCTCCATTGACGATTTCATCATACATTTTTTCTTTGATTCGATTTTCAATGGCATTCCACTTGGCGATTAAAGTTTCGAGTTCAGAATCGCTGGCGGTGTCTCCTCCATCGGTACGGACTTCGTCATTGTCATCGACACGTTCGCCATTAGCATTGACAGTCCAGTAAGCGCGATGTGATTTGATAAAAGCGTTGGCCACACTCTTGTCACCATCTTCTGCCGAAGCAACAGCTTCTTTTAGAGTAGTGCCAGAAGAGAGATTTGAAGATGAATCGGATGGACCAACTAACTTGTTATATCTTCCAAGCATAGAAACGGAGTATTGGTAGAGAACTTCTTCTAAAACATCAGAAGCGAGAGCTCCCTCACGTAAAGCGTCATAAACAATGCTCATGAGATTGCTTTCCATGTCGGCTGTAACTCCACTAGTAATGATGTTGGAATCATAGTCGGATGGTCTGGCGACAACTTCATTACAAGCTGTCAAACCAAGAACGCTTAATAAAGCAACAGCTAAATAGCGTGAAACTTTTTTGTTATTTGTTGCCATAGTAACATGTGCCTCCATTAACATAGTAACCACTTGTAATTCCATCAGTGAAAGCAATAATGCATCCTTCTGGAACCATGCGGGATTGATTACTTCTGGCTTCTGATTGAGCCTCTAGTAATTCGAGATAGCTTTCCCAAGCACGATTTAAACCAAGAGTTTGTGACTCTTCATTGTTTTCTCTTTGCTTTTCGAGATAGTTAATAATTTTGGTATCTAAATTCTCACTAAACTCAAGACTATCGATATTGGCTTCGTAGAGATATTCGTATAAACGATAATCATAGGTTGAATCAAATCCTTTGATGGCTTCCTTAACCTCGTTAGCGCGGGCGTTGTAACCAGCTTTATCAGTATTTAAGAAGTTCACATATGTAGATTTGGGTGAACCATCTATATTTGATGGATAATCTTGATCACTTGGCACTGCAGTTGTGTAGTAATCCTCTAAATCAACATAATCAACGTTGCTCGCTGATTCGGCAAATTCGTAGATGGACTTTTGAATGACCATAAAATGGACACCATATTGACTGCGAACACCAACGATAACACGACCTTCTTCATCGGTTAAGACTCCTAAGTCCGGATCGCTTGAAGCAAGAGAGGAATCTTGCAAGGAAACGATGTCACTGACTTTTCGGAATCCAGTTCTTTTTAAAGTTGGACTAGTAAGCAATAAAGAATAATCAGCTGGGCCAACTGCATCTGGATCATCAGCGCGGTTCGGCACAGCACTATAGTCTCTTGTATTGTTGGTGATGACAAATACATTGTGGCGATTGAGATACTTATTCCAAAGAACATTTCTTGGATAAATCATTGAATCACCATCGAATAATACTTGACCATCAACATTTTCCATATCTTTGTAATCGTTTAAAGCGGTGAAAACTTCATATGGAACTTTAGCTAAAGAACCAGTGATATCATCATATGCTTCGCTGATTGTGGAAGTGGTTTGGTTTGATAAGCTAGTAAAACTACCTGTAATTCCAAGACCTTCGCTGATTGCGTCGTTCTTGGTGGCGGTAACTTTCGTAGCGATTGCATCATATGCATAAACGCCTAATTGGAATTCATCTACCATTGTGAGGCTTCCATCACTTGAGGCTTTGTTGGTAACTATTCCGACATCACCATAGGATGAGGAGCTGGAATCGGCGCTGTTTGAAGCGGCGATTGCACCAAATGTTAATGACCCATCTCTTAGCTTAGATACGACGTTATACAATTTTGTTGCTTGTTCGGCAGTGATGGTGTCGCGATTGTAACTTGGATTAGTTGAATCGATACTCACCAAAATGTGACGAAGATGATATGGAAGGCGAGAAGAAATCTTGCCATTGTAATCAGCTTGTGGTTCAACGGCAACACCAGTTGAGCTGATTCCTAAATACTCTTGTCTAAGAGTCTCGAGATTTTCCTCGTAGTACCAATCTTCGATTTGTTCCTTTTCTTTTTGATAGATGAATAATTGGTATAATTCATCAGTATCCTCAACACCATTACTATCGAGGATTGCTTCCCATTCGGTGTTATAAGAAGTGCCTTTAGAATCAGCGCTCTCTTTAGCAGCTTCTTTTTGATCTAATACATCATCCCAAGCTTCTTTTTCAATCGTTCCCAAAGTTTTTTCGGTATCGACTGAATTCTTTATGAAAGCATCTCGAATTAAAACCTCGAGAATTTGTTCATAAAACTTGGAGATGCCATTGACAGCATTGCGGTATTCGTCATACATTTCGTCAGTGACAATTGTGTATGAAGATTGACCATCATAACCTTTGAAGGTAACAACGGCACCATCTTTAGAGGTAACACTACTACATGCTGACATCGCCATAACGCCGATTAGACCAGTAACTAAACCTAGGGATAGTTTACTTTTCTTCATGTTTTTTCTCCTTTTCTGAAATATAGCGTTAATATTCTAAATATTATTATGTTTTTATGCAACATAAATCTTGCCAATCAATCGATATAATCGGTGTTCGCGAATTATGATTGAAGAAATCTCGTCTTAATTATTTTTTTATCGTATTGTTTGATTACCATCTTTAAGATGATTAAAATATGTAAGATTCGAGGTGAACACAATGGCGAAACTAATTATTAAAGACCTTCACGCTGAAGTAGATGGCAAAGAAATTCTTAAAGGAATTGATTTGACAATAGATCAAAAAGAAACAGTTGCCTTTCTTGGACCAAACGGCCATGGAAAATCGACACTTTTAAATGTTATAATCGGGCACCCTCGTTATCGTGTAACTAAAGGTTCAATCTTTCTTGATGATTTAAATGTCCTAAAAATGAGTGTTGATCAACGCTCAAAAGCAGGATTATTTCTTGGAATGCAAAATCCAGTTGAAATTCCGGGGGTTATTAACTCCGATTTTTTAAGAGCTTCCGTAAATGCTCACAACAAAAAGCCAATATCGACATATAACTTTTATAAGGTATTAGACACATCGACAAAGGAATTAAGGATGCCTTTTGATTTGGCTACTCGGTCCTTAAACGAAGGCTTTTCTGGAGGAGAAAAGAAAAGAAACGAAATACTTCAGCTCCTCATGCTTGAACCAAAAATCGCGTTGCTTGATGAAATTGATTCTGGATTGGATGTTGACGCTATGCAAACTGTCTCCGATGTGATTAGAAAAGAACAAGAAAAAGGTATGGGCTTTTTAATTATTTCTCACTATGCAAGACTATTTGAATTAGTACAACCTACAAGAGCCATTGTTATGATTAATGGAAAAATCGTTATTGATGGTGATCCGTCTTATATAAAAAGGATTGACCAAACTGGCTATGAATTTATAAAAACTGAGCTAGGAATTGAAATCGATAAAGATGAAATTGATATGAACAAAGTATCTCTTGGCGAGTGCGGAATAAAGGAAATCATACGGTAGATGAAAAAAGAAATTATTCTTTGCGAATCAGAGATGACTAAATATGAAACTCGCAGCATCCTTTTAAAGGAAAATGAGCAGGTTCAAATTACAACCAACTCAAACAGCGCTAATTACATTTTCGTCAGCGATTTTTCTAATAGTTCGGTATTAAACATTTGCCTTAAAGAGAATTCTAAGATGCAGCTTTCTTTTTTGGCAAAACACAATTTTGACAAAGCGGAAATCAATGTAGATTTAGAAAAAGGTGCTTCTTTTACGGCTTATTTTGCAGATTTTTCCAAAGATAAAGAAAAACTAAAAGTGACAATTAACCTTAAAGGAGAAGGTTCTACTGCCTATTGGCATTTAGCCTCATTATCTGCAAATAATGATAATAAAGATTTTAACGTTAATATAAATCATATTGCTTTCCAAACAACTGCCCTTAGTGATAATTATGGAGTATGCAAAGACCAATCAAAATTAGTTTTTTCAGGTTGCTCAGCTATTCAAAAAGGTTCGCATGGAAGTCACACTAGACAGAATTCTAAAATCATGGTTTTTGATAACAGCTGTGATGCTATTGCTCGACCGCTATTAAAAATTGATGAAAAAGATATTGAAGCCAGTCATGGAGCGGTAGTTGGTAGAATCCCAGAAGACCATCTTTTCTATTTAACCTCTCGAGGTCTTGATGAATCTGAGGCAAAGCGCTTAATTACCTACGGATATTTGAAACCAATTACTCGCGGATTTTTTGACGAATCAGTTCGTGAAGAAATAATTTCGCTAATTGAAAGGAGGATGTAATCATGGGATACGATGTTGAAAAAATCCGTCTGCTATTTCCTATGCTTAAAGAATCCAAAATAATGCAGGGCCATCACCTTGTATATTTAGATAATAGTTCGACAACATTTAAACCAAAATGTGTGATTGATGCGATTACCTCTTATTATACAGATTTAACCTCAAATGCCCATCGAGGTGACTATGATCTCCTCTATCAAATGGATGTTGAAGTATTGAATACACGTAAAGCTGTTTCCCGCTTTGTTGATTGTGATATCAATGAAGTTGTGTTCACTTCAGGCACGACAATGTCATTAAACCAAATTGCCTATGGATATGGTTTAAAGTATCTCTCAAAAGGAGACGAAATTGTTATCAGTGAAGAAGAACACGCTTCTAATGTCCTGCCTTGGTTTGATGTTGCCAAAAAGAGCGGTGCTTTAATTCGTTATGTGCCCATAACCAAAGAAGGATATATTACTGAAGAAAATCTACGTTCTGTCATGAGCAAAAATACAAAAATTGTCTCCCTTGCTCATGTGAGTAATGTTTTAGGAAATATAAATGATGTTGAAATGATGGCGAAAGTGGCCCACGAATTTGGGGCGATTATCGCCATTGACGGAGCGCAGTCGGTACCTCATTTGAGAACTGATTTCAAAGCTTGGAACATTGATTTTCTTTCATTCTCTGCTCATAAGATGTGCGGACCAACTGGAATTGGATGTCTCATCGGAAAGAGTTCGCTATTAAAGAAAATGGATCCATTAATTTCCGGAGGTGGTAATAATATTGATTTCCATTTGGATGGAAGTTTGGAATATTTAGATCCACCCGCAAAATTTGAAGCCGGCACTATGAATCTATCCGGAATTATTGGCTTTAAAGCAGCTATTGAATTTATTGAATCAATTGGAATCGACAATATTCATAAGCATGATCAAGAATTGATTGAATATGCCATAAATAAACTAAGCAAATGTGATGATATTATTATTTATAATAAAGATGCAAAAAACGGAATCATAACTTTTAATCGTAAAGGAGTTTTTGCTCAAGATGAAGCAACCTTATTGAATTCGAAAGGAATTGCTGTTCGCTCTGGTCAACACTGTGCAAAGATTCTCGACAATTATTTAAGATGCAAGGCGACAGTTAGAATGTCGACTTATCTATATACCAATAAGGATGACATCGATTATTTTATTGATGCTCTACTTGAAGGAGGAGACATATTGGATGCCTATTTCTCTAACTAACGACATGATGCGTCAAATCATCATGGACCATTACGCTAACCCCATCAATAAACATCAACCAACTGATGCTTCTTTTACAAAAGTCCATATGCATTCTGATAATTGCATTGATGACTTAGATATCTTTTTGCATGTGAAAGACAACTATGTTGTTGATGCATGCTTTGATGGTGTCGCATGTACGATTTCTACTGCTTCGACAGATATAATGTGTGATCTTTTGAAAGGCAAAAATATTGAAGAAGCAAAATACATTATTGATCAATTCCATCATATGATTCATGAAGAACCATTTGATGATTCAATATTGGAAGAAGCTCTTGTTTTCATTAACACTTCCAAACAAGCCGCTCGAGTTCGATGTGCGACTATTGGTTGGATTGCGGCCGATGAAATCTTGAAAGGCGGAAAATAATATGACGGACAAAGACATAAAATTCCAGTCCGAATATAAGTATGATTTCAAAGACGAAGATGTATCGATATTAAAAACCGCTGTTGGTTTATCAGAAGATACAATTCGCCAGATTTCAGCAATCAAAGATGAACCAGAATGGATGTTGGATTTTCGTTTAAAAGCTTTGAAATCTTTTAATGCAATGCCATTGCCAAGATTTGGGCTTGATTTGAAATTTTTGGATTTCTCTTCATATACATATTTCACTCGTATTTCGAGCAAAGATTCTCAAGATTGGAATGAGGTCCCTGAAACAATTAAAAACACTTTCGAAAAATTAGGAATTCCCGAAGCTGAGCAAAAATTCTTGGCCGGGGTTTCTACTCAGTATGAATCAGAAGTTGTCTATCACAATATGCTAAAAGAAATCAGTGACAAAGGAGTAATTTTCCTCTCAACCGATGCCGGTCTTAAATTATATCCTGAACTATTCAAAAAATATTTTGCTTCTGTTGTGCCCATTGCCGACAACAAATTTTCGGCTTTGAACAGCGCAGTTTGGTCTGGTGGATCTTTTATTTATGTTCCAAAAGGAGTCCGTCTCGATAAGCCACTCCAATCCTATTTCCGCATCAACAATGAAAAAACCGGACAGTTTGAAAGATCTTTAATCATCGTTGATGAAGGAGCTGAAATTAGTTATGTTGAGGGTTGCACAGCTCCCTCTTATTCAAAAGAATCACTTCACGCTGCCGTTGTAGAAATTGTTGTTTTAAAAGGCGCAAAATGTCGTTATACAACAGTTCAAAACTGGTCGACCAATATCATAAATTTAGTTACTCAAAGAGCAATCGTTTATGAAGACGCCCAGATGGAATGGATTGATGGGAATATTGGTTCCCAAATGAACATGAAATATCCTGCCTGTATTTTAGCTGGTGAAAGAGCTAAGGGCACAGTTATTTCAATTGCAGTTTCTGGTAAAAATCAACAGCAAGATGCCGGGGCTAGGATGATTCATCGTGCTCCAAATACTACATCTACCATTATCTCAAAATCAATTGTAAAAAATGGTGGGTTAACGAATTATCGGGGAACAGTGCGACACGAAAAGGGTGCTTATAATTCTCGCTCCCACGTTGAATGCGACACCCTCATGTTAGATGATCAGTCTTTAAGCGATACAATTCCAACGAATGAAGTAAAAAACAACACCTCATATATTGAACACGAAGCCACTGTCAGCAAAATTAGCGAAGATCAATTATTTTATTTGATGTCGCGAGGAATCAGCGAAAAGGAAGCTGTACAAATGATTGTCATGGGATTCATCGAACCATTTTCTCGTGAATTGCCTATGGAATACGCGGTTGAGCTTAATCAATTGATTAAACTAGACATGGAAGGCAGCGTTGGTTAATGAGTGATTATGAAATTATTGTAGTTGGTGGTGGACACGCCGGCTTGGAAGCCGCTTTTGCTGCTGCTCACAAGGGGCATAAAACACTTCTTGTCACTTTAAATAAGAAATTGATGGGAAATATGCCATGCAATCCTTCAATTGGAGGATCGGCAAAAGGCATTGTGGTTCGTGAAATTGATGCTCTTGGTGGAGTAATGGGAAAAGCAGCAGATCATCATTATTTACAAATGAAAATGTTGAACACTGGGAAAGGTCCAGGAGTTCAATGCTTACGTTCACAACAAGATAAGCTTGAATATCCTGAATACATTCAGAGCTTAGCTATAAATTGCCCAAATCTACAAATTATCGAAGCAATGGTGGTAAGCCTTTTACATGATAATTCTCATGTTTATGGGGTTAAATTAAAAGATGGAAAAGAAATTTCTTGTAAAGCAGTAATATTAGCGACCGGAACTTACATGGAGAGCAAAATTTTTAGAGGGCACGAAGTCAGAGAAGAAGGACCGGATGGTCAAGAACCTTCAAAAGGTTTGTCCCCATATTTGAAATCTATGGGAATTGACATTATTAGACTGAAAACCGGTACTCCACCTCGAATCAAAAGCGAATCAATTGATTTTTCCAAAGCTAGCATTCAACCTGGAACAGAAGGAGAATTGGCTTTCTCATTCGAGACCATAAATTTCGTTCCATTT
Source organism: Bacilli bacterium (assembly GCA_028690575.1). Taxonomy (GTDB): domain Bacteria; phylum Bacillota_I; class Bacilli_A; order RFN20; family CAG-826; genus JAAYDH01. The sequence continues at coordinate 4,808 of JAQVAY010000020.1, read as the reverse complement.
GAAGAGCAAATTCCATGTCATTTAATTTACACTACACCAGAGACACATAAACTTATTCGCGAGCACCTTAATGAGACATCGCTATTCAGCGGACTAATCACCGGAGCGGGGCCAAGATATTGCCCTTCCATTGAAAGCAAACTTATTAATTTTCCTGATAAAGACCGCCATCAGCTCTTTCTAGAGCCAGAGTCTCGATTTACTAATTCAATTTATATTCAGGGCTTCTCAACATCAATGCCGACCAATATACAAGAAGAGATGGTCAGAACTCTTCCCGGTTTTGAAAATGCGCAGTTTTTAAAGTATGCATACGCGATCGAATACGATGCCATTCAAACCCATGAATTCGATGCTACTCTGGAAATCAAAAAATGGCCTGGTCTATTTATTTCTGGCCAAATATGTGGAACTTCCGGATACGAAGAAGCCGCTGCGCTAGGTTTAATGGCGGGCATTAATGCTTCGTTAAAGATTGAAAACAAAGCCCCATTAATTTTAAGAAGAGACCAAGCTTATATCGGAGTAATGATTGATGATTTGGTGACAAAGGGGGCTAATGAACCTTATCGCTTGATGTCATCTCGGGCTGAATTTCGTTTGCTATTAAGACATGATAACGCAGACATACGCTTAACTGAAATTGGATATCAACTTGGCTTAATCTCGCAATCTAGGTATGAAAGTTTTATCAAAAAATTGAATGCCATTGAACAAACAAGAATAATTTTGCAAAAGAACTATATTGGAGCTAAAAAATCGGTCAATGAGTTACTCGAATCAATTGGCTCAGTTCCCCTTAAAGGCGGTGTTCAAGCCTATGAACTTTTAAAAAGGCCGGGAATAAAATTTAGACATCTACTAAATTTGGTTTCTGACTTACAATCTTTAAACCTCTCCAAGGACGTTATGGAAGAACTCGAAATAATCACTAAATTCGAAGGATATATTATGAAACAAAAACGAGAAGCAGATAACGTTCGCAAGATTGAAGAAATGAATATTCCTTTAGGAATTGACTACATACACATGGATGGCTTGCGAATTGAAGCACGACAGAAATTGAATTTATTTAGGCCGCTCACCATTGGGCAGGCATCGCGCATCTCGGGGGTTAATCCTTGTGATGTAACAATCTTGATATTGAATGTAAAAAGGAGTCTAGGACATGAATAAAGAACAATTAAGAAAATTCTTGGAAACGCGTTACATATCTTGCACATCAATGCAAGCTGATGAACTTGAAGAATTGATGGAATCAACATTAAAAACAAATGAAATTTTCAATTTGACCGCCATCACTAATCCATCTATTTTCATGGAAAAGATGGTGCTCGATAGCGCTCTTGGCCTTTTTGATATAGATTTAAGTGAAAAAAAAGTTATCGATATTGGAACTGGCGCTGGTTATCCAGGACTAGTCCTCTATATATTAAACCCTCGAATGAATTTGACTCTTCTCGATTCGACAAAAAAGAAAATCAGCTATCTGAATGACTATGTTTTAAGCAAAAAATGGAATGTTAATTGTGTCTCAGAACGTATTGAAGATTATGGAAGAAATCATCGTGGAGAATATGATTTCGTTTTCGCTAGAGCTGTCTCCTCTTTAAATATTCTTTTAGAATTAGCGATGCCACTTCTTAAACAAGGTGGTGAATTAATCGCTATGAAAGGCCCTGATTGGGAAAAAGAATACGCTGAATCCAAATCGGCTTTAAAGAAAATGAATTGTCATTTAAAAAAAGTTTATGAAGAAACTCTTCCTGAATCTAAAGAGAGCAGGGCGATTGTTATTATTAAAAAAGATCAAGATGCGCCTTTAAAATACCCTCGAGATTTTGCTGAAATCAAGAAAAAACCCTTATAGGGTATGTCTTTCTTTGCTTTATTATTAGGATAGTTATATAATGTTCCACGAGGAACAAACAATGACAAAAATTATCGCTATTGCAAATCAAAAAGGCGGGGTAGGAAAAACTACAACTGCCATTAATCTTTCATCTGCTCTTGCTCATTTCGCAAGGAGAGTACTACTCATCGATATGGATCCACAGGGCAATTCATCTCGTGGGCTTGGCATCGATATTACTTTAATCAATAAGTGTGTGTTTGAAGTTCTTACCGGTGATTCTGATATTAACGCTGTCATTAGAAAAACTATGTTAAAAACCCTCGATTTGCTTCCTTCAAAGCTGATTTTAGCTTCCGCCGATATGGTGGCAAACAAAACAGATAAGCCGTTTTCGCTCTTAAAAAGAGCGATTGAACAAATTAAAAAAGAATACGATTATATCATAATTGACTGCCCTCCTAGTTTGGGTTTTTTAACGGTTAATTCTCTTGTTGCTGCAAATTCAGTTTTGATTCCGGTCCAATGTGAATATTTTGCAATGGAAGCGGTTGCCCAAATTTTATCAAGTGTCTCAAGGATTCAAACGACCTATAATTCAAATCTTGGAATAGAAGGATTTCTAATGACAATGTATGATTCCAAAACAAGATTAGGAACAGAGATTACCACCCAAATTAGAGGACTATTTAAAGAAAATACTTTTTTAACTCAAATACCAAGAAACATCTCGATTCCAGAGAGCAATGCTAAGGGGTTGCCCGTCACTGTTTACAAGCCAAACAGTAGTGGTTCTCTTGCATACTTTTCTTTAGCCAAGGAAGTAATCGACCATGAAGAAAGATAACAGTTCCAAAATACTTCGCTCTTCGCTTTCCACTTTGATGAAACGCTTTTCGAGCACTGATATCATTTCTTCATTAGAAAAAGAATATTCAAGCTCTACACCTGGATATATTCGCGTTGGGCTGATTGATGATAATCCAATTCTTAAAAAAGCTAGAATCAATGAACAACAACTCGAGATCATCATTAACCAGGTAAAAGAAAAAGGCATTGCCTCGCCTTTGTTGGTTATCGGAAGAGAAGATCGATACGAAATACTCTATCCTCGTATTTACTATATAGCTGCTCTTAAATTAAAGCTCGAGACCATCCCCTGCAGTATTGTAAAAATTGAAGAAGAAGACATGCTGGTCTTCTTAGCTAAACGTTTAGAAGAAGATAAAAATAGCAATATTGTGGAAATGTCTCTAATCTTAAATCGTTTACAGAAGCGCTACCACTTTACTCAAAGCGAAATAGCTGAAATGATGCAACAATCGAGATCTCAAATCACAAATATTACGAGGCTTATTAAAATGCCTGATTTTGTTCTTCGAGATATTTCTAACAACATTCTTTCTTTTGGCCACGCTAGAGCCCTCTCCACCCTTTCAATTGAAAATATTAAAAAAACCTTGCCGATTATTTATCGCGACAAGTTATCGGTTAGGGAAGTAGAACGATTAGTTTATTCAATGAAAAAATCGCCTTCTTTGCTTGAAGAAGAAAGAAAAATCAAAGCATTATTAAACTGTCAAGCAAGTATAAGCCCAAAAACAATTTCGCTTCGTTTCGAAACTGAAGAAGAACGTGAAAAATTTATTAACTCTCTAACTTTTAATAATGTATAATTGATATTACTTCAGGGCAACGATCAACGTGACCGGCGGTAAACCCCGCGAGCTGAAAAAGCAGGAACTTGTGTGATTCAAGTGGCGACAGTAAAGTCTGGATAAAAGAAGTTTTTTGGCTCTGGAATAAGGAGCCTTTTATTTTATGTCTGATTGGGATTTATGGAGAATAGTCATTGCTTCAGCTGGCTTGATAGCAATCTTAATTTTTGTTTTACTTAAAGGTACAGAATCCAAAATCAAAGGCTTAAATACAAAAATTCTTGCAAGAAGTGGCGTTTTTGCGGCGATTTCTATCATTTTATATATTATCCCATTCTTTAATTTCAATATTCCTTTTTTCCCACCTTTTCTAAATATCCATTTTGACGAAGTGCCGGCTTTGATTGCTGGATTCGCATATGGACCATGGTCAGCAACATTGGTTGTTGTTGCCAAAACCATTGTTAAATTGCCAATGACTTCGACACTTGGAGTTGGCGAATTATCGGATTTAATTATCTCTCTTGCATTCGTAATTCCGGCCTCAATTTTTTATCGAAGAAAACGAAAGGTTAGTTCCGCTCTAATCGGCTTAACAATTGGAACACTATGTCAACTTATCGTCGCTTCTTTTTTCACAACTTTCGTCATCTTAGACTTTTATATTTTCGTTATGGGGTGGAGCGAAGAGATGCTTCTTGGCCTTGTTCAATTAGCTAACCCCGCTGTTACTTCGTTAAGATGGCCATACTTTTGGTTTGTCGCTATTCCTTTCAACCTTATTAAAGATATATCAGTCGTGATTTTGACTTTTCTTTTATATAAGAGGATGCATGTCTTAATTGATAAAATTGGAGCACAAAAAAACTAGGCAACGAAGCCTAGCTTTTTTATATAAGTTATTCCTCAACGGAAATTGCACCAACAGGGCAGACATCAACTGCATCTTCGTCTGCGACACCGTTGATGGGTGTTGCTAGACCGTCATCGTCCATCTTAATATCATCGGGGTAGGTACCTGCGCAGGCTCCGCAACCGATGCATAAGCTTTTATCGATTTTAATCTTCTTTTTGGCCATCGATATGTCCTCCTAATTGTATAGAAAGATTATAAAAACAAAATGAAGACTTTGCAACAAATAGACCTTTCTTTTTTCACCTTACCTTTATATACAGAACATTTTTTACCGAAATGAACAAATATATTAAAAAGGGTCTATAAATTACTCTTTAATTTTAGTAAACTAAAAGGCATAAGGTTTATGGAAGAAACGAGAGTTGCAAAATACAAGAAATAT
>JAQVAY010000086.1 GCA_028690575.1 Bacilli bacterium | reverse complement strand
CTTGAAGGACTTGGATGCGCAAATTGCGCAGCAAAAATCGAGACAGAAGTGAGTAAGTTAGAAGACGTAAAATTTGCATCAGTTGATTTTGTATCAAAGAAACTTACGTTGGAAACTAATACAGGCATCAATATTTCTTCACTAAATGAAACAATAGAAGGTATAGTAAAGAAAATAGAGCCAGATGTTAAAGTTGTTTTTGAGGGGAATACATCCAAGGCTAATACAAAAGAAAATGATGATGACGATGAAGATAACAATAAAAAAGAAATAGCAAGGCTGATAATCGGCGGAGCAATATTTGCAGTAGGCATGATATTTAATTTCCAGAATTGGCTGGAACTAACCTTGTTTTTAATCAGTTACATTATAGTAGGTGGACCCGTTGTATTAAAAGCAATCAAGGGAATTGCAAGAGGTCAGGTATTCAGTGAACATTTTCTTATGAGCGTAGCGACCATTGGCGCATTCTTCATTGGCGAATATCCAGAAGGTGTTGCAGTTATGATGTTCTATCTAGTTGGTGAATTGTTCCAAGATCTGGCCGTGGGTCATTCCAGAAAATCGATCAGTGCATTGATGGATATACGACCTGACTATGCAAATCTTAAAATTGGTGATGAAATTAAAAAAGTGTCACCGGAAGAAGTTAACATCGGAGATATCATCGTTGTAAAACCAGGAGAAAAAGTTCCACTCGACGGAAAAGTCCTAGATGGAACATCAATGGTAGATACAGCAGCATTAACCGGTGAATCTATTCCCCGCGAACTGGTACCTGGCAGCGATGCTTTAAGTGGATTCATTAACAAGAATGGTGTATTAACGGTTGAAGTTACAAAGGATTTTGGTGAATCTACAGTATCAAAAATTTTGGATTTGGTACAAAACGCAAGTAGTAGAAAAGCTCCTACAGAACAATTTATAACAAAATTTGCCCGTTACTATACTCCGGTTGTTGTATTTGGAGCGTTGGCATTGGCGATTATACCACCATTAGTAGTGCCAGGAGCCACATTTTCAGAATGGATTTATAGAGCTCTGGTGTTTCTGGTTGTATCCTGCCCTTGTGCTTTAGTAATTTCAATACCGTTAGGATTCTTCGGTGGTATTGGCGGAGCTTCGAAGAGGGGTATTCTTGTAAAAGGCAGTAATTATCTAGAGGCTTTGAACAATGTAGAAATGGTTGTATTTGATAAGACGGGTACATTAACCAAAGGGGTTTTTGAGGTTGTAGAAGTCAATGCTCAAATTGATTATACAGACGATGAATTGATTGAATATGCAGCATATGCTGAAAGTCATTCAAGCCATCCGATTGCGTTATCCATCTTGAAGGTTTATAAGAAAGAGATTGATTTCAGTAAAATAGATGATTATAAAGAAATCGCAGGTCATGGTTTAAGTGTTAAGCTTGCCGATAAAGAGGTTCTTGCCGGTAACGCCAAATTAATGGTTAGTGAAAATATTAAATATCAAGAAATAGAAACAATTGGCACCGTGGTACACATTGCAATAAATAAAAAATATGCGGGTAATATAGTAATCTCAGATGAAGTCAAGGAAGACTCAGCAGAGGCAATTAAAGGATTAAAAGCACTTGGCATAAAGAAAACTGTTATGCTAACCGGTGATATGAAAGCAGTTGGCAAAAAGATAGGAAACCAACTAGGGTTGGATGAAGTTTATTCGGAACTGCTGCCTGCAGACAAGGTGGAAAAGATAGAATTCCTAGACGCTAACAAATCAAAAAAGGGTAAGATCGTATTTGTTGGTGACGGAATTAACGATGCACCTGTGCTTGCAAGGGCGGATATTGGTATGGCTATGGGAGGATTAGGTTCGGATGCAGCCATTGAAGCTGCTGATATTGTTATTATGACAGATGAACCATCCAAGATTGTTACAGCAATTAAAGTTGCTAAAAGAACAAGGAACATTGTCATGCAGAATATTATCTTTGCATTGGGAGTTAAGGCTATATTCCTTGTACTTGGGGCATTAGGCGTAGCATCCATGTGGGAAGCAGTATTTGCTGATGTGGGAGTTGCGATTATTGCAATTTTAAATGCAATGCGCGTAATGAATACTAAAAATTTGTAAAAACAGAATTAAGGGTGTGTAGCATATATAAAGACCTTGCTATATTTTTCGCGGGATTGACTGCTTGGGAATCAATCGTCCATGCTTCATTTGGTTTATGGTGGAATTTGCCAATAACTCTTTTGGGTATTACTATAACCCCTGAGGTCAATACTATTCAGATTATTGTTCCTGCGTTGATATCATCATTCTCAGTATATTTCGGTTGGCTTAAAAAATCTTAGCGAAAAAAAACAATGTTTTTATGTATTAGAATCCCTGAGTTTTTGGGTGTTATTAATCAAAAATTCTACTATGGCTATGTTTTGAAATTAAAGCCGAGAAATACCGTTAAAGATTTGCTGTTTAAGCACAAGCATAGGTTTTCAGATGAAAAAATCCGAAGCCATTAATGTGGAACAGCTAAAATCTTTACAGCGCAGGGGGTGTTTTTCTTTACAATAAAAAGTAATTCCGATCTCTTTGATCCATGGTGTTATATCCAAAATATGTTACTTTACGAGTTTCAAGGCACTTTTTTCGAGCAATCCACGAAACTCGACGTATCTAGTCAATGGAAAGACCTTAAATAAGAAGTGAAGCAAAATAGACAAAACTAATTGGGCAGGTAATGATCATTAATCGTCTTCATTATAAGATATTTTGTTGGGGTGGTTAGCTTTTTGCAGGGGTGTGAATAAATCAGTAAGGGTGCGTAATTGTTTCAAAATAGGTAGTCTTACACATCCAGGAGGAGCAAACGACTATGGTAGTTTTGAAGTTGAGTGCCTCAAGTGTAAACACCATTTTGACATATATGTAGGTAGAGACATTGATGCATCAAGCATCAAATCAGGCGCAAAATTAATAAAAGTCATTTATAAATAAAGGTTTTTTAGCCGCTTTACGCGTGGAAATTTATGGTAAAAACCTTATGTCGGGTAGAGACTTATGTGCTGTCGGGGAAATAGCAAACTACTGTCGGGTCAAATATCCAAGTGTCGGATTTGTATTAATATTGAACGATAAAGCCATT
>JAQVAY010000019.1 GCA_028690575.1 Bacilli bacterium | reverse complement strand
AAATGCAAAATAACACATAAATAATTTGCATTATTTGCCCACATTTGATAACATAACAAACGATATTGAAAGAGGAAGATTCATGGCAAACATAAAATCACAAATTAAACGTATCGTAACAAACGAGAAAGCACGCGTTAGAAACTCATCTGCTAAGTCAGCAATGAGAACAGCTATTAAGAAAGTCAAATTAGCCGTTGAAGCTAAAGATTTAGCTAAAGCTGAAGTTCTTTTAGTCGAAGCTTTCCGCCTCATTGACAAGTCCGTTAGCGATGGTGTCCAACACCAGAACACTGCCGCTCGTCAAAAAGGTGAATTACAACGTTTAGTGAATACTATTAAGTAATATTAATAACTCTGGAAATTGATTAAAAACAATTCAAAACCATAATAGCGGTCGACTTGGCCGCTTTTAATTTGCAAATCAAGGTTAAACAAGTCGTTGAGAGTGCGGCAAATTACTTTAGAAGTGACAGAACGGACTGATCGCAACATTATTTGAACACGGATAGGATTAAGATGAAGTTCGGTGGCAATCGCGTTTGATTCAAGCCCTTTATTAAATAAGAAAGATATTTGATTCAACAAACGAAATTGATTAGCTAACATACCGATAAGAGTAACGGGTTCTACCATTGCGACTTGCAAATCGCGGTATAGGCCAAGAGCTTTGCTAATTTTCTTTTGTACTAAATAATTGAAAAGTAAGAAAGCATTATCTTCTAAAGGTCTTGTTACCATTTTTACGACATCGTCATATGTAATATGATCAGTATAAAGATCCAATATGGCTACGCTATTTTGAAATAAGGAAATATCACCAGATGTTCTTTGACTCAATTCATACAAAGCATCATTATCGATTTTCATCTTTTTTGACTCTCGACAATATTGACTGACATAGCTATTCCATTGATCAGCGGTTGGGTCAATAATCTCAAAGGTTTTGCCTTTCTGTTGTAATAATCTAAAAATATCACTGGTTTTATCAATGCTTGAGGAAGGGACGATTAAAACTAAATCGCATTCCTCAGAAGGTTTCTCAATGAATTTTATCAAAACATCGTATTTTTGATTACTCTCAATTTTGTTGCGTGGTTTAGGCTTTAACAAAAAATAGCAAGAATCAATGACCACCACTTTATGTTGATAGCCAAGAGGTAAAGAGTTGGCATCACTAATGCATTCTTGAATTAAAGTAAGGCTTCCATCATATCGAACAAAATTCATTTCATCCTTGTCAGGAAGTCTTTCTTTAAGAATTGCATTAAGCCTTTTTTTAATTATGGGGGCCTGATTGCCGTATATTAAATAAATCATGTAAACATTATGACAAAAAACTACATAAAAATGTAGTTGAAATAATTGATTGTGCCTTCCCAATCAGTCCTTCTAATCTCCACGCCTGCTTTATTTAGTATTTGTAAAACCTTAGAAGAAGGATGCCCATAATAATTCCGACCAACCGAAATAATGCCTACTTCAGGATCTAAATATTCAATAAAAGAATGAGATGTCGAAGTATCTGAACCATGATGACCTATTTTCAAGATGTCGCAAGGTATATGACTATATTCACTCATGATGTTTTTTTCAATAGAAATAGGGGCATCTCCCATGATTAGAAAATCGCGATTAATAAAATGAAAGCCGAGGACGAGAGATTGCTCATTTTCGTCACTGCTTTCTTTAATATGCTGATTGTAGTTTTCGATAACTATACTTCCGTATTTAAAAGGAAAGTCTTCAGGACTGTTAATATGTTTTCCTATCTTAAAATTTTCTTTGAGAGAAGCTAGAGCACCCGAATGATCATAATCATCATGGGTAGTGATTACATAATCAATATCGTAGATTTTCTTCTTTTTAAAGAAGGGAATCAGACACTCTTCAGCAATATCCTGATAAATAGATCCACCAGTATCGATTAATATGGTGTGATTTTGCTCTCGTATTAAGCATGCATCACCTTGTCCGACATTGATGAAGAAAACCTGATTTGAAATCATGTTTTCGAAAGGTAAAAAGTTGGTAATAAGTAAGCACATCAAGGCTATTCCTAAAGGGCGATATATTATTCGAAAACCATTGGATAAATAGTAAAGAAATAGTCCGTAGATAAAATAGTACAATGTCACTAACCATTCAGACATTGGACTAGAGAATAATTCCCATCTTAAAAATGAAATTGGAGTGGATGAAAAGGTAACTAATAAACCAAAGAAATTGACAACAGGATAAATAGGAAGGCCACAAAAAGAAATAAAAGAAGTAACACCTAGCAATAAGAAAAGAGGTGTGAGGATTATTTGTATAACTGGACTTAATAAAGAAAGACTATGATAATACTTTAATTCAAAAGGAATAAAGAAAATTAAAAGACATGTCGTTTCCAATATTTTCCGGGGGTATTTTTTAAATAGTCCCGTTATTTTATTGATAAAAGACATAAAAATCGGAATGGTAAATCCAAGAATGAAACTATCCTGATAAGCTAGATAGGGGTCAATAAATAGAAACATAAATCCAACCAAACCAATTAGACTATGATTTGAGAAAAAATTATTACCTTTAAAGTGATTAATCCATCGCGCAAAACCCATCACAATTATCCGAATAACAGTAAAACGTGGAAAAGTAAAAAAAGCATATGGCAATAAGACAAAAAGCGAAATTAGTTTTGCCCATTTTTCTTTAACTTTAAAGCATAAAAGAAATTCTAAAAAAGATTGGAAAGCATGAAGATAAATACCACTTGCTGATATCAACTTTAATAAATGGATATCGCCAATCTTTTTCACAACTTCGCTTCCATCTTGACTAGAAAATAAGACTGCATTTATCAAACTTTTTGTATTTTTATCAAAATGATTAAGAAACCATTCTCGGTACAATTTTAACTTTAAAGGATTGTTAAATTTGACTGTAGTTTTTGTCGCGAATATTTGATATTTAACCCCCTTCCGATTTAAGAATTGAGCAAAGTCAAAACTAGATTCAATTTGGGTAAAATTGAGTTCCCTTTTATATCCTGTAATAGTTAAATAATCACCGATATTGTATTGATTATCTTTTGCATAACAGTAAAGTCTTTCCCCGCCAGTTAAGAATAAAAAATAATTGTCTTTCGCTTCATATACAAATCCTTCGTATTGTTCTTTGTTTCGGTCGATATTTACAAAACTATAGCCAATTCCAAAAAGGGATAAAAGAACGGCGATAACGAATATTTTCTTTCCGTGTCTATAAAAGATGAAAAGCAATAAAGCAATAATTAGGGTGGCGAAAAGAATGAAACTATATTTCCAGGACAAACCAAGCCAAAAGGCAATGAATAAAAGTAAAATTACCACTATTTCAAAGTGACGTAGTTTCTAATCTTTCGATAGGTTGCATTGCCAATTCCATACACCTCCATCAGCTCTTCCAGAGTCTGAAATGAACCATTTTCTTGACGATAGGTGACTATTGAATTAGAAATAGTGCTACTAATGCCATTAATGACGATCATTTCTTCGGATGAATCTTCGTTGATATTAACCTTAACGATTGGGGTATTATTGCACACATCAGTAACATCGTACTTTGGAGAAATATAATATGTGTCTCCAGTAATCAATTCGACATCATCAAAATATGCAAGATCATCCGCATTACTTGTCACGCCGCCAGCTGCCTCTATGAGATCAGACATCGTGACTAATCCACTAATATTGTAAGTACCCTCTTTGCTGATTTCCCCTTCAATAGAAAAGGTATGTGTTTCATCAACTTCTGTGATTTCACCACTTTTATTTTGCGTAAGATTAGGATCGAGAAGCATAAAACCTCCGATGACGATAAAAGCAACGATAATCACTCCAATAAGAATCTTTACCATTTAAAAACCTCCTAAAGATTAGGAGGCATTTATTAATAAAAATTTGGAAAAATAGTTATTTGGAATTTTTTCCGTTTTCGCCGGTCTCAATTTTAACGATTTCAACTTTATATGGTTTTAGACCTTTTACTTCAACTTGCTCACCAGCGGATTTGCCAACAATAGCTTCACCGAGAGGGCAAATATTAGATATCACACCATTAAATGGGTCACTTTCGATAGTTCCGAGAATCTTATAGCGTTGTTCGCTTCCAGTTGATAAAACCTTGATAGTAACAGTTGAACCAAGAGCGACACGATTGGTGTGTTTTGCTTCTTCGATAATCTCAGCGGTTTCTAAAATGTCTTCGATTTGTTTAATTCTTGCTTCGACTTCGGCTTGTTTATTGCGAGCAGCGTCATAGTCAGCATTTTCACTCAAGTCACCTTGGGCACGAGCTTCTGCTAATTGGGATTTAACTTCATCTCTGGTTACATCGATTAAAGTGCGGAGCTCTTCTTGTAACTTTTGATAGCCAACTTTAGTTATTTTTAATTTTTCAGTCATTCTTGTTTCCTCTTTATTTATTATTTAAATAAGCATGCGTTATTATAGCAATTGACATAAACAATTTCCATAGTTTATTTAAACGACATTTTTATATATAATATAAGCCATGCGTAAAAAGGTTACATTTGCTACACTCATTAATCTATTTCTTGCCTTTATGAAGATTGGGGCATTAACTTTTGGTGGCGGCTATGCCATGATTTCAATTATCGAAAGAGAGGCTGTCGAGAAGAATCGTTGGATTAGTCAGGCTGAAATGTTTGACATTCTTTCGATCAGTGAATCCACTCCTGGACCTATTTCCGTTAATACCGCAACATTTGTGGGCTTCCGAGTTGCAGGTTTTTGGGGTAGTTTCTTTGCTACTCTTGGATTAGCTCTTCCCTCCTTCGTAGTCATATTGTTAATTTCTTTCTTCTATAAAACTTTTCTATCATGGACAGTTGTTCAGGCTGCTTTCTTAGGTATTCGTGCTGGCGTGGTTATACTTTTATTTGATGCTGTTTTAAAGCTTAAGAAAATCGTTAAATTTACTCCATTAACATTATTTTTATTTATTATGACGACAAGTTTAATTGTTCTAACGTTTTTCTTTAATTTCAATTTAAGTCTTGGAAGTTTTAAATTCTCTCTTTCTATTATTCTTATTTTACTCGGATTTATAATTGGCATCATTGCCACGGCCCTTAAGAAAGGAGAACTAGAAAAATGATTTTCTTTGAATTATTCTATGTTTTCTTTTTAATTGGTTTGTTCACTTTTGGTGGCGGATACGGCATGATTCCTCTCATTCAAGAGCAGGTTGTTGCACGTGGGTGGATCGATGCTTTAAGCATAACCGATTTCATCGCAATTAGTGAATCAACTCCTGGTCCTTTTGCAATTAATATCGCTACTTTTGTTGGTTCCCAAACGGGAGGCATCTTCGGAGCTTTATGCGCAACAGCAGGTGTTGTTCTACCATCGTTTATCATCATTTTAATAATCGCCGTTCTCATCAGTCGATTCATGAAAAACCGCTTTGTGAGAGGAGCACTATCAGGCGTTCGACCCATTGTTTTAGGTCTTATCTTTGGAACTGCGATTGTCTTTCTCATTAAGTTGATTATTTCTTCAAGCAACCCGCAAAGTTTTACCTTAACTTCAAGTTATCGCGAATCAATTGCAATATTTTTAATGGTTTTCGGTTTCTATTTGGCTTATCGACATTTTAAAAAGAAAAGTCCGCACCCAATTGCCATACTTGCAATAAGCGCTTTACTTGGTATGACCATCTTCTGGGTATTATAAAAACAAGGATTTTGCTCCTTGTTTTATTTTTAATAATTTTTATGCGTCTTTTATAGTAGGATCTTCGTTAAAGGCATTGAACACTTCTTCTACTTCGGCGTATTCTTCATCGTCTTCTATTTCTTCTAATTCACCATTCTGGTTATATCGCATAGCGATGATTTCCTCGGGATGGCCTGGTTCAAAGAAGAAAACATATGATGTCTTTCTTTCGGGATGTTCGTATGTAAAGAGTATCTCCATGAGATGTTCTTTTCCCTCGCTATCGGTGATAATGATCTGATTTTCAATTTTATTTTCCATGGTTAAATTCCTTTGTTCTAATGTATGTATCTAGAATAACACAGGCGGCAATTTTATCGACATTTTGTTTTCTTTGATCGTGGTTCATGCCCCTAGCGCTGATGGTATCGTGGGCTGAGACACTGGATAAGCGTTCATCAACAAGGGAAATTTCTAGTTTAGGATTAGCCGCTAATAAATCATCTTTGAAACGAATGACGTTATTGGCCATTTCGCTCATCTGACCACTTAAATGAAGAGGTAAACCTAATGCAATTTCGTTAATATCTAAATCTTCTAAGAGCTTTAAAATATGCTGACGAGCGACAATATATTGGTTTTTTGGAAAGCGAAATGTTTCAACTCCATGAACAAAACCCAAAATATCGCTCTGGGCAATTCCGAGAGTTGTTGTTCCTAAATCGAGTCCTAGAATCTTTTTCATTTATTTAAATAATTCCTTAGCTAATTGAAGGGCTTCAGGGATTTTTTCAACTGATTTTCCTGCTCCGCTAGCAAGTTCATCTCGGCCCCCTCCACTACCACCTAAATGTTGTGAAATTACACGAACAATGTTTCCAGCTCTATAACCTTCTTTAATCGCTTTATCCGAGCAGGCAACTACGATCGAAATCGCGTTTTCATCTTGCCCAACGAGGATAATGACATAATGATCATTGGCATGTTTTAAACGATCGACAAGCGCTATTAAATCGGAGCGTTTGCCTGACTTAATAAACTTAATTAATAAAGAAACATTTCCTTTTTCTTCGAAGTCGTTTTGTAAATTATTAGCCTGTGACTGGGCTAATCTATCTTCTAATATAGATAAAGCTTTCTTTGTTTCTTCGAAGTCATTTCGTTGGCTGATTAAACGACTGATAATATCGCTTATCGAAGTGACATTGGCCTCTTTCATGACATGATGTAAAATGGCTTCTCTTCTCTTGATTAATTCATAAGCTCCAGCGGAAGTTCTTGCTTGTATTCTACGAACTCCTGCAGCAATTGATTCTTCAAATTCAATGGTAAAAACGCCAATATCTTCGGTATTTTTGACATGGGTTCCTCCGCAGAACTCTTTGCTGACATCTCCAAAGCAAACCACTCGAACAACATCTCCATACTTGTCGTTAAAGAGGGCTTTTGCACCAAGTTTTTTTGCTTCATCGACTGGTAGAACTTGAGTGTCATTAGGTATTGCTTGGCTAATCCATTGATTAACTTTTCTTTCTACTTCGTTCAATTGTTCAGAGGTAATTTTTTCAAAGTGATTAAAATCAAATCTTGAATATTCATCGCAAACATAAGAACCATGCTGAGCAATATGATCACCAAGTACCTCGCTCAATGCTTTTTGTAAAAGGTGAACCGATGAATGATTGCGCATTGTCTTCAAACGTTTTTCTTGATCAACTTTTGCTGTTAAGGAATCTCCTACTTTAACCTCTCCAAACATCACTTCAACATGATGTAAATGCTGTTTGTTTGGGGCTTTATTAACGCCAGTTATTTTAAGAACAGCGGACGAACTTTCAAGAGTCCCGGTATCGCTGACTTGACCACCACTTTCCGCGTAAAAATTGGTTTTATCGAGCATTACTTCGCCACTATCAGAAATGGAATCAACCTGGACTCCATCAACAAACAAAGCAACGACTTTGGTCTCAAGCGGTTCGGTTTGATAAATAAATTCTGAAGGAACTGTGCACTTCATAAGATCGAATGATTGGCGATTCATACTTTGCATTTCGCCACGAGCTTGACGAGCTCTTTCTTTTTGAGCTTCCATCAACTTATTGAAGCCTTCTAAGTCGACTTCAACCCCATTTTCATGACAAATTTCAATGGTTAATTCTTTGGGGAAGCCAAAAGTATCATAGAGACGGAACATATTTTCAGCGTTCAACAATTTAACGTCTTGGATGTTTTTGAGTAGGAGAGCTTCACCATTTGCGAGGGTTTTTAAGAACTTTTCCTCTTCACCTTTGATCATCTTAATGATGAGTTCTTCCCTGCTAGCGATATAAGGATAGTAAACCTTCATAATATCTCTAACAACATCGACCAGTTCAAATAAGAATGGATGATTAATGTTGATTACTCGTCCGTATCTCTCTGCTCTACGTAATAATCTTCTCAAAACATAGCCACGACCTTCATTCGAGAACATCTCACCATCGGCTAAAGCGAAGGTAATGGTTCTAATGTGATCAGCAATAACGCGAAAGGCTAATTTATTGTCTTCGTATTTATGCTTTGAAATTTTTTCGACTTTTTGAATGATTGGCCAGAATAAATCGGTTTCAAAATTTGAATCGGTTTCTTGAAAGATACAGGCGAATCTTTCTAATCCCGCGCCAGTATCAATATTCTTACTGGGGAGTTCTTTATATTCGCTTCTTAGCTTTCCTGGTTCAGAGTTGAACTGGGAGAAAACAATATTCCAAATCTCGACATAACGGTCATTTTCAATATCTTCTTTTAAGAGTTTAATGCCAAGACCTTGAGGATCATATTTTACGCCACGGTCATAGAACATTTCTGTATCTGGCCCGCATGGACCAGCTCCAATTTCCCAAAAGTTATCGTCCATTGCAATTAAATGGTCTTCACTCACTCCATGGCTCAACCATTCCTTCTTGGTTTCTAAATCATCTGGGTGATATGTGATATATAGTTTTTCTTTAGAAAAGGCAAACCATTTATCATCAAATAATAGTTCGCTGGCAAAAGCGATGGCCTCTTTGCGGAAATAATCACCAATGGAAAAGTTTCCGAGCATTTCAAAGAAAGTATGATGTCTTGCGGTGTGACCAACGTGTTCAATATCGTTAGTGCGAATTGATTTTTGGGCATTAGTGATTCTGCGGCTAGGAGGAATTTCACTACCATCAAAATATTTTTTTAAAGCTGCAACACCAGCATTAATCCAAAGTAAAGTAGGATCGTTAATTGGAATTAAAGAACTTCCCGGTTCAATATGGTGACCTTTACTCTTGAAGAAGTCTAACCACATTTGGCGAATTTGATCAGCTGTTAATTTTTTCATAATTTCCCTCCATAGATAAGAAAACGTTCCTTAAGGAACGATTAATAACCGCGTTACCATCCTTATTCACACGCTATTGCGTATTGCTCTTAATTATTACTATACGGTAGTAGACCGGCGGCATTGCCCGCATCTTGGGAAGTGGCCCATCTATTTGCTTCTATATCTTTCCACCGACCGATATTCTCTTTGAGAAGCACTGTTAGATTTCTTTTCCTGCTTAAAGTTAATTTATCACATAAATATGATAAAAACTAGATATCTATTTGCTTTTGATAACGATAAATATGCTCAATTAGTCCTCCGCCGAGACAAATGTCTCCATCATAAAGAACAGCAGCTTGCCCAGGAGTTACGGCTTTATATGGTTTATCAAAGATAAGTTTTATTTTTTTGTCGTCAATAAAATGAATAGTGACACCTAAATCAGCCTGTCGGTAACGAAATTTAGCCGTTAAGTGTTTCTCTCCCTGTGGAATATCAGTAATAAAATTTAAATCTGTCACTGTGCATGAGTCGCTATAAAGGTAATCAGTTTCTTGCCCAGAAGCAACATAGAGGATGTTTTTCTTTACGTCTTTATTGACGACAAACCATCCTTTGGCTTCTTCTCCAGAGATACCTCCAATTCCTAATCCTTTTCGCTGTCCAATGGTGTAAAACATCGCACCTTCGTGGTAGCCAATGACTCTTTGAGTCTCGACATCGATTATTTTTCCCTTTTGGGCAGGCAAATAATTCATTAAAAAATCGCGAAAATGTCTTTCGCCGATGAAACAAATACCAGTGCTATCTTTTTTATCCATTACTGATTCAAGACCTAGTTGATGAGCAATCTTGCGAACCTCGGTCTTATCGATATCTCCTAAAGGAAATAAACAAGAAGAAAGTTGTCTTTGGCTGATTTGACTTAAGAAATAAGTTTGGTCTTTGTTCTTATCAAAGGATTTTAGCATATAGACTTTTTCATCTTGATCGATTCTTTTTGCGTAATGCCCCATCGCAATTAACGGAAAACCATTTTCTTTGGCATAATCTAAAAAGGGGCCAAATTTAATATATTTATTGCAAAAAATATCAGGATTTGGGGTTCTGCCAGCACGATATTCTTTCAATAAATAGGAAAAAACATCGTCCCAGTACTGTTTAACAAAATCTATTCTTAATAATTTGATGCCTAGTTTATTCGCTACTTTGACCGCGTCATCATAATCTTTTTCTTGAGGACATTGCGGATCATAAATCGTCGGATTGCCTAGCTGATCGTTATTCGCAAGAGCATCCCAGTTCCGCATAAAACAGGCTGTCACTTCATAGCCTTGTTGTTGTAATAAATAAGCGGCGACAGCGCTATCAACACCACCAGATAAACCAATTAATACTTTCATGAAAAAATCTCCTTACTATCTAATAGTAGGGTAAATGGTCCATCATTTATGGAACTTACTTTCATATCAGCTCCAAATAATCCAGAAGAGATTTTTCCATATTTCTCCTCAATTAGTTGGTTGAAATAAAGATATAGAGGTTCTGCTTCATTAGGCCGAAGAGCGTCAATAAAAGAGGGTCTTCTTCCTTTGTTTGCATTGCCATAAAGAGTAAATTGGCTAATAGAGAGAATGGAGCCACCAACATCTTGAAGTGAAATATTGATTAATCCATTGTCATCGGGAAAAACACGTAATGCTAAAATTTTATCTACCATCTTTTCAACTATTTCCCGATTGTCACCATCAGTAAAACCCACCAATAAAAGATAACCACGTCCGATTTTTCCGACTGTCTTTTCTTTTATTGTTACTGAAGCTTCACTTACGGTTGTTAAAACTACTTTCATGATTATTCCTTTTTGATTTTTTCCCAATAGGCTTTTAATGCTTGCTCATATTTATTGTTTTTATAAATATAATATTTAGATTGTTTAATATCATCTGGCAAATACTGCTGTTTTACCCAATTGTGGGGATAGTGATGGGGGTAAAGATAATTCTGCCCTTTTTGTGGAGATTCTTCACCATCAAAATGAGTGTTTTGCAAAGATCTTGGAACAGAAATTCCCTTTCCCTTACGAACGTCTTCAATCGCTAAATCAATTGATAAAGCAGAGTTACTTTTCGGCGCTGTGGCAATTAAAATTGCAGCATTTGAAAGTGGCAATCTTGCCTCAGGCATTCCAAGTTGCAATGCCGTATCAACAGCTGATTTAACAATAGAAATGATTTGCGGATAGGCCATTCCAACGTCTTCATTAGCAGAGCATAAGAGGCGACGACAAGCAGCAATCAAATCGCCACCTTCTAATAATTTAGCAAGGTAAAATAGGCTTGCGTCAGGATCGCTTCCACGCAAAGATTTCATCAAAGCAGATAGATTATCATAGTGTTTGTCTTCTCCTCGATCGTAGGAAATATTACCTTTATCAATGAAATTAGTGACGATTTGCTCGGTAATTAGGCGATCGCTTATTCCAAGAGAGTGCTCAAGGAAATCCAAATTATTGAGAGCTTTTCGCATATCACCATTGGAATAATCAGCTAATAATTCTAATGCATCGTCTTCAATTTCCAGTTTCAATTCTTGTATTGCTCTTTTTAATCCTTTTGCAATCTCGCTTGATGGAATGGCTTTGAACTCAAAGACAGTGCATCGAGAGAGCAATGCGGGATAAATATAAAAATATGGGTTCTCGGTTGTTGAAGCAATTAGAGTAATATCACCCGATTCCACGAATTCCAAAAGTGATTGTTGCTGTTTCTTGTTTAGATATTGAATTTCATCTAGGTACAGCAATATTCCATCACTTGTAAAGACACTATTGATATCAGCAATTATCTTCTTGATATCCTCAGTTGATGCAGTCGTTCCATTTAAACGATACAAAGATAAATTACTTTGTTTCGCGATGATATTTGCCATGGTCGTCTTTCCTGTTCCAGGAGGACCATAAAAGATCATGTTTGGAATGTGATTAGCCTCTATGACACGACGAAATATACTGTCTTTTTTTAAGAGATCAGATTGTCCGACCATTTCGTCGAGATTATTAGGGCGTAATTGATCTGCAAGAGGTTTCTGCATATTACAATTCAATAACTTCTTTAATTACTGTGGTATGTTGAACGTGTTCTTTAACAATAACAAACGCATGTTTGATGTCTTCGCAAACTGGAAGATAAGCGCTTTTGTCTTTATTAGTATAGACAGTGCAAAGCTTGTCTCCTTTGCGAACAAAGTCGCCAACTTTTTTATTAAGAAGAATACCAGCGGACATATCGATAACATCATCGAGAGTCGCACGGCCACCACCAAGTCTCATTGAGCTCTCGCCAATTTCTAAAGCGTCTATGGACTTAATATAGCCTTCTTTCTCTGCTACTAATTCAATAACATTTTTACTCACTTCAAACTTTTCAGGATGTAGGATATAGCTTAAATCTCCATCTTGAGCTTCTACCATCTGGCAGAACTTTTTGAAAGCTGCTCCGTTAGCGATAACCTCTTCGAGTTTTTTGCGGGCATCAGCTCTGTCTTTAGCACACTTGGCTTGAACGAGCATAATAGAACCCGCTGTAAAGCATAATTCCATTAAATCTTTTGGACCATTCCCGTGTAGAGCTTCAATCGCTTCTTTAACTTCTAAAGAGTTACCAACTGCCATTCCTAAAGGTTCGCTCATATCCGAAAGGACAGCGCGAGTATCGCGTCCTAAACGATTTCCAATTTGCACCATGATGTTAGCCAGTTCGCGAGCATCATCCATGTTTTTCATAAAAGCACCTTCACCAACGGTGACATCTAGTAAAATGGCATCTGATCCACTGGCGAGTTTTTTTGACATAACACTAGCGGCGATGAGAGGAATAGATTCAACGGTTCCAGTAACGTCGCGAAGTGCATACATTTTTTTATCGGCGGGAACTAATGACTTTGTTTGTCCAGCAACCGCGATTCCAATGCTATTAACTTGGTCAATAAATCTTTGCCCAGAAATAGCGATTGTTAAGCCTGGAATCGATTCTAATTTGTCTAAAGTCCCACCGGTGTGACCTAATCCACGACCACTTAGCTTTGCTAAAGTCGCGCCACAAGCAGCGACCATTGGTCCAAGAACGAGAGTGGTCTTATCACCAACGCCACCGGTGCTATGCTTGTCGACTTTAACGCCTTTCAACATTGAAAGATCTAATGTATCTCCTGAATGTTCCATCGCATCGGTTAATGTTGAAACCTCTCGATGGCTCATTCCTTTAAACAAGATTGCCATTTGCATGGCACTGCTTTGATAATCGGGGATGTCGCCCTTAGCGTAGCCACTAATCCAGAAACGAATTTCTTCATCGCTTAATTCGTGACCATCACGTTTCTTAATAATTAAATCAACCATTCTCATAAAAAAATACCTCATTCTTATCTTAACACAGCATCGCGTATTAAGAATACTTTTTGCTTGTCTTTTATTGTACAATAAACCTATGGATTTTAAAACGCATCTTCAGAAATATTTAACCGATAAGGAAATAGATTTGCTTATTGAATCACTGAATCAGGATTCAAAGCACGCTGTTCTTTTGAATAATCGTAAAATGAAAGACAGCGAGTTTTTAAATACCTATACAAACGTTATCCCACATCCAATCGCTCAGCACGCGTTCATATATGACAAAGATGTCTATGAATTAGGAAAAAGTTTGGAGCATGAACTAGGGGCGTTTTATTTGCAAGAGCCATCAGCAATTACAGTTTCTAGCTTGCTTCATTTTTCCGAGAATGATATTGTCTTGGATTTATGTGCTGCACCAGGAGGCAAATCAATTCAAGCTTCCTTTCTAATGAACAACCAAGGATTAATACTCGCCAATGATATTTCAAGATCAAGAGCGGGAAAGATTCTTGAAAATATTGAGAGGTTAGGAATTGGAAATACAATGATTATATCTAATGATTTTTCGTTATTATACCAGAATTATATCGATACTTTCGATAAAATCATTCTTGATGCACCTTGCTCGGGAAGTGGAATGTTTCGCAAAAGTGATTTAGTCAAAATGGATTGGACTTTTGAAAAGGTTTTGAAGTGTCAAGAAATCCAAAAAAAATTAATTATTATCGCATATGAAATGCTTAAACCGGGAGGAACATTATCTTATTCCACTTGTTCATTCTCATATGAAGAAGATGAAGAAGTCATTGAACATTTATTAGCTAATACCGATGCGCAACTTTCTCCAATTAATGATAACCCATTATTTTACACCACTAAAAAGTCAATTGGTGTTCATCTTTTCCCGCACCTTTTTCCCGGAGAAGGTCATTACATTTGCCATATCAAAAAGCCTTCTCGCCTTTTTACCATAAATCGTATAGCTAAATTCAAGACTTATGAAAAGCCGATTCCAGGTTGTTCAAATGTTCTTTGTTATGGGTCCACTCTCTTTGGAGTTTCTCTATTTTTTCCTATTAAAGGGTTATCCATTAT
>JAQVAY010000085.1 GCA_028690575.1 Bacilli bacterium | reverse complement strand
ACAGCAGAAGGTGACCCCGGTTCGCAGAACGAAGCAGGCGGTCAAACCAAAACTCATTCCGATCAGACCAAAAAAGGCGAGGAGAAAACGGATCAGGATTGATACTGATACGAAAAAACCAGATGATAAGAAAACCAAGAAGCTGAAAAAGAGAAGGTGGAAATATTTCCAGGTGGTGAATTTGATTCCCTGGCTCGAAAACAACGGGATAGATTATGGTTGGATGTTTCAGGATCTGGAAACATTGAAACAGGTGCAATGATACAGCGCGTCTTGAATCCATTTTCTTTTTTATGTAGGTAGATTATACATTTTGATATATAGGATAGATTGTAGGTCGTTTATGCGTGTGCGTATCGGGTTTTTACGTGGTTGTTAGTTTATCGGTCGTGTTTTTAATCGTTGGAAAAAAAGGTGTTGTGGTCAGTCTCGACTTTGGATCATCGGCGTGATGTTTTTCTTTTGGTTTTTGCTTTTGAGCGGCGGGTTTTGACTCTGTATTTTCTCTTCGAGTCTTTACGGACAGTGTAGTATGTTCTTCTTGTGGTCTTTGCGGTTGAGCTGGATGCTTTTCGTTTCCTTCTCATGGTTTTCTTTCGTTTCGGTGGCATAATCAACCCACATGATAGACTATCATGCTTCATGATAAAAAAGGCATCGTGAGATGAAGATGAAAAAAGAGATGTTTATTTTTTGGTTCGTTTTATGCCTGGTTTAATATATTGATTTAATTGCTTATAACCATGTCTTTTTGCGAATTTTTCTAGATATTCGTGTGCTGCAGATTCTCCGAGATCCATCGAGATATGTCCTAAATTTGTTGATTTAATATTACTCCATTTAAAAGGACTGTATTTATCTTTTCTATATCCGGGTTGGATGGCCCAGTATCCTAACCAATCTCCCGTACCTTTTCTTATTGTATATCCATGATTGCTATCTACATAATTACCATATATATTTGTTAGTTTGATAATTCTAATATTTTTGTTAGTTCGGTTAGGCCCGTATTTATAAGACAATTTACGCAATTTTGTTATCTGGTCTAATACTGTATCACTATAACCATCAGCTACCATATGAATACTAGTCATAGTTTCCCTAACCCCTACAAATCCACTCAGACCTAAGAATTGGTTTATAGAGTCTATAGTAATTTGATAATCCATACCTGATAAATTACGTAATTTAGATAGGATGGGTTTTGATTCATTTTTGATTTTTAATAATACATCTGATGTAAATTTTTCCTCATCTAGCCATTTATTAAAACTATTAACATTATTTTCTGCTGATTTTCTAATATTCTTTACATGTTCTTTTATATTTGTTATTGCTTCAAGATATGTTGTTGGTTTCTTATTTACTTTTACCAATTTATTATTATCTTGTTTTTTTGTGATCTTAATTTTCTTTGGCTTTGGTTTGTATGCTTTACGCTCAGCTACTGTATCAGAACGGTTTTCTCTATTTTCAAAATACCGCTTACCTGTTTTTTCAGATATACGCCAGCCGGGAGTTTTTGCTTTTAAAACACGATCCTTTTTTTTATCAATACCTATAACAGGTTTTTGTTTGTAAGTTTTTTTAGTTGGTGACTTAGAACTTTTCTTTACTTTTTTTGCAGGCATAATCGTCTCACATGATAGACTATAATGCTTCATGATAAAAAAGGCATCGCGGGATGAGTGTGGAGATTGGAGATACTTATTTAATGATGGATATGCTATTGGTTACATAAAGAGATTGATCATGGCTGCTAAAAAGACAGATAAAAAAGTTAGTGATGCCCAACTGCAGAAAAAGTATGATGCATATAAATCACTGAGAACAATTCAAAAAAGACAATCTATAGCGGTAGATGCTGCTGAACGAAATTATCAGAAGGCAAAAAACATTCGGGATGCAAAACTTGAGACCTGGAAAAAAACAAATGAGAAAGTAAGGAAATTTGAAAACGATTGTAAATCAAAAGGAATTTGGCAAGAGATAGAGCGTAGATGGTCTAAATATATTAATACATCCGAGTTCTACTGATAATATATTCAATATCTTTTTTCAAATTACTAAATTGACATAAATTAGTAGTTCATTAGTAATTGGGGATATGGGATTTGAACCCATGAAATGCTGCCATAATCGGATTTAAGCCGATTGCCTTTGACCTCTTGACTAAACCCCAATGGGCCGTATGTCTGGATGGCCCCGCAATGCGTGCTTATAGACGACAAGCCGATTCCAGACTATGATATATTATGGTTGATATTATTAATAGATGTCGTGCGAAGAGTATCCAAAAAACTACAGATTATTACACATGTCCAATAAAGACGGAGTTGTTTATATTTAGTTACCTGAAATACCTTTATGAGCATGTATGAGTAATATAGGTATATGTTAAACGTTATTGGATATGTCAGGGTATCGACTACAAATCAATCAACGGATCTGCAGATAGAGCAGATCAAGGCATTTGCGAAACTCAAGGATTATAATCTCGTGAATATTTATTCCGATCATGCGACCGGAAAAAATACCGATCGGCCAGGGTTCGTAAAGATGATGCATTATCTGGAATTGAATCCTTTTCCGGTGGATGCCGTAATGATTTACAAGCTGGATCGTGTTGGCCGGTCGATGCAGGACCTGCTGCGGATTGTTGCCTGGCTCAAGGATCATCAGATTGATCTGATAAGCATAACTGATAATGTGGATACGACGACCTCATCAGGAAGGTTTTTTTTCCATATAACCGGGGCGATGGCAGAGTATGAACGGGAGCTGATTGTCGAAAGGACGAGTGCAGGATTGGCCAAAGCCAAAGAGGATGGGATTGTATTAGGCCGGCCGAGAAAAAATATTTCGATTGAAAAAATACAGAGGGATGTTGCAGCCGGGATCCCGAAAACCAAAATCGCAAGTAATAATAAGATCTCGACGTCAACACTGTATAATATTCTGAATGCGGAAAAGCAGAAAAAATAATTGTGTGGTATTGTCTGAATTTAGGAGAGGGGTGTTAGAGTGGTAACGTTCCGGGGAGATTTAGGCAACTACATGATCACCTCCTTCAAGTTTTTTTATCATAATTTCCCCTCTATTTCATCTATAGCATCAAGTATTTCTCCACATATTTCATAACCTCTGCCGACCTGACATCGGATCATAAC
>JAQVAY010000084.1 GCA_028690575.1 Bacilli bacterium | reverse complement strand
AGTCGACGCCCTTAGCTGAGTAAGTCGATAGACTTGCGACCAAATCTTTGATTTGCGACTGCAGGCTATTTCATCGTGAATAGTATTGAAAAGGAGTTGGCTGGGTGTGGAAACATGAAATAGTAAATCGCGAATAAGCCCAAATGAGCTTTGCTCATTTGAGGCGGCACGCAAGCCTTCGGCTTGCACGCCTCCGCGAATTAACTCGTTCGCAAATCAAAGATTTGCTCTCCGCTTCCGGCTTTCGGCCCACGCTTGAATCGCATTTTTCTTGCGCCGTCGTGCTCTCTCAGGCTGATGCGTGCAAATCGAAGATTTGCGTGCCGCCTCAAATTGGCTTTGCCCATTTGGGCTTCGCCTGCGCAGGAATCGCACGCCATCTGGAAAAATCCACGAGCTGAAAGCTCGTGAGACGTCTCAAGAGCCTTTGGCTCTTGGACAAATGCTGAGGAAAAACCCGTTCGCAAAGCTTCGCTTTGCTCTCCGGTTCGGGCTTGCAGCCCTCGCTTGTTCTCAAACTTTCAGTTTGCTCTCCGTTTCGCTTCGCTCACTTGCATGCGGGTTTTTCTTATGTTCTGATTCTCTCTTTTTTGATTCGGGGTGCGGGGCCGCGACTCCGGCGTTGAGGCGGGTCGACGACGAAGTCGACGACCTCAGCTGAGCAAACCGAAGGTTTGCGAGTCGGCCCGCGGTGGAGATATCCTATTTACTGAGGACCCTATCTGTTTTCAGGTGGTCCGCATTCATTTTGCGGCCCCCCTGGTGAACAGAATCGGATTTGCTCAAGCGAGATTCCTTGTATGGTACTCATCATCACACGAAATTCACGAAAACACGACGAAAACACGAAAAAGAAAAGATTCTGTTGGTTGGAATATATGTAGTCCCCTCCCCCGTCCCCCAACACCAAATATCACAAAACTCAACGTAATGCACGAAAAGGGGGACAGGGGCGGAAGGACGGGAGATATTTCTGATTTCGGGGTGCGGGGCCGCGACTCCGGCGCGGAGCGGCCCGCGGTGGAGATATCCTGTTTATGATATCAAGACGACTGATCCGGGTGCCTCAAATGTATTGGGTTTGCCTTATTTATTTGAGTGGTTTTCCGCATCCCATGCAGAATCTGGCATCAACTGGAAGTTTTTTACCACAATCCGGACAGAAAATATCTTTTGTCCCTTCTGCTTTTTCTTCACCTATATTTGCTCTATTAACAATTGCATCATCTTTCGCGAGAACCCCTACATTTCCCGCAAAAAAGCTCCCGGTAACATGATAATGAATATTAGAGTCAGCAGGCTTCTGGGGTTGTTTTGGTTTATTCGCTGCAAATATTTCAGTCCTGAGTGCCTGTGCTTCTTTTCGGTTTTCTATGCCCGGATAGTAGTTTAATGCAGTATTGTAAGCTTCAAGGCAAGTATTTTCTGGAGCGTCATCATTTTTCAGACGAAGATATTTTGCGTACCATATAAGAGCATTTGGTAAATCAGGAGTGAAATCTGGATTGATTAGTTCGGTTTCGGATTTTGGGGAGGGTTTCTTTCTACTGCCAAACGGTTTCTTCTGAAGTTCTGTCTGAAACGTTCGTATTAACCCTTTTATCTCTTCATCGGTTTCAACATCAGGATAAAGTTTCAGTGCATTATTGTATGCATCAGATAACTTACTGGATTTCACTCCTGCCGATTGTAAAATGAGATAACGGATATACCAAAAAAATCCATCAACCTTGTTTTCACCCGTAAGCGGTACATCGTTAGCCATAATTTTATCTAGTTCACCAAGACCAAAATATGCGAGATCTATGTCACCAGAGGCAAAAGAATAATTAATACTATTAGCCTCAGCTAAATCACGAGCCGTGAATGCTGCTTCTAGTCCTTCATCATATCTATCCAACTCAAGAAGCGCATCTGCCTTACCCCGCCACACTTCTGTGCAATTCCAATTGGATTCAAGAGATAAGATATATGCATCCAATGCCTCCTCGTATTTTTCAAGATTAGTGTATGCATCGCCTAGAAATCTATAAATCATACTCTCATCTTCCGGACTAGCATATTCCAATGCATCCTGTAACGTTTTTATGGCAAGATGATTTTTACTCGCTCTCAACTGGATTTCACCACGACCACATTCTAATCTACCTAAGGCAGCATTCTGGATATCATCAAAATCGAAATCAAAGTTCGGTGCCCATGAATAAAACGCCTCAAACGTCTCTTTAACATTCAGAAGCAAAGAGTCGATTTCAGCGTAGTCCACCTCTGCTTCCAGATATTCATCAACGACCTGAAGATAAATTTCTGCGCAAGCATCATAATGTTCACAAGCTTTCAGATACTCCTTTCTAGCAGCAGAGAAAATTCCTTTATTATACAAACTTGAAGCCTCATTTATGGAGTTAACAAGTTTTGTATAGTATCTGGTAAACTCATCAGATCTTGTTTCCGGTTTCTTTCCAAAAAGGCCCATTTATTCTCCCTCCTCTAATTTTTTACCACATCCCATGCAGAATCTGGCATGAACTGGAAGTTTTTTACCACATTCAGGACAGTAGAGACTTGCCTGCTTATCTGTTTCGTTCCCACTCACGACCGGGCGATTTATGATCGCATCATCTTTTGCATATACACCAACGTTTCCCTGAATTAATGTTTCTGCCGAAAGATAGGTAATATTGTACACCGCTTTTTTCGGGTCTTTCTCCACCCCATCCCCCATGTCATAACGCACCCCGAGAATGATTTTTGCCTCTGCATTTCCCTGTTCTGCTGCTTTTGTGAACCAATCCACAGCCTTTTTCAGATCTTTCTCCACCCCCTCACCATTGGCATAAAACACCCCAAGAGAGTTTTGTGCCCTTGCGTCTCCCTGTTCTGCTGCTTTTGTGTACCAATCCACAGCCTTTTTCAGATCTTTCTCCACCCCCTCACCATAGGCATAACACCACCCAAGATTGATGTGTGCCCTTGCTTCTCCTTGTTCTGCTGCTTTTGTGAACCAATCCACAGCCTTTTTCAGATCTTTCTCCACCCCCTCACCATAGGCATAACACCACCCAAGACCAGTTTGTGCCTCTGCATTTCCCTGTTCTGCTGCTTTTGTGAACCAATTCACAGCCTTTTTCAGATCTTTCTCCACCCCCTCACCATCGTCATAACACCACCCAAGAGAGTATTATACATCTACATCTCCCTGTTCTGC
>JAQVAY010000083.1 GCA_028690575.1 Bacilli bacterium | reverse complement strand
CCTCTCATCAATAACTCCAACCGACCCTGTGTTATTCATATATCAACTGATACCTCCGTTTATCGCTCTTCTTATAATCATGGCAGTGTTTATCGTGATGAGTATCTATAATGAGGGGTCTAAATGACCTCCTCTCCGGCAGCATTGGCGGAGGCGAAATAATGTTCTGTGAAAATATTGATGCGTGCTGTGAATATTATTCAGGGGTGACCCTGAATAAACCCACGTGCACGGGGTCTATCTGTAGCACGTGCGCACATACCGGCAAATGCAAACAATCAGATCATAACACGATTACGCGGGGATATGCCGTTATGTGTGCGTGTAACGGCTGGGAGGTGAAATAATGGCCCTTAAAAAATACACGTTACAGGTACATGGAACCTTAACGATACATGCTGAGAATTCAGCAGATGTTATGACAGAGGCATTGGATTGGAGTAGTGAAGTAGAAGAATACGGAAAATTTGATGTCGATATTATCGATGAACCCATTCTGCAGGAGGCTTCATCATGACGATGTATCCCGTTTCTATCAAAGGAGAAGTTTTTATTGAAGCATCATCCGAAGTTGAAGCTGAATCAAAGATCCAGAGTATTTTATACGAATACTTCCCCACTTCCGATGTTAAGGTGGGTTTTGAGGTAACATTGATATTAATCTTTGAAATTATAGGTGTCGTTGGAATGTTTGCACTTATAAGCGTAGGGATTTGGGTGGTTGTCACACTTATCACTAGAGCAGGTGTCTAAATGACTTCCTTACTTTCCCCCATCGTCGTAGACATGTTCTGCGGCGCAGGCGGCGAATCCTGCGGAATAAAACAGGCAGCCGACGCAGCAAACCTCAACATCAGCATGTATGCGATCAACCACTGGGATCAGGCCATCGAAACCCACCGCGCCAACTTCCCGGGCGCCGAACACATCTGTAGGGACGTCCAGGACATCAACCCCTCCGACATCATCCCTGGCCGGCGGGTTGCCCTTCTCTGGGCTTCCCCGGCATGCACCCATTTTTCCGTAGCCCGCGGGGGCAAACCCTGCGACAACCAAAGCAGAATCACTCCGTTCACAATTCTCGACTGGATTGACAAGCTCACTGTGGACCGGGTCATCATCGAAAACGTTCCGGAATTTCAGTCATGGGGGCCGCTGGATCCAAAAACCTCCCGACCCATTCAGCAGGAAAAAGGCGAAACATTCTCTGCATTTATTGGCATGATCAAAGGTCTTGGTTATTCTGTAGACTGGAAAGTCCTCAACGCCGCAGATTACGGGGCGCCGACAACTCGCCGGCGGTTGTTTATCCAGGCAGTAAGAACCGGTTCGGACAAATCGATCATATGGCCTGAAGCGACCCATATCAAACCAAGCCCAAACCAATTGCTCTCTCCCATATTGTCCTGGATCCCCGCCAGAGATATCATTGACTGGTCACTCCCCACCCAAATTATCGACGCACGTAGTAAACCGCTCGCCAAAAACACGATGGATAGGATTATCCGCGGTATGGAAAAATACTGGGGAGAATATGCGAAACCGTTCATCATCCGATACAACGGCGGAGAAAACCGAGTACATTCCATTGACGAACCTCTGCCAATGCTCGACACGTCGAACAGATACGGATTGATCCAACCGCTTATCATGGAATACCACGGCAATGGGGGCTGTCATCCGGTATCAAAACCCCTGCCGACCGTTACAGGGAATGACCGATTCGCACTGATCACGCCCGAAAATGTCAGGATAGGTTTTCGAATGCTGAAACCTCACGAACTCGCAGCGGCCCAGTCATTTCCCCGAGACTACATTTTCACCGGCACACGAGGAGATGTAGTAAAACAGATCGGAAATGCCGTCTGTCCGAAAATGTCCTACGCTCTGACGCAGGCATACATGCAGGAACTGGCGGAAGGGGTGAGCTGAATGATATCAATATCTCCTGAGAACTGTGAATGGTACACACCCTCAAAAATCAAAAAAGCAGTTTATAATACACTGCTGAAAATTGATCTTGATCCTTGTTCCAATCCGGGATATCCGAATATCGAAGCAACTCACCATTATACCAAAATCGATAATGGGCTTACAAAAATTTGGTGGGGAAATGTTTACATGAACCCCCCTTACGGATCTCACACGAAAAAATGGGTGAGAAAGATGATTGATTCATATCAATCTGGAAATGTATTGCAGGCGCTTATCTTGCTTCCTGCCCGAATTGAAACAAATTATTGGTATGATCTCTCCCCATGTGTTTCAATGTGGTGTGCCATTCATAACCGCATCAAATTCAGTTCAGATTCATCATCAAAAATAAAAAATGTAGGATCATTCGGATCGGCGATTATGCTATTATCGGATGATATCTCTACACAAGAACGTTTTATTGATAATTTTGGCAAGATCGGAATCATATATACTGAGGTAAAGAAACCATCAGACGGACAAATGAGATTAGTCCCGGACGTGACCTCTAAATGATCCTTACCGGAGACTGCCGCGACATCCTGCCAACCCTGGACGCCGAATCAATCGACTGCTGCGTCACCTCGCCACCGTATGCCCTGGGTCTGCGTAATTATGGGAACATCCCAAATCAAATCGGCCTCGAAGCCACTCTCGAAGAATACATCGAAACGATCAGAGATGTCTTCCGGGAAGTTCATCGTGTCCTCAAACCCGAAGGCACACTTTGGCTCAATCTGGGAGACAAGTATAATGATAAATCCCTTCTGCTCATACCTGCGCAGGTTGCCCTGGTTTTGAAAGCTGATGGATGGATCCTGCGAAACGAAATCATCTGGGCAAAAACCAACCCAATGCCAGAATCCGTAAAAGATCGATTGACATGTTCGCACGAACATATTTTCCTGTTTACTAAAATAGAGACGGGATATTATTTCGATGCCGAAAGTATCTCGGAATCTTGTCAGGAGTCATCATTAAAGCGATATACTCAGGATATCGAAAATCAGTCTGGATCATCTAGGCAACCCGGAAAAACCAATGGGCCTATGAAAGCAGTATTGCCACGATATAGCGGTAAAAAATATACTGAAAATCCTGATATATTCTATCGGACAAAATCTGGGCGTGCTTACGACCCGCGGCCAAGACGGAATAAACGCGATGTATGGCACTTCAGCACAGCGCGGTTTTCAGGGAATCATTTTGCCACATACCCGGAACATTTGGTAATAC
>JAQVAY010000082.1 GCA_028690575.1 Bacilli bacterium | reverse complement strand
CTCAACTGCTTCAAGGACTGAAGAGGCAACGTTGTTCTCACAATGTGTCAATTCAGCATCACAATTCGGACATAAACAGACCGAGTTCCAACCGGTCTTATTTGCATGTTTATATTTTTCATCTAATTCACTAGTCAATTTGTGAGCAATGAATATCGGTTCGCCATTCGATCCTATTATCTGTTTATGGCATATCTGACATTTGCCATGAGGATATTCTGATTTTAAGAACGATTTTTCCTCTGAGTTATCATCTTTTGCTTGGAGGTTTACTCGCCTGACAGGTTTATCTGAAACACCTTCACGAATTCTTTCCTCTGACTTCCTTGCATGCCTTTCGAGATCTTTGATAGGTGAACGTGTAACTTCATCATATTCATCCTCATCTTCATCTTTGTTAGAATTATTGGAATTTCTGGATACCTTATCATGTTCCAACAAAGAATCACGCAGGTTAAGACCAGAAGTCTTAGAACTGCTTTGAGATTTTTGAGCAGGATCAGGTTTACTGGATTTTTTAAGACGTTTCATTATGTCCTGCTTCTTCTCATGAGATGCGGAATGATAGAGTTCAAGCATTTCCCTCTCATCAGGATCTTCAATAAGTTCAAGAGCTCTCCTCCTCAGAGTTGGTTGTGCACCGGAAACTCCCAGTCTTTCCAGAAGGTCTTCAGAAATATCCCTGTATTCATCTAATAAATCATCAACCGAAACAGTCTTTGGAGCAAATATATTCCCATCTTTTCCATAGAGCCAGGCACGTTCATGTAATTCCACTCCCAAATCCGAATAGATTTCCTCCTTCCCTCTTAGAGAACTACCTACCTGACTATTTTGTCCGTTAGTGTTCCAGTCTACCCTTTCACGGATAACTCTGCCTGATGAGGAGAGCAGACGAAACAAAGCAAGAGATTTTTCAGGGCAAATCGTTTCAAGTATCTCGTTAAGATGCGGGAGACAGATATTGATACGGAAGCCATCTTTTGGAAAAATATAGAAATTGCTCCTCTTTATTTCAACTTTATTCCGGATCTGAGACACACCGTATTTACCTTTATTATTCGATCCATTACTTATAATTTCCAATTTTTGATGAACTCCTAATTTTGTGAAAGGATTTTCATCATCCTCTTTTATGAATGATGCGTAATCCGGATGTAAAAAATAGACGGACTCAATTCCATGCAGCAATATTTCTGTGTTGCTCTCTCCTCCTGTTTTTTCTGTAAGGTAGAGTTCTTCAGGTTTACACCATGTGATTTCTCCAGTTTTTGCATTGATCCCAGAGAGGATTTTATACTCTTTAATATCATCACAGTGAATATTTTTACCATCGATTTCAGATAATAAGGTCTTCAAATCATTGATATTTTCTGTAAGAGAGATGGGTGACCCTTCAATGTTATACTTTGATAATATCTCATCCTTTATCTCTTCACCACGGTCATATTCTTTAACATGCAGAATGTCTTTTATAACCTTCATACAAATTTTATCATTTAGGAGTTCTGAATGAATGTCTTCATACCGAAAATATATTCCAGGAGTGCTGGCAGAAACATGTTTTCCGTCAGGTTTTCTAATTAGTGGTATAGATAATGAAATTTCTTCAATTTGCGTCCACCTTATTCCTGGTCTTAAATCAATTATTTGATCAATTAATTCATAAATATTCTTTAATTCATCGATAGATTTAGATTCAAGCCAGTCTGCAGAGAGTTTAGGTAACAGACCTAAGATATCAATTTCATTTTTATCTTTCCGATATGGTTTTGAGTCTCGAATAAAATAAAATAATTTTGTGTTCAAAAATCCTGAATCCCATGATTTTTGTTTATTGTATTCAGGAATGTGTGACGCAATATCTGACACAGTAAAGAGATTTTTCAAACGCCCTTTGTTTTCCCTTAATTCATATCTTTCAACAAGTATCCCCTGTAAGGAGGTGTATCCCCCATTGAACACAGGGAGCATTTTATTTCCTTGTTCCAAAGCCTTATGCAATATGGCTTTTAGTTTTGGCATTAGAATTGGTGAATCATCATCGCTTGTTGATAGCAAAATTGAATTGTAAAAGTCAGAAGTTACTTCTTTTCGATCAATAAGGTAAAATATACTATATACTACCAATCTCATTAATGATTCGTAGAGTATATCGTTTGCCTTTGATTCTTTTACAATTCCATCACGTCCGGTTGTTGTTTTAAATGGGGCGTGAACAAGATATCCAAGGTGCGTCTGTATTTCAGTTGGGAAAAAGACGAAATACTTATCAGTATCCCCCATATTCGAGATATGGGTAACTGCTCCATCAGAATTTAAGCGATATGCAATCATCACCGATTGATTATCAATGACACATTTTTTATCATCTAATTCATCGGGCAGTGATATTCCAGTTAATTTAAACCGGTAATACTCTTTTCGTGTGGATTTATCATCAATAGATATTTTTTCAAAAGTGACGCTGTCTGGAATAAGATATGGTTTTTGCTTTAGTATATCCCTTTCAGAATTGATTACATATCTACGAATCGTGCGTGTCTGTCCATCGATCGTTGTATGGATCTCTTCAATACTGCTTAAGAACAAAAGGGATGAGGTAGATAATTCATTGAGTTTATTTTCAATATCTTTGTAGGCCTTCGCCGGATCTTTAAATGGTAATATGAAAAGTGTATCGTTCCCGAGATTATCATATTTTGGGATTATGGAGGGATAAACAAGATCTTCTATTTTAAAGGTATACTTGCCGGAATAGATCTCAGGAGTGTCAGTATAGTTAAAAACGGATTTAAATCCAACGCCGATTTTGCCGATTTGATTCTCGTTATTTTTCTTATCGCTTCCCCCTATTGAACAAATCGCATTGATATTTCCCTCGTCAAATAATTTTGATCCATTATGTCGTATGTGGAGTTCTGTTTTGCTGAGCTTAAATGAGATCGAAGTTGCCTTGGCATCCTCAGCATTTTGTAATAATTCCCAGACAAAATGAGCTGGATCACTATTTAAACCAAGAGTATTTTTCTTGATGCCGGTAAAATCATCGCATTTAACTAATACTATCTTTTTCTTTTGGATTTCACTAATAAGTGTTTCAACTGCATTCATGCCTATCTCACCTCAACAATACCATAGCCAACCGGATTGAATAGTAAATCCGCTAAAGATTCAGACATTTCCAACTCCTCCATCTTCTTATCAAACTCACTTTTAACAT
>JAQVAY010000081.1 GCA_028690575.1 Bacilli bacterium | reverse complement strand
CAAATCTTTGATTTGCGAGAGCGTTCGGGCAAATCCTGTCGCCGCCCCAGCGGCTCCTGTGAGTATTAGTGAGGGATAGTAGAAAAAAAGATAAAGAGATTGCTGATTTTGGATATTAAAAGTGTTAAATGTTGAGCAGATTAACTCCAAAAGCTATGCTTTTGAATAGTCTTTCTCATAGGTTGCGTTGAAAACCATACTCTCTAATTCCTTCTTGAAAGATAGATTATCGACATATAATTTGTAAAGTTCCAGATTGTCTTCGATCATAGAATCAATTACTTTCTTCAGTGCTCTCTCACTTTCCAGACGTGCATTTTCTCTGTCAGAGTTTTTGATTGCATTCTGATAGGCTTCATCTTTTGCAACACGTCCTGGAATTTCTTTAAGGTCTCTCATAATTCTGTCTTTATCATTCCATTTGATGTTACCCCAGAGATTCTGGAACTCTTCTAAGATGCGTGATAAGAAATCCATCTCAGGCTCAACTTTTCCTTTGGGGTCTTTTGTGGGGATCGGATTTATTTCAGCGTCTTCATCTTCGAGGATAATATTTATTGTTGTCAAAGCTTCAGCACGGTAACTTTCCAGATCAACCGCACTCAGAATGCCTTTTGCAAGATCATCATCGTCAGGTGACTTTAATTTTGGCAGCAGATAATTCAGGAAAATCGAGAGTCTTTCCCAATCTGGATTTCCAATCGGGAGAATTGAGGCGAGGAATCCATATGTCCGCAGATATGTTTTTACTGAACTCTTGAATTTAATCTGACCGTCCAGATCAAGATTATGTTCATAGTTTGCAGCGCAGGAATCAAGTGTTGGATCAAATTTGTTTCTTTCTACTCCGCTGAGATAATCAGTAACAACTTTTTCCACGTCAAAGGTTGTGAATACTTCAGCATCTTCAATATCTCTAATTAAATCATAGAGTTTGTTAACATCTGTTTCATCAGAGAGTATGGTAGTCTTATAATATCTGTCAAAGGCTTGTTTGATTATATCACTGTCATTGAAAAAGTCAAGGACGAATGTATCATATTTGCCAGGGTATGCTCGGTTGAGTCTGGATAACGTCTGGACTGCTTTTATATCAGAGAGAGGTTTGTCAACGTACATCGTATGAAGAAGAGGCTCGTCGTATCCGGTCTGGAATTTGTTTGCAACTACTAAGAAACGATAAGGTTCTTCTTTGAATTTCTTTTCGATCTGACTGCTTGGAAATTTGTTTATTGATGATTCGGTGAATGTTTCTCCGGCAATCTCTTTTTCGCCGGAAAATGCTATTATTGCTTTGTACTGACTTTTTCTGTTTTCAAGGGCTTTGCTTATTGTGTTGTAATATTTTATAGCTGCGTCGATGTCCCTGCAGACAACCATACACCGGGCTTTTCCATGAATTTTCCCGGGTGAAATCACCTGTGTGTGGAAGTGTTCAACGATGATCTCTGCTTTCTGAGAGATTGGATAAATGTCTCTTTCGACGAGTGCCTTTAATTTTTTCAGGGCTTTTCTTTTGTCAAACTCAGGGTCATTTTCAACTTTCTTTATAAGTTTGAAGTAGCTTTTTACAGGGGTATAATTCTGAAGAACGTCAAGGATGAATCCTTCCTGAATTGCCTGTTTCATGGTGTATTCGTGGAAAGGCCGGTGTTTGATTTTTCCGTCTTCTTCGTAGGGAGCCCCGAATGTTTCGAGTGTTTTGTTTTTGGGTGTGGCTGTAAATGCAAAGTAGCTTGCATTTTTGAGCATTTTCCGTTTTTCAACTATGTTGTTGATTATGTCTTCAATGGATTCTTTCTCGTTTTCGTATTCGGGGGAACTGTTCAGAACCACGTTCATTGATCCAGCCATCCTTCCGCTCTGGCTTGAATGTGCTTCGTCTATTATGATCGCGAAGTTCTGTCCTTTGTGTTCGTCTTTAATGCTGTCTAATATGTAGGGGAATTTGTGAATTGTTGAGATGATGATGTTTTTTCCGTTGGTCAGGAGTTTTCTTAGATCTTCGGAGCTTTCTGCATGACCTATGGTGTTTGACATCTGGGTGAAGCCTTTGATGGTTCCTTTTATCTGGTTGTCAAGGTTGACTCTGTCGGTAATTACGATGACAGAATCGAAGAGTGCTTTCCCGTTTTTTTCAAGTGATACGATTTGAAGAGCGAGCCAGGCTATGGAGTTGGATTTTCCGCTTCCTGCGGAGTGCTGAATGAGGTATCTTTTCCCGACTCCATTTTCTTTTGCGTCGGTAAGTAAGGCTCTGACGACTGATAGCTGATGGTATCTCGGGAATATTTGTTTTCGTTTTGTTTTTCCTGTGTCAGGATCTTTTTCTTCAAGTATCTGAGCGTAGTTTTCTATGATTTCAGATAGTTCATGTTTTGTGAGTGTATGGTTCCAGAGGTACTCTGTTTTGAGTCCAGCAGGATTTGGAGGATTGCCTGCTCCGTCTTTGTATCCTTTATTGAATGGTAAAAACCAGGAGTTTTTGCCTTCCAGTTTTGTACACATGTGAATTTCACTGTCGTCAATTGCGAAGTGAACTATGCATCTTCCAAAGTGGAACAGTAATTCACGCGGATTTCTATCTTTTTTGTATTGTTCGATCGCGTTTTCGTAATTCTGATGGGTGAACTGGTTTTTGAGTTCAGCGGTTATTAACGGGAGTCCGTTGATGAATATGCAGAAGTCGAGGGCTTCGTTTGAGCCGGTCTGCGCATACATCAGTTGTCTTGTTACGCTGAAGATATTTTTTTCAAAGTTTTCTTTTGCAGCCGGATTTTTTTCTGAGGGCTGGAAGTAGTAGAGGTCGATGTTTCCAGCAGGATAGAAGTCAACACCTTTTCTGAGTACGTCGATCGTTCCGCGTTTTTCAATTTCCCCTTGTATTCTTGCTGCAAGCTGCTCTCTTTTTTTCTCGTTTTCGAGTATTCCATATTGTGAGAGTTTCTTTCCCTGGGTTGTTTCAAGGAATCTAAACAGCCTTCCTTCATCAAGGGCCGAAGACCGGATATATTCATTTGCGATCCCCAGTTCGTATCCGTTCTGACTTGTGAGATGTTGTACGATCAAGTCTTCGAGCCCGATTTCTTTTGTATTGGTTGACATTGTTATTTTCTTTAAAAGTTATCAGTAAATCATAATATGTTGTTGTGATAGATTATTGTTTGGGGTGTTTTATTCAATATTCTCTTCTTCGGATGTTTCGTCATCGAATTCATCAACTATTTCTTCGTCGAATTC
>JAQVAY010000018.1 GCA_028690575.1 Bacilli bacterium | reverse complement strand
TAATTACAGTTGATTTCCATCCCATGTATCACAATTGGGATTGAAACGATATAATTCTTACACATGTAATTTTCGTAGTCATGTTATTCACCCACAGTCATACATGAGTGAAATAAAAAAGGTCTAGTAGGGTCAGCACACGCATAACGCGCATTTAAGCCCGTTTTCTTCACTAATTCATGTGTGTCATTTGATATGTTCAGATGAAGATGTTTCTTCAATCTCTTGTATTTTTCGTTCTTTTCCGATTTTACCATTTTTCCTGTTCTCTTTTCCACCGTGTTCATACGTGAACACGATATGAGAGATAATGGGGTGCTCGATGGGATAAAGAGAGAGTTCCACAATTAGGGGTGAGACTTTCGTGGTGTAGTCTGGAAAGAAAAACAGGAATGCAGATTGCGCGTGGAGTTGGATAAATAGAGGTTGGATGTTGAATATTCAGGTATCTAGGTGCTCGCAGAGGTCATCATAACACTCTCCTATTAATTCGTTATTCGGATATTGTGCTGCATATTTCGCAAACATACTTCGATAGGTTTTCAGAGTTGTTATCTTCAAAGATGGAGTGTTGAGCACATGGCACATTTGAAGTCTCATATAAATCTCGACGAGTTTTTCCACATCACTGTGATCTTTGAGTAATTTTCTTATTACTGGCATATATTCGCGGATGATACATTTATCATCAAAAGCATAATCAAGAGAGATGGAGTAAATCCTAGAAATTATTTCAGAAAATCCTGCCACTAGGATCGCTTTATCCCCCCTCTCTCTCTCATGAACCTGTGATATAAGATATTCAATATGATGACCTCTACGAAGAAGTTGATCATATATGAAGCCATAATCTTCATCATCCATAAACAGTTCATCCATCTGTTCTTCAAGTTCATCCAGTACGTCATTACATGCCTTTATGTAATGTTTGTAAAGATTTCCGAAATTTTCTGAACCTTTGCTATATCGATGGGCAGACAGTTCTTTACTAATTTTTCTCTCAATTTCCCTGAGGCTCTCTTTAATATCATCGGTGTATTCATCATTGTTCTCTTTTGATTCGTAACAGGAGTCTAATGCGAAACATGCCATACACCGAAGATAAGAATCAAAAATTGTTTTGTTGTGCGGGTAGATGACTGCTAGATAGAATGAATTGTGCATGATATCGGAGACCATAGATACTATCTCATCTCCATCTCGTCTTGCAGGGTCCATCTCTATTTGGACAAATACTTCTAGTCCTTCTGCATAGAGTTCTGCGATTTTTTCATTCAGAGGATGATGTGAAGAGAGTCTAGCAAGGAAATTGACGTATCGCAGGCACTCATCATAGTTTTTCCTGTATCCATTCCACCTCTCACGTATCAGGTGAATCAGTTGTTTTCCGTATGCTACCTGTATCTCTTCTATCTCAGGGTGGCGGTAAGCAAACTCATTCATCCTTTCAAGATGGTGTTCAAACCACTTGCGATTTGTCGTCATTTCGTTTTGACAAAGTTCGAATGTGGCTTCTGCGTAAAGTATCAGCCGTTCTTTTTCTTCTTCAGTGTATGTTTCTATCATTATGATTACTCCCCTCATTATCTACATCTTCGATCAGAGCACAGTAAAAATTGAGTCTGCGGGCGTCATGATGGAATATATGGACATAACATGTTATAGTTTTTTTTGAAAATTAATTTTAAAATTAGGTCGGCTTTGAACTAAGTATCCTTGGAAATGTATGGATAGTTTATCTGCCCAATAATATTCGTGAAGTGGAATTTATACAGGAAAATGTGGAGTTCCATGGTGATTCTTCGGTTATTCCTGGTTATTCCACGAGGAACTTCTGGAAGGTGGTGTCATTCGAACATATGCCCCCAAATAATGGTTTTTTTTCAAATCTGTCAATTATTTCAATAGTTCCAGATTGGAACTTCCTGATGCAGAGATTGCAGAGAAATGGTGTCTGTTGAGTTCCGATATGCTCTGATAAATTGTATGGAGAAATATGGTTTCATTATTCGAGAATAATCAGGAATAAAAAGTATCTAACAACTCTTATATTGTTCGAAAACCCACTAGAATCAGTGGTCCTGCCCCTCCTCTGATTATGAGGATACAAATACCATATTGAGGGAAAAATTGTTATGCCTATTCGACTTTGGCCAAAGGAATTTGAGAGAAAAGATCACATTTCCAAGGCAGAAAAAGCGCTTTTACGAAACGCACAAGCAAATTTTAAAGATGGACACCTTGCCGTCAGTATAGATCCTATCGGATTGAGTACTGATAATGTTAAGATGTGTCTTTACCTCTCCCCATCAGAAGGATTAATTACAATTTCATTATTTTCCACACCCTTTGACGAAAAACAAACAGATACTTACGTAAAATACGTGGAAATGGTCGAAGAGGCTGTTTACGAGAGGCTTTTGGATTCAAAAATACTTATTGTTCGAAATGGCAAGTATAAGGCATTAAAATTCCCCTACAAACACATCATCATGTTCTCTAACGATAAGAAAATAACCGTTAGTGAACAGAACCTCAAGAAACTTGAAGGTTATGTTACAGCAAACTTTTTCCTCCCCCTGAATTTCTCTACAGAGAAAAAGTATCTGTCCGATTTACAGATTTTTTCCAACATAAGAAAGCCCTTTGATCCTGAGTTCCGTATGATTTCTGAACTTGAATCGCGTGCGGTTTTCGAAAGATTGGCCCCTGAATATACAGTCGTCGTACATGAACTTGAGAACGTAAACATCAAAGAACGGACCAATATTCCAACCACTGCTGATTCTTTGACAATTACAGGGGATGAGTTAGAATACAAAACTTTCTTTTTGGATGAGTATCAGGTCTCTCTCGTAAATGACATGGGAACTGGTCACAGGGTAATTCTAGCGAATCCCGGATCGGGAAAAAGTGTTCTTCTACTCTCTAAAGCATTCAAGTATGCCATTACCTACAAGGATTCGAAGGTTCTACTCACATGTTATAACAACAATCTTG
Organism: Bacilli bacterium; assembly: GCA_028690575.1. Classification (GTDB taxonomy): domain Bacteria; phylum Bacillota_I; class Bacilli_A; order RFN20; family CAG-826; genus JAAYDH01. Next base: position 12,217 of record JAQVAY010000018.1, on the reverse strand, counting down.
CCGACTCTTACAATTTCAAGAAGAGCTGCGCTAATTTTGGAGCAAATGACAATCTGTTCATAATGACCTTCCATAAGTTGGTACGGAAGATCTACCTAGAGTGCCTGCACCAATCATGTGAGAGCAACATTGCTACCGATGAGGAAATTCAGGCATGCATAAACGAAATCAAAAAGGGGAAGGTTGATCTCAAATTTACGGCAATCTTTATCGATGAGGTTCAAATATTTGACCCGCTCTATCTTGAGCTTTGTTACCTCTTACTGGATAAAGAGAATCCTAATTCCATCTTTTTAATGGCAGGCGATCTCAATCAGACTGTGAGAACTCAAAGTAGAAGGGGAGATGCACCGTGGAAGAAAATTAATGGGGTCAATTTAGATTTTACAGGAAGGGTGCGCTACATTGAGAAGAATTATCGAAACAGCAAAATCATAGGTGAATATCTCAACCATATGCTACGCCTTATGAACGATCGTCTGGATATGCTGAAGATGATCAATCTCAAAGAGTTTGAATATGACTCTTTTGAAGTTGGTGATAAGCAGAGTCTTGCTTTAGAGGTTAGAACTGGAATCGATCGTTTCAAGATTAAAGATTCTGTAATTAATGCGATTCATGAGATAGTCACCAAATATAAGGTAAATTATTCCGAAATTGCGATTCTGTTTCCCTACCAGCAACAAAAACTATTGAAATATTTCATCAAATCCTGGATCGAAAAATCTCTTGAGGAGGCAGGAATCCCATATTCTCTTATCATCTCATCACCTAGCAACAATTATCGAAAAACCAGATATAGCGACACAGAGGGAATCATTCTATCTACAATCGATTCGTCACTGGGATTGGATTTCAAGGCAGTGATTCTTGCGGGGCTACACCCATACGACTATGTTATCACCAATGATTATAAGAAGACAATGATCTCATCCTGGAAAAAAGTCAGTGCGATGGGTGATGAGGAAAAGGAGCTCCTCCAAACACAGATGAGAAAGTTGTACACGGCATGTTCTAGGGCCAGAGACATTTTGTATGTCCTTAGTGATTTGAAACCAAAGACACCGATGGAGGAGCTGTTACTGACTCCTATGGAGGAACTGAGAAGGATGCAAAGGAGGAAATAAACCATGTCCAAAGATTACAATATTTTAGCCAAGTACATCACAAAGAAATATGTCGATCGCATTTCTGGAAATGACATTGACGGGGAAATCATTGGTGATGATCCTGCAAAACGGGTAATGGTCGGTCTGCTCTCTGAAGATCGCGTTGATCTCTCTTTCTCTGGGACATATGTTGAAAACACCAATACTAAATTTGAAAGTGTCCCCTCTCTTAGCATATCGTTCATCGTCAAGAAAAATCCATCTGGCATTCTTCGCATCATTCCCCGTGGACTTTTGTTCTATTGTGTCAAACCAAACTACGAGGAAACGCGAGATTATCTTCTCAATCTCTACTCAGAGAAAGATAAAACAAAATACCAAAATATTGATGCAATCTGTGAGGTCCATCCCGATGAACGTCTCCCCTTCCCATTAACGTACAAATCGATTAATCTTGAGAATGTTTTTGGAGAGGGAATCGAGATCTCACTTGATGAATTGAACGAAGGAGCATTTCATCATGAGAAAGAAATCAAGAAGTATCTCAATGAATTATCAGAAGAAATCTTTCCAGAAATAGCAATTGTTCAGAGTACTCACATATCTTTGGCAGATATGCTGGATGAAGATAGATTCAATAGGGTCTGTATCATAAAGGATGAATCTGCTTCCCCTCGATGGAATATCGACATTCTTCGTACTGTGGTTGAGCAAGATGATTCTTGGCGTATATTATTGCAGATGGTCAATAAAACGCCAATCGGAAAGACGGATGCCAGAAACATAGGTTATATTCCAAAAATTTTCAATGCAGGTATGTCTGTGGTTGGAAATCCCTCCATTCAATTCATCGAGATTCCACTTGACTCATTCAAAAACTCGTTCAAATCAAAGCCATCTGTATTCGTCATTTCAGAAAACACCTCCGCAAAATACATTGAAAAAGATAATGCAATTGTAACAGAAAACGTCCCCATATTCTATCAGTACCGATTAAAAACGAAGGATGATTTCAATCATATCATAACCTTTGACTCACTCATAGAAAATCCAGTGGAAAATCTCTATGAAATTAAGCAAAAAATGGAGGAAGATTATGCAGAACGTGAGGCAGAATTTCGTTCAATATCTAATTTGACTCCTGTTGCAAAAGAGAAATATGAAGAAGCTTTGTTTGACTATCGGCATGAAATTGACCGTTTTGAATTGGGAATCCAACAGATAGAGTACAAAGATTTTGTTAAACGTGCTTTTCTGTACATGAACGAGACGTTCAGATTGAAATTTGCTAAAGAACAGCGTCCAATTTCTGGCTGGCGTCTATTCCAAATCGTCTTCATCGTATCTATAATTCCTGATATTATCCTTAGTGAGTATAAAGAGGATAAACATCTCCAAAATGTAGAACAAGGGCATGCACATCTTTTGTATTTCCCGACTGGTGGAGGTAAAACTGAGGCATTCTTAGGAATTACAGTCTTTAACATCTTCTTTGACCGTTTGAGAGGAAAGAATGAGGGTATAACTTCTATAATCAAATATCCTCTTAGGCTGCTTGCAGTTCAGCAACTTGACCGCGTGCTAACTATCATTATGAAAGCAAATGCAGTAAAACGCACTTGCAATGACATTAAAGACACAACTGACTTTAGGGTTGGATTTTATGTCGGAAAGACAAATACACCAAACAAAATCTCCCCCCAAGAAACCTTGAGTGAGAGGGGTTCAAAAGGATCATATCGCAACAAAATTCTTGACAGTGATGAAGAGACGCTCAATGAATATTATCGCTTTATCGACACCTGCCCCGTCTGTGGAGAGAAAACCATCACCGTTTCCTTCAACAGGGAGCGATGGGTTCTTGAACATAGATGTAGCAATCCAAACTGTCAAGCGGGCGTACTTCCTCTCTTTATTGTCGATAACGAGATCTATCGTTATCTGCCATCGGTAGTGGTAAGTACAATCGATAAAATGGCTCTTCTTGGAAATACAAATGAGTTTAAGATGCTTTTTGGACAGGTAAAAAAGAAATGTCCAGTACATGGTTTTACCCACACCTCAAAGTGTCTTGCCCCCAAATGTGCGGGTTTCCCGCTTGAAGATGTGGGTTTACTCAAAGATCCAGTGCCAACCTTGTTTATTCAGGATGAGTTACACTTGGTGAAAGAAAGTCTTGGTACTTTTGACTCGCACTATGAATCTTTCATCCAAAACTATGCGAAAAACCTAGTTCCTGAATCTCAGCGAAAACAGATTCGGTTTGTTGGAGCAACTGCAACCATCGCGATGTACAATGAACATATCCATAATTTGTATCATAAAGAAGCACGGAGATTCCCTTGCGAATATCCATCCATGGAATCGGGTGAGGATTTCTACTCGTATACTGATATAGATGACATTACACGCATCATCCTTGGATATGCCCCATATGGCAGGTCTATCACTGATGGAATGTGGGAATCAGTCTATATCATGCGTTTGGTGATCCATGGACTGTTTAATAATGAAGATGCATACCACACTCTTTGTCAGAATGGATTTGCAGGTTCTTTTGAAGACTATAATAACATGCTCTACGATTACTGGATTGACTTGGTCTATAATAATCGGAAACAGGATGCAATGGAATTGGAGAATGCCTTCAAAAACCAAGGAAATAACTTCCTAGAAGAAAAAGGAGTGCCGAAATTTGAAGTTGAACAGATGACCAGTGATACTGATTTCCAAGCAGTAAGAAAAGCCTTGTTCGACATACAAGCCAATCGGAAAAATTTGGACAGTACAAACCTGCTTCTTGCAACAAGTACTATCTCTCATGGTGTGGATGAAGATTCATTCAATATCATGTATTTCTTTGGAATGCCAAACAACAATGCGGAATATATCCAAGCTTACTCTAGAACTGGTCGAAAATACACAGGAATCGTCATTGACATTATTCGTTTGATGAGAATCCGTGATCGTTCGTATCTCAAAAATTTCATTGTTTTCCACCAAAATAAGGAAGATTTGGTCGAATCTGTACCAATCAACCGCTGGGCAAAAAATGCCATATACAATACTCTCCCAGGTATGCTGTCTGGAATATTGATGCAATATTATACTCTTCAAACAGGAGAAGATTCACTCTACCATACATCCACTGTCAAAAAACTTCTGAGAAATGGCAGTATTGATATCGATGATGTAATTGAGAAGCTTGTCATGATGTATGATTGCAACCCACAGGAAAAACCCTCCCAAGAATATGAGGGCGTCATTTCAAAAGAGGTCAGAAACATTCTTTCGAGTATTGAAACTGGAACTTTCCCGAACAGCGAGCAACTTTCAACATCCATTGCCCGATTCTCACATGGAAGAAAAGGTCCAATGACAAGCCTTCGAGATACAGAGGAACAGATTGAAATTAGTGTTGGGATGTGGTGAAGGATGAAACGAAGTAAAACGCAAGCGATATACAAGTTTTTACCCGAAATGTGGGTTTCTGATCGCCCGGATTATGGTCCGGCGGTCACTGCGATCATACGAAGTTGGAATCATGTCAAAATGGAGGGAATCTACGAAAAATTCATTGAAAATGAAATTAAACGTCAGATTCGGATGTTTGGAGACAGAGGAGGAGACATATCTTCTTTCTCAATAGACCCATCTATCCCCTCCTTTTCTATTGAAGAACCAGCATGTAACGAAGGTGTCCCTGACATTGTTGGCGAAATCTCACCATTGGTTTTTTACTGTAGTTCTTGCCATCATGTAACAACCGCGCCTTCACCAAAATATGTCAAGGCACTCCTGGGAGGTGTTTGTCATAAATGTGGCAAAAAGTCTATGAAACAACTTCAGATGGTATATGCTTGTGAGTGTGGATATGCTCAAGCCATAGAAGTTCCATATGTTGGTAGCAGCACTAAGAATATGCTCTACAAACCAAATGAAGATCGGTATAAAATGTTCTATTATGCCGGTAACCTTCTGAAAAAAGCCGAATTTTATAAACAGTGTCCCAACTGCGGTTCAAGACTCCTTCCTGACAATCCAAACTCTGGACGAAATTACAAACCATTTGGTCTGAATATTATCAATCTCATCGATCATAGGGCAGGTCAATTCTATGAAAAAGGAATCGATGCACAAAAGACAGTTATTGCAAAATGGCTTGTTTATCTCCCCTCAGAAGAATATGCAAAGATATTAGAAAACGTTGAGCGGGCATTTGACCCTGAACGAGGAAATGATGCTGCAAGGGCCGATGCCGAAAAAAAAGTTCAAGGTTTAATCGATGCAGGTCTCTTGTCTCAAGGTAAGTTTGAGATTGCTGTAGCACAAATGCTGAAGGCCACTCCAAATAAGTACAGCATTGATTCGTGTGTCGGTTACTTTAATAAACGCTTTTCAAAATTAGTCCACGATAAAGGAGATCAATTCCTCCAATGGTTAGAGAATTTATCGTTCAAACTGATGCAGTATGACACCATCAAATATCCGAGACGGATTACTTCTCTGCAAGAGGCTATCGATAAACAGATTGAGATGGACTTCATTGATGATTCGAGTGAAATAGATCTGTTAAATTCACAGATGGGTATAGCCAACATGCAGGTTTCCTATGACATAGAGATCATCAGCTGTACCTATGGATATACCCGAAAAGCTGTAGACCCAAAGAACTCCAATAATAAAAATCATCCTCTGAAATTAAATGCCTACGCAAAAACACGCGATGGCACAAAACACCTCGTTTATGGAAATAAACTCGAAACGGAAGGTATCTTATTTGAAATAGACCAGAGAAAAATTATCGAATGGTTACACCTCAACAAAGTAATTACAGAAGAACAGCTCCCAGATTTAGAGGACGAGACGGCAGTCAAGCAATGGTTTGTTGAACATGTGCATGGTGATGTTATTTCCATGTTTGGAGATATTGATAAATCCGAGTTCGTCACCAAACATGTCTTTGCCTTGCTCCACTCTATGGCACATGCATTTATCAAAACTGCAGGTGAAATCAGTGGCCTGTCTTCAAACTCTTTGAGCGAAATAATTATTGTCGAAACGGCAAGTATTTTCATCTATGCGCAAAACAGTCAAGGAATTCCCCTTGGTGCATTATCTGGAATGGCTGAAACAAGATATAAGACATTCCTCCAGAAAACTTTGGAAGACAGTAAGAACTGTATTTTCGATCCCTTATGTACAGAAAGAGATAATGCGGCATGTATGGCCTGTCTTCTCCTTCCAGAAATATCCTGCAACCATTTCAACTCAGAGCTGAGTAGAAAATACCTCTATACGTTGCCCGAAGGAAAACTAAATCTGATAGGGTTCTGGGAGATGGGTAGATAACAATGGCAAAGATGTATCCTGAAAATCTGGCGGAGTATCATCCGACAGAATCAGAACGAGTAATCTATGAGGCGTTGAGATCTCAACTCCCTGATACATTTGAAGTCTTTTACTCTGTTCAATGGTCAGTCTGGAATAATGGCACTCTCCAGAAATCTGAAGCAGATTTTATCGTGACCAGTCCAGATTATGGTTATCTCTGTTTGGAGGTTAAAGGAGGGACAGGTATTCGTATTAAGGATAATGTATGGTATGTCTCTGACTATCAGCATGGAGAACGGAAATTAAAAGAGTCTCCATATGACCAGGCAGAGAAAAGCATGTATTATTTCAAGACACGGTACTCAGAGGTATACAATGCTAACTATTCTGGAATCTTTAGTGCAGGTGTTGCATTTCCTTTTTATTCCATCAATGAGAACCTCAGCAACCGAAACCGCGAATCGACAATTGATTGTAACGATTTAAACAACCTATATCCCAAAATCAAAAAGATATTCCGAGAATGGGCTGGGAAATCCTATGGTCATCGATACTATCAAAAAGAGCAGCACCGGGCATTTGTTGAATTAATTCGTAAGAACATAGCCGTTGCGGCTGCAGCAGGTTCTCTTGTTGAATTGAAGGAGCGACAGCTTGCAGTAATAAACAGGGTTCAGGATAATTACATCTACTTCCTTAATAATATCCGCCAATTCTATATTCGCGGGGGGGCTGGTACTGGAAAGACTTGGATTGCAATGAAAATGGCTAAAGAGGAAAGTGCATCCCATCCAAATCAGGTTCTCTTTGTCTGTGCATCTCCGACTTTGGCAAAGAAGGCAAAAACCTATATCAAATCATCTGTGGATGTGCTAGATATACGTACCTTATTCTCTCAAATATCAGCAGACATCTCGCAATATGAACAACCATTCTACCAAGGCATATCATCAGGCATTCTCCCAAATTGTAAAAAGTATGCTGCCATATTTGTTGATGAGGCACAAGATTTTACGGAGGAATGGGCTATTGTTATCAGATCTTTGCTCCAAGATCCTGTTGAATCGCGTCTTGGAGTATTCTATGATGATGTGCAGGTTCTACGTGAAGATAGTTTTGGGGATGGATTTGCCATTTCAACCCCTCCCTTCCTTCTTCGCGAAAATATTCGGAACACACAGAATATCTATTCTTGGGCTGCAGAAACGACAAATTTGGGAACAGATGTTATTGCGAACCCAGTGGAGGGACCCACCCCAATTACAGAAATATTGGATAATTGCTATCAGCTTACCTATAGATTGGAGACTTTGCTCAAGGAATATTTAGAAGATGAACATCTCCCCAACTCATCGCTGGTAATCTTGGTTGAGAATGTTGATTCCTTCTTATCACTGTATCCAAAGGGAATTGCAAAATGGCTTTTTGTCCGTGAGTTCCGAGGGTTCAAAAAAGAGGTCTTAGTATCATCTGTTGAGGCATTCAAAGGCCTTGAATCGAATATGGTTATCTATATTCACTCTGAGGCAACACTACAAAACGTAAATTATATTGCCTATACCAGAGCGAAATATTACCTAATCGAGTTGATTATGAAAGGGTGAGGAATGTCAAAGGTAACGCCATTTCTACGTTGGGCAGGAGGAAAAGCATGGCTTACAAACTCCGTGAGAAACCTAATTGAGAATTTAGAGTTCAAAAATTACTATGAGCCGTTCTTAGGAGGCGGAGCTATATTTTTTTCACTCAATTTCCCAAAAACAGTTTATCTCTCTGACATCAATGAAGAGCTAATCAACGCCTATACAGTCGTTCGTGATAACCCAGAGCCATTAATCGAAATCATCCAAGGATATGCTTATTCTGAGGAAGAGTATTATCGTGTTCGTGCTCTTGAAACAGTGGATAACATTGAGCGAGCTGTACGTTTCATCTACCTGAATCATACCTCATATAACGGTCTCTATCGCGTAAACAGATCTGGAAAATACAATGTCCCATACGGTCGAATTACATCAGTGTACGACCCTCAATTGATTTTGGCGGCAAGTTCCAAACTTCAAAAAGTGAGATTGAACTGTGAGGATTTTGCAGCACGGAAATCAAAAATCCGTCCAGGTGATCTTGTATTTATGGACCCTCCATACTCTGTCTCTCGCAAACCAAATGGGAATGGATTCATTGCTTACAACCAAGATTTATTCTCGCTTACGGAGCAGTATCGATTAAAAGAGTACATTGATCACATCAAGAGGAAAGGAGCATATTACATTTTGACTAACTCAGCTCACGAAACCATTCGTGAAATATTCGATAATGGAGATAGAATGATTACCTTACAACGCAATAGTGTCATCGGAGGGAAAAATTCGGTACGCGGCAAGATCTCAGAATATTTGTTTACCAATATCCCTGAAATTGGAGATGATCATGTCTGATACTTTTTGGGAAAAACTGGTTTCTGGAAAGGAACTCAACTCATTGAAAATAACCCGTAACCGTACTTTCATTTCAAAAAAAGAGCTATCTTCAAATCTCCCATCCTTGGTTGATGATGGTTGGGAAATGGCTAAGGAGTACAAAAATCCAAAGTACATTCTTGTTCGAAAAGATAAAACTGAGGCAGAACTGTTTGAGGATAAGTTATGGCTGTTATTTGCAAGGATGGAGTTCACAGAACTACATGCAGACAATACGCTCTTTGTGCCTTACGACCATCATGATCGGTCTAAAACACGGCAGATTGATGTGCTGGCAGCCGATAATGAAACTGTCATTGCCATAAACTGTCGTGCAAGTGAATATATTACTGAGGGTGATTTTACCGATTATCTCCTAGGATTTAAGGACCAGATGGGCGGTGTTAGACGTGAAATTGTAAAACAATTCCCCAACCACAAAGTCAAATTTATCTTTGCCACCCATAACTATACCCTCACCCACAAAGATTTGGAAATCATGGAGATGGCAGGCATTATGCATTTCAACGATTCCATTGTGGATTATTATGTAGATCTTGTCAAGCATCTTGGTTCATCTGCGCGATACCAACTGTTAGGGAATTTGTTTGCTAACCAGGAAATTCGAAACATGGAAAATCGGATTCCTGCCATTCGCGGAAAAATGGGAGGTTATACCTATTATTCGTTCTCTATAGAACCTGAGAAATTGCTGAAGATAGGGTATGTTCTCCACCGTAATGAGGCAAATCAGAACATGATGCCCACCTATCAGCGTTTAATCAAAAAATCACGCCTGCAGAGTGTTCGTAAATTTGTAAATGAGGGTGGTTATTTCCCAAATTCTGTTATCATTAGCATAGATTCAGGTGGAAGGGGATTGGTATTTGATCAGTCTGCAACGAAAATTGAAGGCCCCCATTCTAAAATTGGGGTTTTACATCTCCCCAAACGCTATCGATCTGCCTATATCATAGATGGTCAACACCGGGTCTATGGGTATTCTGACTCTGACTATGCAAATTCGCATACTATTCCTGTAGTTGCATTCGTAGATTTGGATCGTACCGAGCAGATAAAAATCTTCATGGATATCAACGAGAACCAAAAAGCCGTTCCCAAAACTCTGCGTGTTACTCTCAGTGCTGATATGCTGTGGGATTCCCCAGACCTGGCCCAGCAACGTGAAGCTTTGCGTTCAAAGATTGCTCAAATGCTGGGTGAAGAAGTATCATCACCCCTGTATATGAGGGTGGTTATTGGTGAAAATGACACATCTTCCTTTAGATGTATCACTGTATCCGCCTTGCAATCTGCATTGGGGAAGACACGATTCTTTACCACTTATGGCAAGAAAAATGCGATTGTAAGTGAAGGTTCATTTGACTGTGGAACTAATCAGGAAACCTGTGATCTCTTCTATCCATTCCTAGAACTCTGCTTGCTCTACATGCGTGATTCTTGCCCTGATGAATGGAACAGAGGAGATGAGGAACAGGGTATTTTAACAGTAAATCGTGGCATCCAAGCAGTTATCCGTGTCCTTGATGATATCGTAAATCTCCTCATCGATAAGGAGGTAATTTTCCCAAAGACTCAGACAATTGATGATATGTTTGATATCATCAAATACTACTTGAAACCATTGACCGAGTATCTGAACACTATATCCCAAGAAGACCGCAAGAGAATGCGCGGCATCTTTGGAGGTGGGGCAGATACACACTTCTGGCGTACATATCAGAAAGCCATAGCCGATGCAAGGCCTGACTTTAAACCAGATGGATTAGATTTATTCTGGCTTGACAGTGGTAAAACATTCAACGAAGATACAAAAGCATTGATTCCAGAAATCGAAAATAAACTGAAGGCTATCATTTCAAGTAAGTTAGAAGAAACGCTCGGCTCTGAATGGCTAATCAAAGGATTGCCAAAAACTGTATATTACAATGCGAAAAAAGTTGCAGATGGGCAAATCTATGAGAACATACGCAATGATCGAGATTCCAACGATATTTCACCTTGGGATTTTGTCTCCATAAAAGACTGCAAAGAGATTGTACTCAATGGAAGGAATTGGTCGACATTATTTAGTGAAATCTTGGTCCGACCTGAAGATATGAAACTCTCTGGTGGGAAAGATGCGAAGACAGAATGGATGCCAAGGTTAGGTACTATTCAGAATAAACTTCGCAATGAGTCCTATAGTGTTCCCTCAGCAGAATTTGATTTCGTGAAAAGTGTTCACGAGTGGTTGATGAGTATCTTAGTATTCTAACCAACTCACTTTTTTATTCTGGAAGCAGCTCTCTATCATTAGTATCCTCTTTCAGCAAGATAGTGGCAAGATACTCAAAGAGTTTAGCCGTTCCAATACTCCCCACTTATCGGTGATTCCGGCGCGCACATTTCCCGGAGTGATTTTAGGCTTCTCAGCGTTCCCAGAACCCGCGCGCACCTTGCCCGCACCGTCAATACCTTTATTCTCATCCTCCGCTAATCCTTTATCAGGGTTATCCGCGAGGGGTGAAAAATTTTCATCATCAAAATCAATCGGATTTGAATTTGGGATTGAATCGTCAAAAGAGGATCAATACATCCTTGGTAAGGAAGAGGTCGCGAGTTCAACTCTCGCCTGAGGCTCTTTTCTTTTTCTGAAATTAGTATTGATGTGATCGTCTCAATCCAAAGAGTTTCAGGACATTTTTTTACATTCGTTTTTGAATAGGATTTACGCGGTGTGCCGACTTGCCGAAATGAGACCGTAGTTGTCAAATGGGTCGTCAAGTGTTTCCGGGCTTATTTTTGGAATCAGAGTAGTAATTATGGTTTAATTTAGGTATTTGACTTTTTTACCAACTTGACGAAGATGTGAAAAGAGGAGACGAAAGAGGGGAGGTCGGATGGTCAGGTATCTCGACAGAGGGACTATGCGGGCCTTTCTCTCTCTTTTGGGTAAAATAGTAAAATATAATAAAATAAAATAATTATAATTATAATATACGTTATTTTTAGATTTAAAGGAAAAATTGGGCTTATTCTTGTTGTCAAACGATTCGACAAGTAGGTGACAAGTTGACAAATACGCTTGCGTGATGCCGTCACTTTTCCCGCATCCCTTTAATCCCCTCGAAAAGAAACTCTATCATAGTGAACCTGCCATGATCCTCAACACCGGAAGCAGAACAGACATCCCCGCTTTTTTCAGCGAATGGTTCTTCAACCGGATCCGCGAAGGATATGTCCTTGTTCGAAACCCGTATTATCCCCGTAAAGTTACGAAGTATCTGCTCGATCCGGACATTGTGGACTGTA
>JAQVAY010000080.1 GCA_028690575.1 Bacilli bacterium | reverse complement strand
ACTTTTTTGCGGTAGAGAGCCGGGGATTCCCGGAAATCGGCCAGCAAATGGCTCGACATAAATTCTCCGCTGCGGCTGCGGGCGTGGTATTCGTTCGCCGGTTCGTGAATGATGAAATCTGTGTTGTTCATGGTGATTACCTTTTTATTTGTGGTGGTTTCTGAAATCTCTTCTCACCGTTATATATCGAAAAAAACGATGCAGGTGGGCCGGGGTAACCCGGATTATTTTCTGGATTTTTTCACATACACGTCCAATCCCGCTTCAATCATTTTCTCGCGTATCCGTTCAATTTTTCGACGGATTGTACTTCTGGAAAGACTCTCGATTCGCGCAGCCGTCCGTTGTCCGCCACTCATCAATGCAATACAGATGCGACGCTCATCAGCCGGAAGCCCTGCGAGAAAATTCTGAACATCGGAAATCAGATCATGCTGCTCAACGGACTGATCATTATCTTCGAGCGAATGATTTGAACGAACGAAATCAATCAGTTCGGTTTGCTCGCCATCGGATTCAACAACCGGTGTGCTGAGAGAGATTGTTTCGTTCTCAACCGAGTATTGCGGATTCCGAGACCGCCAAAGATCGATCAATTCGCGTCCAAGAACCAAAAACATGAAACGTCCGAAAGATTTAGGACTCGGAATTTCAATCTTCTCCTGCATCATAATTGCCCGGAGCAACAGGTCCTGAATGTAATCCTCACGGTCATTCTCGGTTACAAATCCTTTCTGAACGGAATGTCCGACAAGGGTCTTGGTGATTTTGAGAAGCTGAATGCTCTCTTTTTCGGAAAACTGGTAAGCCATTTGAAACTCTCCTTGCCAGTCGTTGCCGGAACGAAAGGCTGGGAGAACCGGGCGTCTGGCTTTGTTTGTTTTGCCTTTCGCCCTCTCTTGGTGCAATTGCTCGTGTGCAAAACAAAAGCTGTGTTCAAAACCAGTTTTCTCGGATTTATGAGCTCAAAATAAATCAGGAAAAGTTCTGTGCAATACAAAAAATCCGTGTGCAATTGCACACAGACGAGGTGTTTTGCACAGGGAATGGCCGAAAAACGGCAAAAAAAAGCACCTCGCCGGTGAAAGCGAAGTGCGGAGTGACGATATCGTCAGTTTAAATCGAACAAAGACAAATTATTCTTCGGATGCGGAGCCCCTTTGGAAGTTTACCATGTAGCATCCTTCTGTTTTCAACAAACAGATGGGATCGCCGTCAACCTTGGGAAAAAAACGCTTTAACGTCTGCCGGATTTCAAGGACTCTTTTTCTCAAATCGTTATTTTCCTTGCCGCCCTTGACTGGAAGCATAATCCTGCCATTAGGTGCTTCCAAAAATTCCAGCAGTTTTTGAAAAGCAAGGCTGGGTTCGTGTTTTGTCGTATTTTCCATTCCCATTCTTTGGCAGGAAAACGGCGCATGTGTCCCGCCTGTAAGCCATATGGAGACCTTGTCAGAAGTGATTTTTGCGATGTGTATATCGCTCCATCGGGTTGTCGATGATGTTTCGAAGATTTCAAGTGTGGGTGTCGTTTTCTTTCCGGCAAACCGTGAAAACAATTCCAGCGTTTCCGGACGTGCCGTAAACGAGGTGTCTTCGTTAATTGCGACCGCTTCATTCAGAAAAACCGTACAGGCTCCGCTGTCGTCTAAAACAGTAACCATTTCGCGGGGAAAAATGTTGCGATCTGCAGCAAGAACAATGAACGATTTTTCTCCACCGGCAACCATTAATTTCAATTTCTCACGTAAGGATTGACGGTCGATATAATATGATATATAAACAGGCGTATTCCTGCCCACCCCGTGCCGAATTGCCCCCAACTCCCAAAACAGTCCGTTGTCGAGGTCAATGCCGCGGTATTCCAAATTCAACGTTTTGCACAACGCGTTATGCATGCGCTTGTAGCTCAAACACTTGTTTTCGACATCGCAGTCGCGAAGCGGGAGTCTCGTCTCTGCCGGATTGTGAGGACAGTAAGCGACCAAACGTCCTCCGATTGTTCTGACTTCACGGATGCCGCAGTCGGTAATGGAACATTTTTTTCTGTTTGGGCAGATCAGATTCCATGCTTCACCTTCCGCAGGATCAAGGAACCGCTGCTGAAACAGCTCAAAATTAACGGCTTTACAGGCCTGTCGCCAGTCAAATAGCGGCTGCGATTTCGCCATCCGAATCAATGCTCGCCACATATAGATTCCCTTCGCCTTTCTTGGCCTGTCTGATTATTCCATCGGTGCGAAACCAGTCATCAATTGCGATTCCGAACTCGTCATAGTCATAGCCGGAACGGTTGGACGCTGACACTTTTATTCTTCGAGAAACGCCATTTCTCTGGACGGCAAATACAAGTTCATACAATATTCCCATATCGCTCAAGGAACGTCCGGCTTTTTCAAAATCACAAAAAAGGTCGCCGGACGGGGACGTATAACGGGCTTTAAAGAGACATCCCGGCAGAGCCGCTCCGTATGCCTCCACCAGCTGAATGCCGGTTATGCCATGTCCTCGATACAACGTTACTTTTCTATCCAGTTCTTTTACCCGCTCCAAATCATTGATCCTTGGTGTTGCGAAAGCAAGAGGATCGTTAAAAATCGCCATTCCCAGAGAGGTTGAATAAGCTTTTTCGAGCCATTTAGGCGACATGGGACAACAAATTCGCAATTCCCCTGTGAGCTTGTTGATAATCAGATTGTTGTAGCTTTCCGGCTGATAGCCGATGGTTTTTGATTTTTTCCCGGTGACAACAACACCTTGACGTTTATATGAATCTCCATGTCTTACTTGGAGAACTGCGTCATCCGGCGCACCTGACCCGATTTTTGCATACGCCGTTGAGCCGCAGTTATGCGCCGTCAATTGCTGATTCATGAAGTATTCGAACTTCTCTAAAAAAGCGTCCGTTACCAGAAATTCGCTGGTATCACGATCCGTGGCATACATGGCGAGATTGCGTTTTTTGGTGGTTGAAACATCCCTCTCAATATTATCCAGCTCCTCCGGTTCATTGGAATACACAAGCATCGCCATATCGGCGGTTGACATTGAGTCGGAAAGATCCCCGCTATAGCATCGCGTTTGAATAAAATTCCGGAGTTTTTCATTATAACTGTCGCTGCTGGTTTCCCCGATCAGAGCAAACGCATAGAAGAATTCCTCATCGTCTTCCCCGACAAACATTTGATTAGCCAGAATATTGGCAAGAGCCTCGTAATCGAAGTCTTTTTCGCCGACATCCTCAATTTTGAGCCCCTGTCTCGTGAGGT
>JAQVAY010000017.1 GCA_028690575.1 Bacilli bacterium | reverse complement strand
GGGCTGTAGGACTCATAAGTACTTTTGTACCAGCCATTGCAATAACTGAAGCTGCACTAGCTGCAATTCCATCAATTTTCACAGTGATAGGACTTTTGTAATCCATGAGCATTGAATAAATCTGACTTGCTGCGATACAGTCACCGCCTGGACTATTGATCCAAATAGTAATAGGACCTGTTCCACTACCGAGTTCTTCTTTGAACATTCGTGGAGTAATCTCGTCATCAAACCATGACTCCTCTGCGATTGTTCCGTTAAGTACTAGGACTCTTTCGGCCACTTCCGTTTCTGTTTGGTTTATCCAATTCCAAAACTTGTTCATCGGCGTTTTCCTCCTTCTTATTTTTATTTGCATAAGCTCCAGCATCACCTAGTGGGAGCATATTGCCATTAATTAAATAAAGATCTCCACCTTGTTCAGTAGGGATCTTATCTAGGTTTTCAAGTACACGAATGTCGTTTGCAGACATCCATCCATTTTGTCTTGCTGTTGAATAACCAGACATCCTAGAAGCATAATCTCCTCGCAAAAGACCTTCTAAATTGAACTTGAAGAAATATTTCTTTTTTTCATCAACTGTAAGTAAGGATCTATATAAGCTTTGTTCCCAACGAATAACCCAGGGATCAAGTGTATATTTCACAAACTCTAATGACTGTTGCTCGATATTTGAAAAGCTTGATTTTTCTAGGTCCGCTAACATATGAGGCGGAACTCTAAAGATACGAGCTATTTCATTTATCTGAAACTTTCTTGTTTCTAAAAACTGTGCTTGTTCTGGTGAGATAGAAATTGGTGTATACTTCATTCCTTCTTCAAGAACAGCAACTTTACCTGAGTTTATTGAACCACCAAATGTAGAATTCCAATTTTCTCTAAGTCTTGCTGGATCTTTTATTGTTCCTGGATGCTCAAGTACACCAGAAGGTGCTGCACCATTTGCAAAGAACTTAGCTCCATATTCTTCAGTCGCCATTGCAAGACCTATTGCATTCTTTGCCATTGCTATTGGTGAGTAACCAACTAGTCCATCAAATCCAAGTCCAGGAATATGAAGTACTTCTCTAGGAGATAATACAACAGTTGAGTTTTCTTTTGCATTAGCTTCTTCCGTACTTCTTGAATAACTGTAGTAAAGGTGACCTTCATCGTCTCTATCTACCGTCATTTTGTTTGCCATTAGAGGATATAAAGCAATAATCTCACCTTTACCATTTCTAATAATTTGAGCATAAGCATTACCCCATAAAAGCAAATGAGTCATTAGCGTTTCTCTAAATACAAATGAACTCATTTCAGGATTAGGTTCATCATGTAATAAACGATATAAGTTACTATCCAGTGCTTTTTCCTTACTTCCATCATCTTTATATCTATAAAAATGAAGTGGAAGCCCAGCAACAGCCTCAGCCAAGATACGAACACAAGAATAAACTGCAGTCATTTGCATAGCACTTCGTTCTGTCACAGTCTTTCCAGCAGTTGAGCCACCCATGTAAAATGTATAATTGCTTCCAACTGTTCTATTTTCAGGCTTATCTCTTGCCTTAAAAATACCTTTAAATATTCCCATATCTATCACTCCTTAAATAAATAAAAGACCTCTTGAATCATATATAGACTCAGAAGATCCTTCGTTTCTTATTGCTCTATCAAGTGCCATAACCGTTGCTACAGCACCATCTATTTTTTCTACTGATTTAGATTTATCCATTTTAATGTTTCCAGCTGGATCTTCTCTAATTGAGATATTATCCATCATCCAATGAAGGACTGGATTACCATTGTGTGCGATACGCTTGCCAACAACCAAGTTCATAAGTTCCTTTGTTGGTGGACTCATATCCTTAAAACCCTGTCCAAAGGGAACAACTGTGAAACCCATGTTCTCTAGGTTTTGAGTCATCTGAACAGCACCCCATCGGTCAAAGGCTATTTCTTTAATGTTATATTTTTTTCCTAGTTCCTCAATAAAGGACTCGATATAACCATAGTGGATAACATTACCTTCTGTTGTTTTTAGATAACCTTGTGATGTCCATAAATCATATGGAACATGGTCACGACTTACTCTTTGCTTCATATTCTCTTCAGGTATCCAAAAGTAAGGTAATACATGATATTTATCTTCATTTTCTTGTGGCGGAAAGACAAGTACAAAGGCTGTAATATCCATTGAAGACGAGAGGTCAAGTCCGCCATAACATACACGACCTTCCAGATCTTCTGGATTAAAATCAACATAGCAAGCATCATACTTCCGCATGGGCATCCAGCGTTTTTCTTGTTTCACCCATTGATTTAACCTTAACTGCCTGAAGGAGTTCTCTTCACTTGGCATTTGCTTTGCGGATTCACAAGCAGCTCTTACTTTTTCAATGTCTACTGTCACTCCTAGACTAGGATTAGCCTTTTTCCAAACTTCTGGATCAGTCCAATCATCATCAGGATCAGCACCATAAATGACAGGATAAAATGTTGGATCAATTTTTCTTCCTTCAAGGATATCCATTGCTTTTTGATGCACTTCATAACAAATAGAATTTGTATCATCACCTGCTGTTGTAATAAGAAAAAACAAAGGTTGCTTTCTGGCATCACCAGAACCTTTTGTCATAACATCATATAGTTTTCTGTTTGGTTGAGCATGAAGCTCATCAAATACAACACCATGTATATTGAAGCCATGCTTTGAGTAAGCTTCTGCAGAAAGAACCTGATAAAAGCTGTTTTTGTATTCGATTCTATTTTTTGATTCAGAGATCTTAACTGCTTTTTTCAATGTCTTATTAAGCTCGACCATTTTCTTTGCAACATTGAATACAATCTTCGCTTGGTTTCTATCAGCAGCACAACCATATACTTGAGCACCTTCTTCAAAGTCTCCACAAGTAAGTAAAAGAGCGACCGCTGCTGCTAGTTCACTCTTTCCTTGTTTCTTTGGTATTTCGATGTATGCAGTATTAAACTGTCTATATCCATTTGGCTTCAAAATTCCAAATACGTCTCTAATTATTTGTTCCTGCCAATTAAGGAGTTCAAACGGCTTTTTATACCAAACTCCATCTGTGTGTTTTAGTGATTCAATAAAGCATACAGCTCTGTTTGCTGCTTCTTTACTGTAAACGGAGTTTTTGGCTTTGAACTTGGTAGGAACATAAGTCTTTAATCTTCCCAAAACCTCATCCTCCATATTTTTGTAAAAGAAAAGCCGACCATATTAAGTCGACTTCCTTGTTTTGATATAAATCTTTACAAATCCTCAATTTTTGGAATTTCGAGTATTATCTTTTCAATTTCGTCAGGTTTCAAACCAAGTCCCTCAAGAGCCTGTCTGGTTCCGCAAGTAGGGCATATCGGTGTTTGGTTATCTACTCTTGAAATCGCTGGATGGCCTTTGTACTCCTTACCACACAAAGGACAAGTTTTAATAAAATCAGTTGTTGTTTTCATTGCTAACCTCCATACTTTTTAATATTGCATCTTCTAGATACTTAGGACTAAATCCAAATGTTTTATAACCTTCAAGACAAGTCATCACATAGTACTTTGAAGGCATCCCTACATCTCGATCCTCGTGCATGATATAAACGAATGCTTTCTTTCGATACTCTTTGCCTGTTTTGATCCCTTTGATATCAATTTCAACATCAGCTTTATAATAAAAGGTTGGATAACCTTCGTATCTATCAAGTGCTTGTTCATCAAGTTCAGTTACTTTCCAAATAGCAACTGGCAGTGATTTGCCTTCCGCTTTTTCAATTGTTAGGTAACCACCAGTTTTGCTTCCTTTGAAGAGAAGTTCATAATCTTCAATGAACCCAGTCCCTATAACTCTTGCAGTTGGACATCTTCTTTTCATCTGGTTAATGTTAAGGTTGCTACCATAAGCAATGTAGTATTTACTCATGCTGCACCTCCTTAAGCTGAAACCGTAGAAGCAGGTCTTACCCCGCTTCTAAAGCTTGCATCGCCTGATAATCTCTTTGTTAAGAACTCTCTTGCTGTTGCGAATTCCTCACCAATGAATCCAAGTCTAAGTAGCCAAGTTCTCATTGCGTATTTAGGATTCTCGTTTTGTTGTGGCTTTGGTGAGGCTCCTTTGGCTTCCTTAGCCATTTGACTTAAGGCTAGGCATAATTGAATGTAACTCTTAAGTTGTCCTGCGTGAAGCCCGTTTTGCTTGCCATCTTTAGGTGCATCAAATTGGAATAGTCTGAATTCAATTGTTCCTTTTGTGAAGGTTGCATGGAAGTTTAGCATGTGGTATCTTGAACCATTGTAATGTTGAGTTCTTCCATAATCTTCGTTTTGGCTTCTATACCAAACATCTGCGAAACCGCTCATTGTTGATGGCTTCTTTTTGTTTAATGCTGTAAGGAATCTTGGATCAACCGTTTTGCAGTATCTTCCGATTCTGCTTCTATCAATTTCTAATGATACTGCTAATAAACTCTCGTGGCTTGCCATGATGTTTGTTAAGTTTCTCATTGTCTTTGGTGTGTGTCCGTTTGCTCCAATGTGAATGTGAACTCCACACATTCTTGTTGCATCGCTTTTTGCTCCAGCCTTTCTAAGAATTCTGATTATCTCTTGTAATGCATTGATATCTTCGTATTTAAGAATTGGTGTCACCATTTCGCATTTTTCATCGTCTAGTCCAGCAATGCTTACATCCTTTTGAAATTTCCAAACTCTACCGCTTGTGTCTTTGCAGGCCCATGTTGAATACCCGTATTCGCTTGCTGCGTTCCACGCTCTGGTTCCAAAGAAATCGGCTACAAGTTCTGCTGCCTTCTTTCTTGTAATGTTGTTCATTTCAATCTCAACACCGATTGTTTGATTCTTCATGTTGTCGATTTGGTTTTTGATTTTTTCTTTCATTTTAATCCTCCTCATTAGACTTGCGTGTTTCTTTTGTCGTGTATATATATCACTCTAAAAGCAATTTATATCAAGTCATTTGAGAAGTATTTTTCAACTATTTTTGATATATTTATATATCAAACTTTGTCTTCGGTTATTACTCTAAATAGGTCTTCGCCATATATAAGATTTAACGAACTTCCGTTGTCCCAATGAACTAAAATGGAGCCAATATCATCAACTCCAACGACCGTTCCTTTTGTGCCAAGTGGCGGTGCTTGAAAATCGTCCATCTTCAGTAGTTCGATCCTTGTGCCTTTTGGATACGTGATTCTTAATTCAGCAAGTTGCTTTTTGGTTATCATAATTCTTTACCATCTTTACCTATAAGTTTAATCTGTGTGATTGTTCCATTGTGAAATAACTTCAACGCATATTCGAGTGCTTCTTTTTCAGTCCATTTCAGTGAATTAATGTAATAGTTAACTAAATACTCAATCCCAGAAAATCTTGTATCATACTTTTCACAAGTTTCCTTTAGCTCAGTTCTTAATTCTTCTATTGTTTTCTCTGCCATTTCTATACCTCCTTTAAGGTACTATATATATCGCTCTAAACGGCATTTATATCAAGTCATTAGTACTAGAATTATCTGAACTGCCGTCAACTTGCTTAACAACATCTGCGTATGCTACTTTTTGTCCGTTTCTGATACAATAAACATTTTCAGCATCACCTGTGTTTTCAACGTATCTTCTTAGAATAACTGACGCATACTTTTCATCGATTTCCATTGTGTAGCAGATTCTATTTGTCAGTTCGCAGGCCATCAAAGTGGAACCTGAGCCACCAAATGTATCAACAACAATGGCATTCTCTTGTGAGCTGTTTCTTAAAGGATATGAAAGAAGGTCAAGTGGCTTACTCGTTGGATGATTTTCATTTCTTTTCGGTTTTTTGAAGTTCCAGATAGTTGTTTGCTTTCTATCCGAATACCAGCGATGTGTACCATTTTTTAAGAAACCATAAAGTATAGGTTCATGTTGCCACTGATAATCGGATCTACCTAAAACCAGGGAGTCTTTCACCCAAATGCAACAACCTGCTAAGTGTAGTCCTGCATCATGAAAAGCCGTTCTAAAGTTCAATCCTTCTGTATCTGCATGGAAACAATAAGCCGATGCACCAGGCTCGCAGTGATCAACCATGTTCTTAAATGCCTTCAATAAGAACTGATAGAACTCTTCATTCTTGAGTGAGTCGTTTTTAATCTTGAGTCCACTTGAACTCGTGAACGAAACTCCGTAAGGCGGATCGGTCAGAAGCAAGTTTGCTCTTTTACCATCCATGAGTTTATTGACATCATCTAGTTTGGTAGCATCACCACAAACTAAAACATGGCGACCAACAATCCAGCGATCACCATATTCCACGAATGCTGCTTTTTCTAAAGCTTCTGTTAAATCGTAATCGTCATCTTCTATTTCAGCTTCATCACTTTTGAATAGGTTAGATAGTTCCTTTTCATCAAAACCAGTAAGTGATAAATCGAAACCTAGATCAGATAAACCTTCAAGTTCTACTGCTAATAGTTCTTCATCCCAACCAGCATCAAGAGCCATACGGTTATCTGCAAGAATGTATGCTTTCTTCTGAGCTTCAGTTAAGTCCTCAACAAATACACATGGCACCTCTTTATAGCCTTCAGCTTTGGCTGCTGCAAGTCTACCATGCCCAGCTAGAACGTTATGTTCTCTATCAATAATCAAAGGATTAATAAAACCGAACTCTCGAAGTGATGATTGTATCTTCTTAATTTGCTCTTTAGAGTGGGTTCTTGCATTGTTAGCGTACGGCACTAACAACTCGACATTAACTAATTTGAATTCTTTTACTGATGTTTTTGCCATTATACTAATCCCCATTCTGCAAATTTCTCAAAACCGCCTAGATCACTAATGAACTCACGAACGATCTCAACGATTTCTGAATATGGTCTGCCATCGATAATCTCATCTCCAATAGCACAGCAAAATTCAACAGGAGCATCTGTTTCTTGAGCCTTTAACCAAGCATAGATATTTACGCTTACATCAGCTTTGGATAGGTCTTTACCATGAAGCCCACCGCCAGTAACTGAGTCGGCCATATCAGATCCAAGTTTTCTATTAGTTGCACCAGTATCTACGTCAGTTCCGCCAGTCCAATCACCGATAGGATTTATTTCGGCATCTTGATACTCGTTTTGGATTTCAGCTTTATTAGCATTACTTTGACAAATAATCAATCGATCACCATTGAGGATGTATTTACCGTCAGTGCGATACTTTGTATAAATGCTATGAGCAATCTTCGATAGTTTCTTTTGCTCTTTAGTAAGTGGTACTCCTTTAAAGATTCCATTATCCCCACAGCGAATTCTATCGGCTTGGTTATATGCTAAATTAATATCTTGTGGCACTTCTTTATAGTCAACCATGATTTCACCAGCTATTCTATGAACTGCATCAAGAACATCGCCTTCAGAAATAAACACAGAAGTTTCCGCAATAATATGACATTTACCATGACCAATTAATACCTCAACTGCGATTCTTGGATTTTCTGCTTGCTTGTATGCTAAGTCAACAATAGCACCAGCAATTCTATCTGCAACCTTATCTGGATGGCATGGATTTACTTTTTCGTACATTTACATTTTCCTCCTCTTACATTTTTCTGGCTTTCAGTAATTTTTCCATCATTAAATCCTGTGGATCAAGTTCGTCAATTTCAGCTGATCCATTGTCTTGAATGATGGAATAGATTTGATACCAGATTTGGTTTACTTGTTTCATATATGCCTGCGACATTGAAACAAACGGACTGGCGATTGCATTTCCTGTTGTTGGATGTTTTGCTAGCATACCAAATTCTGATATCGCTTCTTCACATTGAATCCAACGAGAAACACTCATCGCATACTGTTCGATTAATTGATTACCGACTAGGTTTTCACAGCCTCGTTTCTTTAGCCACAAGTAAGTGGTCTTGAAAATGTCCTGAGCATATAAGTCTTTTCCATTTTTTTGCTTTGCTTTTAAATAATCTTTTATCGGTGGAACATCGACACCTTCAATTTCATCTGGTGTAACAAAATCCGACATATTATCAAAGGTTGTAGTTAACACTTCCACCTTATTTTTGTTGGTAGGTTTCTTTCCACTACCTATTCTTGCACCGCCTCTAGCAGTACCGTCCTTCGCCATCGGTTAATACCCCCTTTGAAATGAAAAAAATTCGCACGAAACCCCAGCGTCGGTGTCGAATTAAATATCTGTAGAGATTTGACTCCCCCTACCATCAACTGCGATCACCAATCTCATAATGGATTATTGTATGACAGCTTTGGCATAGCGACATAAGATTACTAAACTGGTTAGTTCCTCCACGAGAAAGAGGTACGATGTGATGAACCTCTTCAACAGGTGTGATTCTTCCTTCCTTTAAACATCTCTCACAAAGTGGATGCTTCTTTACATACAACCCACGTATACGTTTCCAGTTGTTACCATACTTCTTATCATGATTTGGTGCTCTGTTGTAACGATCATATTGTTTCTGTCTTAATGAAGCATGCTCTTCGCAATAAACATCTAAAGTAAGTTTAGGACAACCAGGAAATGCACATGGTTTCTTTGGCTTACTTGGCACAGCAATTCCTCCTTTTGGCATGAAAAAAGGCCAGCAGATTTGACTCTGTTGACCTTCACTATCTCTATGGCTTTTGCCAATTATATCATACCACATAGACTTGCTTGTCACAAGTTGCCACGCCTTGTCATGCCTTGCCATTTTATTCTGGTATATTAAATTGTTCCATAGCCTTGTTATGTAGTCTTCTAACAGTGCTTGATGAAGCAAATATTAGATCAGATATCTCGTTCCAAGACTTCCAATAGATATAACGATGAATAAGCACTGATTCTAATTCTGTATCACCTATGTTAGCAATAGCATCTAAAGTTTCATTTCTTAATCTTTCGGCTTGAGGTTCGAGTCTTTCTAATTCATGCTCATTATCAATCTTACGAAGTATCCACTTTACAAATGGTGCATCCGTATTTCTATTAGGATTTCTAGGCATATCATCATACTTAGGACCAGGAATGGAGTCTGCTAGTTCCTGACATCTATTAATATCATTTTTTAAATGATTCATTTTCAATACCAAATTATGATATCTTGATAAATAAGTTTTTTTGTCCATGTACTAGCCTCCTTTTAGAATCTTATCTAATTTGTCCATTTCTATTGAAATACCTGTAGGTTCATCTGACCATCGCTTTTCAACTGTCTCTTTTACCACTTGTGCATCATCTTTCCAGAAACCAACATCTGTCATACAGTCTTTGAGCATTTTTTGAAGGTTGTCAGTATCAGGCTTGGTAATCCGCCATTCGTTATGCTTGTGTGATTTACCTTTTGGAAATAACCAAACAACATGAAGCTCAATCGCACCTTCATACGGGCTAGGTGGTTTGAAAGGTTTCAGATGTCTAATAAGCATTTGCCTTGCTGTTTTAACTTTCTCTGGCTTATAAAACATAGGTCTATTTCCAACCACCGCTACCTTCGCTTGCTGAGCTGTCACTGTAGGTGGTTCCATTAATAAAAATAATTTCATCAACTTCGCTCCTTTTTAGTTTTTGAGTCTGGCAGAAAACTTGTGCTGACGTTGATGCTTTTGTTGTAGGGATAGGGCTGATTCTGAAGCCCTTATCCTACTACGACAAAGCGTCAGCGGTGCTGGTGGCGGTAGCTACCTATATATAAGCCCTTTCCGCCAGTTTTTGTGCCAGTTTTTTTCTGGTGGCAGATAGGGATTTTCTTCCTTTCCGCCAGTTTTGTAATTTTTGGCGGATTACGTGTTGTTTTCCTTTCCGCCAGTTTTTTCATGCCTTGTAATAAGACCTTTATGCGTACTGTATTTATCAGCAAATTCATTAACTCTATCACGTACAGTTCTCGGTTTTATGCCAAGATACTCTGCTACTGTTTCCGCATTTGCTGTAATTCCATCTTCAGAACAGATATCGAATGCTCTATCAAACTCTTCTTTTCTTGTTTCGGGAGTTTGACCTCTCTTACCTGATTTTGCTAGGTTGGCTTCTGTTGAACCTTCCGAGAAAAGTTTGTCTAGGTCACCCGATGTATCTAGTACATGGATAGGGTATTTAAACCAAAAATTGCGAGGTTTGAAGTTCTTGAATTCACGTAATGAACATTCAAGTTTCCATGCAGTATCCGATAAGTTGTCGGCATAGTTTGCTATAAATTCTTCTGGTGCATCGAGTTGGATCATATCCAGTTGTGCATCGGGATCACGTGCAAATACACCCGAACCAGACGCTCTATCCATTGCTCGTTTTGAACCTTGAGCACCTTTTGAATGATGATGACAGTAAATAGCTGCCGATCCTGTTTCGTTACAAATCTTGTCAAACTGATTACAGAATGCACCCATCTCTGAAGCATTGTTTTCATCACCTGTAATAACCTTGTAAATTGGATCGATGATTACTGCATTGTATTGCTTATTTGATATTCTTCTTATTAGTTTAGGCACTAGTTTATCAAGCGGAACAGCATGTCCACGAAGGTTCCAAATAGAAATATTGTCGCTATGCTTCGGTGTAATTTTTAATGCCTTATAAATCTCAGCAAAACGATTAATAAATGATGCTGAATCAATTTCTAGGTTGATATACAACACTCTCGATTTCTTACATTTGAAACCCATCCACATCATTCCTTCTGATAACGCCACAGCAAGTTCCATAAGCAAGAATGATTTGCCTGCTTTTGATGATCCAGAAATAAGCATCTTATGTCCGCACCGAAGTATTCCTTCAATGAGCTCTTCAGGTAATGCTGGCGGATCTAGTAATTGTTCTTTTAAATTTTGTAGTCCTGGAAGTTCATCATTTGCACCCTCAACAAAATCAAGCCAATCAATCCAAGAATTGCGACCTATATTTGTTGCGATTAATGTTTGTTCTTTGCCGCATCTTGTGACACCTGGCATACGTGATAATCTCGAAGGATTGCGATTTTGCTTATCTACCTTTAGTCCGTTCTTTTCTAGAAAATCGTATAGAAAATCCACTCGTTTTCTGTATTCTTCATAATCCTTAGCTTCAACCTTTACGATTGCATGAATAGACTTTCCTGCTGAGCTTGTAAGTGCTGCTATTGGTAGTTCGAGTTTTCGATAAAAAGCATCTTGTTCTGATATAGGCATATCGTCAGATTCAACTAGTGCATAAGTGAAGCGAGTGATGTTCTCATTCTTAACGCCTGTTCCATCTAAAGGATTAAAGCGAATCCATGCACCACATTCTTCTTTCCAATCACCAATCGTTGCACCTAAGTCTTCTGGATGCTTTTTTAGTGTACCTATTAGCTCTTGTGCAGTACGATCGTATATACCTTTTGATGGCATCCATTTTCCTTCAGCGTCCTGCCACACGTCATTTGTTACATATCCGACTAAATCTTCTGATTTGAATAAAGTTTCAAGATAAAGGATAAGCTGCTCAACTGGTGTCATTGTTTTTGGTATTTCATAAGTTATGCCATCGCCATCATATTCGATGACATCATCCCAATCTAAGCAGCCGTCTCCTGCAAAAGAATGCGGAATATAGCCATAGGTCTTTGCCATTTGTACTATTGTTCCGCCTGTTATAGGATTTGAGCTACCACCAAAGGTAGCCCATTTCCTTTCGCATTCATTCGCCTTGTATCTTGAATCATTTCTGGACCATTCATCCCATACTGAGCAGTCATAGCCTTCAGCTTTTAAAGCCATACCGACATTTATCCATTCTTGATAATTTAAGCCAGCAACATTTATGAATTTTAATGCTTCTAGTATGTTGTCCATAGTGTTCCTCCCATTATGGTTGATAACTTGCAGCATCAAGGCCACGAGGTAAGAACCAGCTATTATTTGAAATTCTAGTAATCATCTTACTTGCACTATCGAAGTCCCATGTTCCGACATGATAGAATCCATACTTTTCAAGTAATCTGATTTGTTTTGGAGTTGCTAAATGCTCGTCTTGTCTTGCTCTTAACTTTTCAATAATTGAGCTTGCATGACCGCAGCAGGAAATTGTGTCTGTTAAAATACCCATTCTCTCAAGATATGATTTTTGTTTTTCAGTAACAGGTCCCATTTCCCAAGTAAATGTTGGTTCATAATTAACTAAGTCTTCTGCTGAAATAGAAAGTGCATATTCAAGCGGATCGACATATTTTCTTTGACGCTTCTTCATAGCAGCAAGTTCACGAGCAAGTGCAGCTTCACGTTCTTGAATAACATCATTTTCAGCTCTGCTTTCTGCTTCTAGTAGGTCAATACCACAGCCTGTATCCATAACCAATTTATCGATGCGTTTTGCGATACTTTCGTCTTTTGAAATAAGAGCTGAAGGCCTACATAAGTCATGACGCTCTGTCATCCATAAGAAATCTAGTAATAAAAGTTCCTTTTTGCCAGGACTAAGTCTCATGCCTCTACCGACCATTTGTTGATATAAGCTTCTAATCTTTGTAGGTCTTAAAACTACTATTGTGTCTACTGAGGGACAATCATATCCCTCAGAAAGCAGCATTGAGTTACAAAGAACATCGTACTCACCATTTTCAAAGTCTTTTAATATTTCTTTTCTATCAGGTGAGTTTCCATTTACTTCGACTGCTTTTAATCCATGAACATTAATCAAATCACAGAACTTTTGTGAGGTCTTTACTAAAGGTAAAAATACGATTGTCTTACGACCTTTGCAGTAATTGACCATCTCGATTGCGATTTTATTTAAGTAAGGTTCTAATGCACCACCAATTTCACCGACAGCATAATCACCGTTAGAAATTCCTACGGTATTGATATCAAGTTCAAGTGGTATCATCTGTGCTCTAACAGGGCATAAATAGCCATCTCTTACTGCTTGATGCATTGAATATTCATAAGCTTTGCTGTTGAAAAATTGTCCTAGATTTTTTTGATCTGCTCTGTCTGGTGTAGCTGTTACGCCTAGTACTCTTGCACCATCGAAGTGTTTTAATATTCGCTGGTAAGTTTGTGACATCGAATGATGTGCTTCATCCACCACGATTGTTTTGAAGTAATCTCTTGGAAATCTGGCTAGTCGCTTTTCTTGAGATAATGTTTGAACCGAAGCAACTGTGACATCATGCGGTGAGCCGATGGAGGTAGACTCTGCCTTTTCTAAAGCAGAATCTAACCCACTAGCTACCTTTAACTTGTCCGATGCTTGGTCGAGAAGTTCACCACGATGGGCAAGAATTAATGCCTTGCTACCATCTTTGACTTCTTCTTCAACAACCTTTGAGAAAACGACCGTCTTACCTGTCCCCGTTGGTAAAACAAGTAATGTATTCTTGAATCCGCTATTCCATTGATTAAAAATTGCACTTACAGCTTCATTTTGATACGGTCTTAATTTCATAGATTACCTCCTAAAATGGAAGATCATCATCGCTGATTTCAACCATAAAAAACTTAGGATCATAATCAATGAAACGATCAAGATCATTGATTGTCTTTTCTTCCCCAGATTGATTAACGTATGTTCTTTGCTTGAAATGAGCACGTCCTTTTGAACCGATAACTTTATTCCAATCCATAGTTAATTTTTCACCATGTTTCTTTTGCCCGATGCTACGGAAGAACCCAGAAATACGCCATTCTAGTGAGCGATAAAGCAATAA
The DNA here is from genome assembly GCA_028690575.1 of Bacilli bacterium. Classification (GTDB taxonomy): domain Bacteria; phylum Bacillota_I; class Bacilli_A; order RFN20; family CAG-826; genus JAAYDH01. Next base: position 1,714 of record JAQVAY010000017.1, on the reverse strand, counting down.
ATCAAACTTAACAATTGATACACCTTCTGGTGCATTTACTTGAACAGTGATTGCAGCTTTGTTACATGCTGGCACTTTAGCTCCGCCAGGAAATCTTCCTCTTTCAAAATTTGTAACTACGAAGTTATAGTCACCTTCGGGTAACAGAACGAACTCTTGTCCATCATTTTCAATGGAGTCGTTCCAATCCAACATCATGTTTTGGTTATTATTAATTTCAGCCATTTTTACATTCCTCCGTTATTTTTAGTGATTGTTTGAATAATCTTTATCCAGTTTGGAATTATCCATCTGGTAATGAAGTCTTCCGAATAAGTCGAGATATCAGCATCGAGAGCATAATGACCTTTATTTGCCACGATTACTTTGATATCTTCTTCAGTAATACCTGCTTCTTGAATCATGTTTTTTAACTTTTCAATGTTAGGTCGTACCGTCTCTTTTGTAGGCTCAGGTTGGCCCGTTTTAGGCGACACGTCCTCAAATAAATGAGATATCGAACTGAAAGCCAAGTCTAGTTCATCAGCCAAACTGAAGCGATTTTTTGCGTCCCAGCAAGGGTTATGAGTGGTATACATTACTCGCTTACCACCACTTGCTTTCTTTGTGTTATTTTCAGTGGTAATAACAAAGGTTTTATAATTACAGAAAAGTAAGAGGTCACACCATTCTTTGACTAATGGAGCACATTGTTTTGTAAGTTTCATTTCCCATCTGTCGAATTGCCCTTGTTCTTCTGGAAGCTCATATTTTCTTGGCTTTCCATGAGCAATAACTACTGGATTTATACCAACTTCAATAAGCTTGGATAATAGTTGTAGTAAGGTAGAAAATTCTTCTGCAAGGTAGGTGTAACCTTTCCCGAATCCGAAGTCCTCAATATTGGCTTTGCGATACTTATTACAAATGTAGTCAGTGCATAAACTTTCAGCCCAGTCTGCTGTATCTACCACTAAGGTTTTACATACTTCTGGATTATCAATAACCTCTTTAACTGTTGCGATTAACTCTTCCCAGCTTGAAATTTTGATTCGTCTGACATTTAATCTTGATGTTCCACCTTCTGTATCTAAGAAAAGTGGATCAGGCATTTTTGATGCTAAAGATGTCTTACCAACACCCTCTGCACCGTAAATACAAAATTTAATCGGTGTCTTCTCAACACCACTAACGATGTTTAACATACTTATTTCATCTCCTTATTGATTATCATTTCTTCTCTAGCGTCAGATTCAGGAGCTAGCACTGCTTGTCCTTTTGGCTTTATGATGTAGCCTCCGACTAAGTCATTAAATTGTGTTTTTCCGAGCATCTTTTGTAGTTCGCTAATAGGCATTAATTTCTTAGGTGCGAATGGATTGTAGCCGTTATCAGATAGGATTTTTGCAACGACATCTTCGTCACTGATTTTGCGTTTAGTAACCGATTCAACAATCTTGTAACCTTTCCACTTTTTGCCTTCTATAGCCTTTTTCAAGCAATACTCTCTAATGTCATCAATGTAAGTGGCTATGCTGTCAAGCTTTGTTAAAATAGCTTCAATTTCATCATCGGTCATGAATTCAGGTTTTTTCATTTCTTTGACCGCTTGAAGTGTATCTTCAGCTCTTTTTCTGCAGCTATTACGTCCAGGACAGAATCTGCACCAAACACCGCTATTGGCTTTTGGATCATCACTTAATGCTTCTTTTACTGCTGGGATAAGTCTTTCTTT
>JAQVAY010000079.1 GCA_028690575.1 Bacilli bacterium | reverse complement strand
TTTGAACTGTCTTATTTCTAAGATTTGACCTCTAAATTGTTTGAATCTTCAATTTGGTTTTAACTCGAACCCTTAGTATCAGAAAACTTAAACAGTCGCAATTGCTCGCTTCTGCCTTACATTACTGACCTATCAAACCGGTGTTTTTCCGGAGTTCTCGTCCTGTATCTCTACAGAAATGGCTGTCTCGTCTTAGGGACTGCTTCGAGCTTAGATGCTTTCAGCTCTTATCAGTTACAGCGTAGCTACCCGACAGTGCCTTGTCAGACAATCGGTACACCAGAGACTGCGACGCGCCGTTCCTCTCGTACTAAACGCATCTTCCCTTCAGACAACCTACGCTGCCAATAGATAGGAACCAAACTGACTCGCATCGTTCTTAACCCAACTAACGTACGGCTTTAATGAGTGAACACCTCCACCCTTGGCTAATTATGCCCAGCCAGGATGCCGTGAGCCGACAGCGAGGTAGCAAACCGCGGGGTCGATGTGAACTCTTGCCCGCGACGACTCAGTTACCCCCAGGGTAAGTTTACTGTCAGACTAGGCCCCCACTAATAGGGACACTAGCGTTCGCTAGACCCATATTTCTATCCTGCGTTTCGTGCTTTGAGAAACACAGTTAAGCTTGCTTTTGGTCTTGTCCTCTACAGCAGATTTCTGACCTGCTTGAGCAAACCTTTGGACACCCCTGATATTTTTTCAGGGGTGTACCGCCCCAGTCAAACTACCAAATCAAATGCTGTCCGTTAATAAAAACGTCAAGTTGTATGTTTTACACTAGATGGTGTTACATTGTTGTCTATCTACCCCCTAGCGAGAATAGCATAAGCGACTCCCATCTACGCTCTATAGTGCAAAAAATACAACCACATCAGACTGTAGTAAACCTCCATGGGGTCTTATCCTCCCATTGACAGTTCGTGGCGTATTCACCACGTGTGCAAGTTCACTAGGCTCAAACTTGGGACAGCGATAATCTCGTTACTTCCTTGGTGCAAGCCGGCAATTAACCGGCAAGGTATTACGCTACCATGAGAGCCTCAGAGTTAGGCCCGCTCTTTACCAGCGCTTAGATCAGTTGGACCTGATTTTCACGTACTAGCAGTGAGCAGAGGTCAGTGACTATACGCACCGTTTCCGGCTAGCAGTCACCTGTGTTTTTGATAAACAGTCGGACTATCCTTGTGACTAAGACTTACAGTTTACTCAACCGTAAGCACCCCTTATACCTAAGATACAGGGCCAATGTTGCCGAATTCCCTAAGTTTGATTATCCTATTACGCCTAAGCCTACTCAGCTAGAGACACCTTTCTCGGTTCTTGGTACGATTAATAAAACACTGCATAGTTTCCTTTTCAGGGGCTCTTGGCCTTGATAAAAGATCTCTCCCATTCATACCTTTAATCTGTTTCTCATCATTATGATTCTCCACAGATTCGTGGTATTTAGATGTGCAAGACAAGCACACTCCACCTTGCCAAAAACGTTAGAAACTATACTTGCGTTACCACACGTGTTTTACCAGTACAGGAATATGAACCTGTTTCCCTTTCGATATAATCGTTTTACGAAATATCTTAGGATCGACTTACCCTTAGCTAAAGATTAGTGCTAAGGAACCCTTGCTCCTTCGGCGGAAAAGATTCTCACTTTTCTTTGATGTTACTATCGCGAGGATCCATATCTTTGGCAGATCCACCGGAACTTACGCCCCAGCTTCTGCTCTACCAAAGCACCTATCTATCAGATCACATTAGTATGTGCTCTATGATATCGGTGGTCAGCTTAGCCCCGTTAATTTTCAGGGCATCTATCCTAGATTGGTGAGCTATTACGCACTCTTTAAAGGGTGGCTGCTTCTAAGCCAACCTCCCAATTGTCTTAGGATAAACACTCCTTTCCAGTTAACACTTAGCCAACACTTAAGGACCTTAATCATAGTCTGGGTTTTTCCCCTTTAGGATAAGCAGATTACCCGCCCACCCCGACTCCGATCTTCAACGACGATAATACATTCGGAGTTTGACAAGAAAGCCAAAAATTTCTTTTCGATACTTTCTAATCAGTATCTCTACCATATTATCTATCTCCAATCAGGCAATCCTTAGGGATTTTTCGATAGGAACCCGCTAGCACCAGATTAGATTACTCTCTCAGTACTATTCCCAAGTCACACGAGTAGTTAGACTAACACCGCTACGGACCTCCAGCAACCAGTTGGCTGCCTTCATCCTGCTCAGGAATTTATCATCTGGTTTCGGGTTATCTCCCTGTGACTAATGGCGCAGTTAACACCACTTCCCTGAATCAATAAAGATCTGCGGAAAATCGGTTTCCCTTCGGCACAACGATTTCATCATTTAAGCCTTGCCACAAAGAAATACTCCCTCGCCCGTGCTTCGTGACGGATAGTGTAACCCTGTTCCAGTAAAACTCGCTTTTGCAGTTACCCACAATCACTCATGTTTCACCTTCATAACTTTCAGGCCACACCCGAACAGTGGCTAATTAATTTCAAGTGCTTATTTACCCTCCGTTAGGAGTACTTTTCAACTTTCCCTCACGGTACTCATTCTCTATCGGTCTTGTAGAATATTTAGAATTAGCAGTAAGTGCCTGCCAGCTTCCTACGCGATATCCAACGCGCAGTACTCTTGATACTCAAAAATCTTCTCGAAATAACTTATATCTACGGGGCTATCACCCTCTATTGCATAGCTTTCCAGCTAACTTCGATTTCGTTTTCAAGAAGTAAATGAGTCTACCCCACATGTCTCCTATGTTACCATAAGAGATTCGGTTTGTCCTCTACCGCTTTCGGTCGATCTTATTCACGGTATCACTATTGTTTTCTTTTCCTCTAGGTACTAAGATGCTTCAGTTCCCTAGGTTCCCATCCAAGTTTGACCTTGGACAATTCGAGCATCTTGGGATCAAAGATTGCATGCATCTCCCCCAAGCTTATCGCAGCTTGCCACGCTCTTCATCGGTCTACAAGCCAAGTTATCCATTAATTAGCTCTACATAAAATCAAATTTTTTGTGAAAATTCTTTTCAATTTAATAGTCAAATTTTATAATAAACTTGAACACATGGCACAATTTCCTACTCTCTCATCCCGTAAATGTAATAATTGCCAAAAATGTTAAGTTAACAAATTTTGACAACTGGTTTTTTCTAAAAGATTTAAAACGGTCGAATTCTAGAATAAAATAACTTATCTAGAATAACATAATTATGTAGCGACAGGTTTATAAATAGATGTGTTGACTACGACCAAATTTTGCTT
>JAQVAY010000078.1 GCA_028690575.1 Bacilli bacterium | reverse complement strand
CCAATCAATTTTCTAATTACATATGTAAATGATTCAATATTTCCGCTATTGATTGTGTCTGCTTTTAAAAAGTTTATTATCTTAGCAAAAATATCTGCCACCCAAAAAGAGGCAACAGCACTATCGTCTCCTGGAATAAAGGCGTTGATAAGAATAAAAGCATTTAAAATAATGCTCAAAAGTAGGAATATTCGAAAAAGGTAAAGACTTTTTGTTTTATTTTTCATCTTTTTTCATCAAATATCTCTTGCGATATCGTAGAAAGCTAATTAAATATTCAACGAAAAGCATGATGATAATTAAGAAAAATCCAATCGGCATTTTTGCCGCATAACCGAGCATATAAAAATTGCTAAGTGATTGAGGGAAAAGATAAGGATTAATCAAGACAGCAATTAGCACCCACAGCAACAAAACCAATGTCGATAACATCATGGAAACAAGACTATAAAAATACACTTTTTGCTTTGTGGTTTCGTCTTTTTGGTGACGGTAGAAAACAAATAATATAAATGAAACCAGTGGAAGCAGGAAAAGTAGTATCGCGGGAACCATTCCATACCAGTTTGAATCGAATGTATCAAAGATAAAAAATACTTCAAAAAATGCCCCAAAGAAATAGGATGTAAAAGCAGATACAAATCCCATTGCGACAAAGGCTCTCCTTCGTAGAGGGTTTTTAACTGTCAAAGGGACTAAAGCTAAATCACCATTTCGAATAACATAAGTTAGAATAAAAATGCCGATGGTAAGATATAGGACCATCTTTACTAGAACATCATATGGAAATAGGGGGGTTAAAACTCCATAGATGCCATTCCATCCAAAGGATAGACCAATGGATAAAATGTGAAACGGAATGCATAGACCCATCAAAACTACTAAGGTAATAGAGTAAATTTTTAAAATGCGATGTCTATTAGCAACGTTGTAGGTATGCCAGTACATCCACAACATAAAGAAACTAAATAGAGGGACACCAAAAGTGAAAAAAGTTGGGAAATATGTTGCCAACATTCTTCCATAGTTGGTGATGACTGGAACGAATAGGAACCAGCCATAGGCTGTAGATATTGAAGCAACGAAAAATAGGAATAATAAGGTGATTTTTTTGGCCTTTATGCTTGAAAACAACTTTGTCATGATATTGCCCCTTCTCCTAAGCCGACGAGATATTCTGGAGTGATTTCGAATGCATCGTCTTCATAAGGAACATTCATCCATTTAATATCAAATTCATTGGAATCTTTTAAGGTATAGAAAGAGGCTCCCATGATTCTCGTATCGTGGTAAATGCCTCTTCCAGTTTTTAAACCGAAAATCAGATGCATCATGTTATCCAAAGAATCGCCATCTTTATCGTAATGCCAATCAGTAAGATTAACGTGGTCGTGGCCAACGATAATGGCTTTGTTATTGCCATGTTCTTGCATCGTTTCGTAGAAATCGGTTTCTTGATATCCCCAAGATATAGATTCCCCCATGTACCATAGACTTTCAGTATCAGTGCCATCATATCCACTAGTGACATTTTGGCCAATGATGTCGTAGGCTTCTTCAAATTCTTCGGTAGGAATATGCATAAAAGTCAATGAAGGTATGTCGGGAGTTCCTGTGTCTTCAAGAGCTTGTTGTTGTTTTTCATACCAAGCGATTTGATCTTCGTGTATTACGTCATAATCAACGCCATAGTATGTATTGCTATCATAGAAATAAAGTTGCCATTTCAATGTATTTGGTGTGCCTATTTCTTCGATATTAAGAACATAGTTACTATCGCCAAAAACATTATCATTTAATGAATTAAGCAAAACTGAATGTTCACAACTTTTAACCATCTCATCAATAAACGTGCTTGAATATGTACCTTGCAAATCATGGTTACCATATACATATGCAAAAGGTATGTTTTTACTATCGATCCAATCGAAAAAACGTTCGATTTGAGATTTAGTCGCACCCATAAAAGAATCGCCATTTAAAACAATTAAACTAGGAAGTATCCCGCCATTGCTTATTAAACATTTTTCATAATAAGCAATCTCATCAGTTAAATTAGTTAACACTGAGATGTGAAGATCATTGAAAACACAGATAGTGAAATCATCGATATCATTAATTTCAAGTGTTGTGATGTAATCTTCAGCAGGAAGATCTAAAGGATAAGATCCAGCGCTACTTGAACACCCCAAAAGAAGTGGGGTTAAAATACCTAGAATAGTAAGACGTATTGGTTTCATATTTTTTACCTATTTCCATCTTAACAAAAAAGAGGTTTGTTTTCAGTAGTTTAATATTTGATCAACAGCTTATGCAGGGAAAAGAAAAGTGGCACAGCCACTCTTCATTTAATAAAACTGTTTTAACTTATTAGCGGATTGAATAAGCAGTTCAGCCTCAGGTTCGCTATATGCTGGCCATAAAGTTTTTACAGCACCATGTTGATTAACGATTGAAGGAACAGAAAGATAAACATCTTTAATTCGTCCGTTTAGGGCTTCTTCAACGTAAGAAGAAACAGTTAAGACACTTTCCGTATCATTTACAATTGCATCTATGATGCGAGCAACCGCAGCAGCGATTCCGTAATAAGTGCTACCCTTTTTCTCAATGATTTTATAAGCAGATGTGACGACTTCTTTACCTATATCTTCTAATTTTTGTAAGTGATGTAAATTTTTGCATCTTCCGCATACTGTACAGAAATCTGCAATTGGCACTCCAGCGATGTATGTGACCGAGTAAGCCATTACTTCACTGTCACCATGTTCTCCTATCACATAGGTATGAATATTTCGTGGATCAATTTTGGTGTCCTCGCTAAGTAAGAACTTCAATCTAGCAGTATCTAAGACGGTTCCAGATCCAATGACTTGGTTGGCTGGTAAACCCAATTTTGTGAAAGCATAGTGAGTTAAAATATCGACAGGATTTGTCACTATCATAACAATGCTTTCTGGATTGAGATGTGGTTTCATCATAGCGAAAATGCTATCAAAGATAGCTTTGTTTTTATCGCATAGTTGGGTTCTCGTTTCTCCTGGCTTCTGGGCAGCTCCAGCAGTAATCACAATAATATGTGCGTCTTCAATATCTTCATATGAACCAGCTTTGATATCTTTTGGAGCGAGCATGCTCATCGCGTGATTCATATCTAAAGCATCGCCTTCGGCTTTATCTTTATTGACATCAATGATGACAATGTCCTGTATATTTGATTTAAGAAGAAGGGTATAAGCGATTGAACTTCCCACCATTCCATCTCCAACAATGGCAACTTTCCGATTGTTTAAGTTTTTCATAATGTAGTCCTCCTAC
>JAQVAY010000077.1 GCA_028690575.1 Bacilli bacterium | reverse complement strand
GCAATTTTACGCGGCAGAAAGCACTGGAGTATATGGATTATTCGGTTGCAGGTGAATTGACGAATGCTGATTATGTTCATGAGAATGGATTTTTTGTCGGGAATCATTCAGTAGAAATGAAGAGTGAAATTGATTATCTGGTTGGATTGCTTATCCAAAAATGTGACACATCTGGATTTTTGGTGTAGATGCATATGGAACGTATAGATATGATAAGTATGTATTTAGATAAAAATAATATGAGATGGTAATATGGTTACGGTTCGATTAATGGGAGGACTCGGAAATCAGATGTTTCAATATGCGATTGGTTGTTCCATGGCTCATGATTTGCATGAGGAATTGTATTTGGATACAGCCTTTTATCACAGACCACATATCAACACGACTCCATGGCCATATCAACTATATCATTTTAATATTCAGTGCAAGATAATATCTAACACTCCTCTATCTCGATTACGTTATTATTACATGCGCTTTTTACATCTTAACCTCTTTTCAACATATGACACATATATTTGTGAAGAGTCTCTATCGTATGATCCGGGCGTTATACAGAAGAAGGGACGTATTTATCTTGATGGATATTGGTCGTGCGAAAAATATTTTTTACATAACGCTGATCTCATTAGAAATGCTTTCAAAATACTAACACCGCCAGATGCACAGAATGAAAATTGGTCTGAAATGATTAAAAATACCAATGCCGTCTGTATTCATGTTCGAAGAGGAGATTATGTGAACAATGCTGGTGCAAATAAAATATATGGTACGATAAGTCCGGATTATTACCATAAAGGAATAGAATATGTGTCAAAAATGGTTCATAACCCTGTATTTTTTGTGTTTTCTGATGACATACAGTGGGCAAAAGACAATATCCAAATTCCTTATGAGGTACATTACATGGAACATAATGATTCTGTCCACGGATACGAGGATCTCAGGTTGATGATGTTATGTAAACATTATATTATTGCCAATAGTACCTTTAGTTGGTGGGGGGCTTGGCTTGGGAACTTTCGTGAAAAAATTGTAGTCAGTCCAAGAAATTGGTTTAGTGATCCTGACAAGAAGATAGATATCATTCCTGAATCATGGGTGAAGATGTAATTGATGTTGTGATGAATCTATGCTAAAAGTGAAATTAAGTTCATCGAGTAATATCAAAGAGTTATTTGCTCAAACGCCAGGTAGTAAAGGGATATATGGGAACTGTGAATTTGTTTTTGGGGATGACGTTAAAGAGTGCGATTACTGGGTTGTCTTATACGAATTATCCAAAAATGAATCTGCGTTATGTCCTCCGGAAAACACTGTATTCATAACAGGTGAACCAATCACTGTAAAAAAATATAATCAAAAATTTCTTCGTCAGTTTGCCTCTGTCGTTACATCACAGGAATTATTGAAGCATCCACATGTGATCCATACTCATCATATTCTTCCATGGTTTGTACAGAAAACTTATGATGAACTTAATTCTATGGAGCTTCAGGAGAAAAGTAAGCTCATATCTGTTGTATCATCAAACAAGAGATTCAGTAAAGGCCACGAACAGAGATATCAGTTTGCTTTAGCTCTTAAAAACTATTTCGGAGATAAAATTGATTTATATGGGCGGGGAATCCATGACTTTGATAATAAATGGGATGTAATCGCGCCCTATAATTATACAATTGCAATTGAAAATTTCAATTCAAAAGATTATATTACTGAAAAACTTGCTGATTGTTATCTTAGCTACACTTTTCCATTTTATTATGGGTGTACAAATTTATGTGATTATTACCCGAAAGGATCTTATGAATATATTGATATTACGGACATTGAGGGTTCTATCTCTGTAATTGATAAAGTCCTCCATGATCCGAGTCATTATCAACTCCATTTTGATAAAATTTGTGAGGCAAGAAGAAGATATCTCCATGAATATCAGGTATTTCCAAACATTGCGAATATTGTTGATTCTTTGGAGTGTGAAGACAAGACTGAACCAAAAGAACTTATTCTTAAATCTGCAGGGAAGAGTGTTTCTGATTACTGGTTTAAAGTAAGATGTTTGCAGAGTATAGTTAAAAATAAGATTGAGAATATCTACCAACCCTTTTTTTTAAGATGATGAAGTCGCCCAATCTCTTTTGCCTTTCCACCCCCCAAAAAAAGCAGATTCACATAACCATTTCCCTAATTTTCTCCTCTATTTTCTAAAAAAAATCGAAAGCTTACGCTCCTGACTTCTTCAAATCTATGGTATTTAGCTGATAAATATTATAACCTAACTTTGACAGTTGGCAATTTCCCCCCCTTTAGCGCTCTCGCTCCTGACTTCTTCAAATCTATGGTCTTTAGCTGATAAATATTATAACCTAACTTTGACAGTTGGCAATTTCCCCCCTTTTAGCGCTCTCGCTCCTCACCCTTCCAAAAATGGGAAAAAGAGAATTTGACAGTTGCCTCTTATCCCCCTATCCAGCCTCACCCCACCCCGCATTTTAGCCCGAGTATCGCCGTATTCAGTGCATCAAAATTGGAAAACAGACATCTGCGAACCCCCTCTTTCCCCTTCATCATCGTAACTGTCAAATTCATCAGCGAATATTTGATGAATTTTGTAGCCACATGCCGTGCTTCCGGCACCTCATACCGAACCAGAGACACAAACAGCTGTGCCAGAAACCCGATCAGAATTGCGCCGCGAATACTATTCTCCGTCCATACTCTCAGTGGTTTAATCTCGATCTCATTCTTCAGCGAATGAAAGATCTTCTCAATCGAATCCTTTTTTCGGTAGCGTTCAAGCGCTTCTGCAAGTGTCAAATTCCTGCTTGAAGTGAGGGCGAAAAATCCTCCTCTTCCGGTATTCAACCTCTCCCTGAGAAAAGCAAGCGCCTCCTCTTCCGACATCTCCACGAGTTTTGTCTGAACCGAATAGGAAATCTTCACCAGCGGATTTGCGATCCCGATCTTCTTTGGCAGCTTTCTGTTTCGGGAAATACACTCCTGAATCACCTCCGCCTCCATGAACTGCCGGTAAACTTTCCGTGACAGTGCATCCAGATTCTGCGCCTTGAGCCCCTCCGAGAAATAGAAATAGGTTACACTGCCGGGTTTCACGATCTTTATCCCGTATATGCCGTGGTTTGGTTCTGCCTCCTCCGGATTGATCTTGATCGGATCCCTCTGCCAAAACGTTTTGATGATCTTATCGTCACTGGTGTTCAGTTTCTTTGCGGTCAAATAGTCATGCCTGCATGCTCCAATGAGTTCCAGATTTTGTTTTGATCCGGCTCCTTTATCGAAGATGATCAGGGAACCTTCGGTGAGTTTTTTCTGGGATTGAAGAAACGTTGACCGAAAATGGGTGACGTCATTTACA
>JAQVAY010000076.1 GCA_028690575.1 Bacilli bacterium | reverse complement strand
ACAGAATCTTCGACTTCGTTGCCACGGTCAGCTGGTAAGGCATGCATATATTTACATTGTGGTCCAGCGAGCTTCATCATCTCTTCAGTACACTTCCAACCAGTTAGGGTTTTGATGTAATCATCGACAACGGTTGTGGATTGGTTTTTGACCCATGAACCCCAGTTCTTGGGGAAGACGACATCAGCGTCTTTGAAGGCTTCTTCCATGTTGTGAGTAATGCGGAAGGAACCACCATTCTCTAAAGCATTCTTCTTAGCTTTTTCAACTGCCCAATCTGGCATATCATATCCTTCTGGATAGGCAATGGTGACATCCATCGCATAGCGAGGGAACAAGAGAATTTGAGAGAGTGGAACAGAGATTGGTTTCTTATGGCTGGTAGCGTACGCCCAAATAATGGAAACCTTTAAGCGCTTTGTCGTGGGGAATAATTCTTGCATGGTCATTAAATCGGCAAGAGCTTGCATTGGGTGATATAAATCACATTGTAAGTTGATGATTGGGACAGTTGACCATTTCGCCATTTCACGGAGGTATTTATTTCCTAAACCCCAGTTGCAATAACGGCAAGCAATCATGTGTCCAAAGCTGGAGAGAATAGTAGCAGTATCTTTCGCAGATTCACCGTGAGATATTTGCATCATCGAGGTGTCTAAGAAGGTCGCGTGTCCACCTAATTGGGCCATGCCACTTTCAAAGGAGTTTCTCGTTCTAGTTGATTGTTCAAAGAACATCAAGAAGCCAGTTTTCCCGACTAACCATTGGGTTGGCTCATTGCGGTAGAAGGCAGCTTTTAAGTCACTAGAGACTTTGAGCATGAGATCGATTTCTGGTTTGGTGAATTCTTCAAGAGTGATTAAGTGACGACCGGCAAATTTTGGAGCAATTTTTTCCATAAATTTAATTTCCTTATTTACTTATTTTTTTAAATTTTCGAGATAGAGTCCAGGAATAACAGCGTATAACGCTGCACAGATGACAAGATCTTCTTTTCTCGTTTTCTCGTTTGGAGCGTGAGCTTCTTTTTCATCGCCAGGTCCAAAGCCTAAGCATGGAATGCCATAGCGACCCATAATACTCACACCATTGGTTGAGAATGTCCACTTATCGATGATGGGATCTTTCTTGAAGAGTTTTTGATATCCTTGTTTGAGCGATTGAACATAGATGGATTCTTCAGGAATGACCCAAGTTGGGAAGTAACATTCAGTTGGATAGCGAAGTCCAGTATAGGCTGGTCTTTCGTATTGATACATGGTGACTTCAGCGTTGGCGGCTTTAACGGCTGGTAAGTTTTGGATTTCCGCGATGGAAGTCTTATCATTTTCTCCAACGGTTAAGCGGCGATCAAGGCTGATCCAGCATCCATCCGCCACGGCGCAACGGCTTGGTGACTTATGGAAGATTTCCGAGATAGTGACGGTACCTTTACCAAGGAATGGATCATAGGCTAATCCTTCCTTATTGAGCTGTTCAATTTGCTGAATGATGGGAGCCATCTTATAGATAGCGTTGTCTCCTCTTTCCGGAGCACTGCCATGGCAGGACACACCGCGAACACTGACTTTGATTTCCATACGACCGCGATGACCGCGATAGATACGGCAGCTAGTTGGTTCAGTGGAGACAACGAATTCTGGTTTTAACTTATCTTCTTTGATAATGTACTGCCAACATAATCCGTCACAGTCTTCTTCTTGAACGGTTCCGGTTATAACGAGGGTGTAGTCATCTTCAAGATGTAAATCTTTGATGATTTTACCGGCGTAGACCATGGAAGCCATGCCACCTTCTTGATCAGAAGCACCACGTCCACCGATATGAACGTCATCTTCGTAACCTTCATATGGGTCAAAATTCCAGTTCTTTATTTCTCCGATACCAACGGTATCAATGTGCGCGTCAAATGCGATAACGTGTTTGCCATGTCCAATGTATCCGAGGATATTTCCCATTGGATCGATAACTACTTTATCAAAGCCGACTTTTTCCATCTCTTCTTTGATACGGAGAACAACTTTCTCTTCATCACAAGATTCGCTTGGGATTTTAATCATATCGCGGAGGAACTTGGTCATGTCCTCTTTATACGATTGAGCTTTTTTTAATACTTCTTCGAAACTAATTTTCATTTTAGATTTCCTTTCCTCTTTTGGCCTTAATCTTTTCATCATAGGCTGAGATCTTGTTGTATTCTTCTTCCCAGAATTCTGGGTGTCTCATGCTGTCAAGATATTCTTGTTTATATCCAAATTTAAGCCAGTCATATTCTTTTCTCTTAAAGAGTCTTTCTTTTTCCTCTTCCCCACGAGTGTCGAGAATACGGCAAGTGCATGCATCAATGAATACGTCTTTGAACCAACGATCTAAGACATGGTCAGTGACTTCGAGTTCACGTTCATGGAGATTTTCCACGACGGAATCATAACGGTCAAATCCATCAGTGGCGATGGTGACGATGTTGTCATCTGGACCGAGTTTGAGATACTTGGCCATCTTAATTGCTCCAAGGATGTTGCAGATACCAGAAACTCCAAAGAGTTCTCTCATTCCTTCAGCGACTTTGCGGTCGATTCCGTGTTTGACAAGGATATCAGTTCCGGAGTGAATAACTTCAAGGCCACGGACACAGTCATCATCGTGAATTTGGACGATGAAGTCAGTGGTCAAGACATTGTGAATTAAGGTAATCATTTTATCTCCGATACCTTCAATACGATGTTGGCCTAAACCATCATCGGTGAGGGTGGAGCATTCGTGTGGCTCAAGAGCGGCAATTTTACATTCAGGGAAAGCTTTTTTCATCTCATCTCCGGCTGCGAGAGTTCCAGCTGAACCAGGTGCACTAGTGAAGCAGGCGATACGACCATTACCGATGCCTTTGACGGCTTCGATAGCGGAGTTACCTGTTACATAACGGTGGAAACGATAATTTGGTAATAATTCAAATTGTGCGAGAGTGGCGTTCATTGGATTCTTTTTGAGTTCATAGGTTCTTTCAAGAGTAAGAATAACATCTGATTCAGAACCAGGAGTTAAATCAAGTTTGGCTCCATATTTTCTAATTCGCTCATATCTTTCCTTCGACATGTTGTCAGGCATGATAACGATAGCATCATATTTCATTAAATTCGTGATGTAGGAAACACCAATACCAAAGTTGCCGGTTGATGGTCCTAAAATAGTGTGTTTGCCAGGTAAAATAGTCCCGTCAACACAGCCCTCAATTAATGTGGCGTAGGCAGGGCCGACTTTATGAGATCCCGAAGGGAAATATTTTCCTAACAACACGACAATATTGGCATCCACGCCCGTCAGTGCTTTCGGTAAAACGATTTTCCTTACTTCTCCATTACCACCATTCTTCCATCCAATGTTGAACAGATTGATTGGATCGAGCTCATTTTCTTTGAGAGCTTTTTCCGCCTCTTTTCTTACTTTTGGATCTTGATGTTCAGGAT
>JAQVAY010000001.1 GCA_028690575.1 Bacilli bacterium | reverse complement strand
CTTCACAAGCGAGTGCTCTAATTGCCGATAGAACAAAGTCGCTGTTGAAAGAGATCCTGAGATTTTGTCCTTCGAACTTGTAGGTCTCTAATTTTTCAACCGCAGATCCAACTTGGGAACTCTTAGCCGAAATTTCAACACCGAATTCTGACATACTTAAATCAACCACATTCTCCCTGTCAATTGATAAAACAGTCGTGCGATCGATAGCTTTTGCTAATTCAGAAGCGTTAACTTCCAAAGAATAATTGCAACTCCTAGGAATAATATTTTTTGTATTCGGATAATCTCCAGCTACTAAGCGGGAGGCTATGACGGTTTGACCAAGGATAAACAAGGCTTTTTTATCGCTAAAAGCGATACTAATAGAAGCAATGTTTTCCATTAAGCGATCTACTTCAATCATCATCTTGGCTGGAATGTTAGCAACAAATCTGATATCTCCGCCAATTTTTACAACTTTGCGAGCCATACGAGCTGAATCGGTGGTGGTGGCAACGAGGTTTCCGTTTTCCGCTTCAAGGTTCATAGCAGTGAGGATTGGTCTCTGCTCTTTGATTGAGGCAGCAAATGCTGTTTGGTTAACCAATGAGCTAAACACATCTTTATTTAGTTTAATCTCTGTACCCGTTGGTTCTAAATCAATGTCAGGATATTCTTCGGCGCGAACACAATTCAGCCTTGATTCGAAGTGATTATCACTGATTACAGCGATTGTTGAATCGATAACATCTATTGTTAGTTCTTCTCCATCCATTTTTCTCACAATTTCCGTGATAATACGACAGTTGATTAGAGTAGCGCCTTCTTTGTAGTTTCTAATTATTTCTTTTGTTTCCGATTTATAAGGAATAAAAGTTTTGATTGTTAAATCGTAGTTAGATCCAGTGATAAACAATCCTCTTTCATCCAATTCAATTTTAAGATTTGACAAAACAGCCACGGCCACTTTGTTTGCGACCGCTCTTGAAGCGATACTTAATCCCTTAAGGAATTCTTCTCGATTGATGGTAAATTTCATAATTTTCCTTTCTTTATTATTATATTAGTAATAGTAAGGCCGGTGAATTTGGTGGATAAGTGGTGTTCTCATCTATTTTTTTGATACTTTCTTATTCTACCACACAATATTTAGGTTTCATATTTTATTTTCAATAAAGCATTATTTCTTTATGCGCTTTTGAAGTTCCTCGATGGCACTTTTTAATTTGGTGTCAGTTTTCAACCCATTGTCCACCTTTTGAACGGCTGACATGACGGTGGTATGATCTTTACCTCCAAACATATCTCCAATCTTTTTGAGAGGAATGTCCAAGGTGATTCGGATAAGGTACATCGCTATGTGTCGAGCTAAGGCGATTTGCCCGGTTCTTATTCTTCCCGTCAATTGGGAAGGAGTTAAATTATAGTAGTCAGAAACTACGTTGATTATCTTTTGTTCGTTTAGAGTGGAAGAGAGAGATTTGCCTCCAGTTAAGGATTGAACCGCTTCCATGGCCACATCCATTGAAATCTTGTCGGTTTGCTTTAACGAGACGACGTAGAATATTAACCTATTCAAAGCACCTTCAAGTTCACGAACGTTCTTTGAAAATTTATCAGCAAAAAAGTAGAGAACCGCGTCGTCAAATCTCTGTAAGTCTAAACCATTCGCCTCAATCTTTTTTCTTAATATTTCTACGCAAGTGTTTTGATCAGGTTCGTTTATTTTCATGACTAAACCTTTGCAAAAACGTGTCACTAAGCGATCTTCCAAACCGTTTAATTCATTTGGTTGTTTGTCTGAGGTAATCACTACTTGTTTCGAGTTGTCGATCATCTTGTTATATATGGCAAAAAACATCTCTTGGGTTTTAACCTTATTAGCGAGCATTTGAACATCATCAAGAAGTAGAACGTCGATAGAACTGAAGAAGTCTTTTAATGATTCAGCCTCTTTTTCTCCTTTGACATATCTAATATATTCCTCGACAAAATCGCTGGTGGAAATATAGAGAATTTTAAAGTTTGGTCGCGCGTTCTTAATATAATTGCCAATTGCGTGTAAAAGATGAGTTTTGCCGAGCCCGGAGTTTGAATAGATGAAAAGGGGTTGTGCCAATGTTTTTCCGGGGTTGGATGCCACGAACAAAGAGGCTTGTGAGGCTTCTCGATTAAAAGAACCCACCACAAAGTTATCAAAAGTAAGCTTTGGGTTAAGGGTAGCTTCTTGAAAATACTGCTGTTTTTTGCTCTGAGCCTGCTTTTCAGCGCCTTTTTGAACTTCGTTCTCTAAGACAAAATCGAGTTTGAAGTTTGATTCGGTGATTTCTGAGACGACGTCTTCGACCAAGTCATAATATTTTTGTTTAATTAAAGCGGCGGCTAGAGAGGAGTTTACAACAACAACAATTGTGTCTCCGTGGATTTCGTTGATATAGCTTCCTGCAAAGAAAGAATCAAACAATTGTTTCTCACCAAGCCGCTCTTCGATCTTTTTTAAAGACCGATCCCACAACTGAGTGATTTCTGAAATTGAATTAATCATATTAAAGTGCTCTTGTTTCTGCCAATCATTATAAAACAATCCACCATCATTTAACACGGAAAAGAACGGATTTCTATTTTTTCCACATTTCAAAAACTCATTAACTTTGATTATAGGGGTTTTTCCACCAAATTCACAAAATGCTTATGTGGATAAATTGTGGAAAAGTTTTTTTGGTGTTGTGGAATGAGGTGAAAAAGTGTTTGAGTTATAATTGAGGAAAAACTAATATAGTTATACTATAATTACTTTTCTTTTTCTTGTCTTTTTTGTAGTATAAAAAATTGTGGAAAACTAAATTTCGTTATTTTTTTTAGGCTTTTTTGAGAATATTTTTTTATCGGAAGAAGCGAGCCACACACCTATAATCATGAGTCCAAGAGCGATATAGTACCACCAAGGAGGAGTCTCTTGGAAAATAGCAAACGAAATCATTACAGCAAGGAAGGGAGCTAAAGAGAAGAAAGCGCTAGTACGGGGTGCTCCAATAACTCTCTGCGCGTAAATATAGAAACACAAGCTTACTCCATAGGAAATTATGCCAACCCCAAGTATGGCAAAGAATGAGAATACTTGAGTTATTTGCTCGTTTAATCTTACGCCAATCATCAAACATAGAACACATGTAATAGAGCCTTCGATTATTATTGATACTATTGGATCTTTATCAGATATTCTCTTCATGAAGTTATTTCCAAAGCCCCAGCAAATTGGAGCAATCAAAACCAAAAGAGCTCCAGTGGAGAATTTAAAATTTGTTAGATCATCGCTAGATAAAAGAATGCAAGCTATAAAAACCACGATGATACCAATCCATAGTCGTGGGGAAATTTTTTGTTTAAAAATAAATAGAGCGACCAAAGAGGTAATGACAATTTCAAAATTGCTGAGAAGAGCAGCGTTGGAAGCTGAAATTAATTTAAGACCCAACATGCTACAAGCGACACCAATCGCATTTAATGCTCCGATAGCAAAAACAAAGGGAAAATCACTTTTTTCAAGAGGCTTTTCTTTTATTTTAGGTTTAAAAATTTTGCGAAAAATAAAAAACACACAAGCGCAAAGAGCAGCGCCTAAATATAAAAGTCCACCGGAAATAACCGGACCTATCGTATTGCTGTTTAACAATAATTTTGATATTGGTGTGTTAATAGATGAGCAAACTGCAGCAATAATCGCGAAAATAATACCAATTCTAGCGCCCTTATTCATGGGCAAAGTATAGCACAGACCTACATACGCGTATACGCATTTCGTTGACATTTATCTATAAATGCTCATATACTTTTTAATGCTACGTAAAATCGGAGGTAATATTGTATGAAAAGAACTTATCAACCAAGCAAACTTCAGCATCAACGCAGAGCTGGATTTCGCGCAAGGATGAAGTCAGTCGGTGGCCGCTGTGCTCTTGCTCGTCGCAGAGCAAAAGGCAGAAAATCCCTTTCTGCATAGTCGAGGGTAAATGAAAGTTGTTAATAGAATAAAAGCCAATAAGCAGTTTGCTTTAATTATTCATGGCGGACGCGCAAAGAGTAATCGATCATATGTTGTGCATTTTGCACCGACCAACCTGCCTTATATGAGGGTTGGGATCTCTGTCTCTTCCAAAGTTGGAAACGCTGTTGTCCGTAACCGAATCAAACGACAAGTTAGAGCAATGTCTGATAGCATGTTTGACTATAACAAAGCGTCATTTGACCTAGTTATTATAGTTAAGAAAAATTTTCTTGATAACGACTACCAAACCAACAAATCACTTTTAAGTGAATTAGTACTTGTACAGATTGGAAAAAACGAATGAAAAAAAGTTTAAAATTTGGTTTAAGCGGTCTTGCACTTGCGGCGGGAGTTTTAATTTTAACTAGTTGTACTGCTTCGTTCTGCTCTGTTACGGACAAAGCCCACATTCTCTATCTATTTGATTATGGTGTGACAGCTTATTACGAAGATACAGTGGACAAACCGGAAGGCGCCGAGGAACTAACAGTTACAGTTAACGGAGAAGAATATTCAACTAACTTAGTTTTTACTGCCAGCTTTGATGAAGTTAACGCTAAATATATTAACAAAATCAACACAGCTGCCGAAGAAGCTTATATTCGCTCTCCTTCGTTAAACTATTTTAAAACATTTGATCAAGTTGTTTTAAATAAAACAATTGAAAAAGCTCGCGCCGATATTGATCCATTAATTGGAACAGAGATTGTTATTGACGACACTTTAAAACATATAGATTTTCAAGATGCCGGATCACTCCTTTGTCCTGCTGATCAATATGATGATTATTCGAACAACAAAGGATTACTCGATAAATATGGGTACATCAAATATGAAGACTCTGCAAACAGCAAAAAAGTTTTATGGACAAACTGGGATATTTATAATCAGGAAGTTCGCTCTTCACTAAGCAATATTGATGAAGCGGCAACAAATGACTATGTTTCATTTTATAAAACGAAGATGAATAGTTACATTTCTTCTTATCGTTCTTGTTTGGCAATTAATTCTGGCGATTATGGCACTTATGGCGTTCATTCTTTACCAGCTGAAATCCAAGCCAAACCATGGACTAGCTGGAAGGGATTGCTCGAATTCTTATTTGTTTGGCCAATCGCTGCTTTAATTGACGTTCTTGCTTCGGCCTTTGCTGCGGTAGGAACTGGATGGGCATCAATTTTGTCAATTTTGATTGTCACAATTATTGTTAGAACACTAATGTTGTTCGTTACATTTAAACAACAAAAATCAACCGCTATGATGACTCGCTTGCAACCTGACGTCGCCAAGATTCAGGCAAAATATCCGAATGCTAATACCAATAAAATGGATAAGCAAAGGTTGAGTGAAGAAACAGCGAGACTATATAAGAAGAATAAAATCAATCCGTTGACTTCAATTCTTGTTATGTTAATTCAATTTCCTGTGTTTATCTGCGTGTGGGGTGCTATGCAAAGCGCAGCTATCCTTTCATCTGGTCAATTATTTGGATTAAGACTAAGTGACTCTATTAGCGCCACTATGTTTAACGCTGCTTCTTGGACAACTGCCGGAGGAATGGGCGGATTGACAGCCACAATTCTTTTCGTGCTAATGGCGGCCGCTCAAGCGGTTTCCATGCTCTTGCCAAGATGGCTACAAAAGAAAAAAGGAAAGAATATCCCAAAATTAAGTAAAAACCCATCTCAAGCTAGTACCGATAATAAGATGAAGTGGTTCACATATATCATGTTAGCCATGATCATCTTCATGGGTTTCTCACTCGCATCTGGCATGGGCGCCTATTGGTTATTCGGTGCCATGTACTCAATCGTTCAGTCGTTAGTTACTCATTTGATTACTGAGCGAAAAACTAAAAAAAGAAGGTAAATGAAATGAAAGAATATCAAGGAAAAACTGCAGAAGAAGCTTTAAGCAACGCTGCCGAAGAACTCAATGTACCTGTCGATCAACTGATTTACATTGTCAGCGATAAGAAAAAAGGTCTCTTCTCGAAAAAAATCGTTGTTCAAATTTATGAAATTGCTGATGTTATTAAATACGCTGAGGATTATATCCTCGAAGTTGTTGATAATTTAGAAATCGAGTCAGCTGTACAATCAGTTTACGATAATGACATTATTCGCATCACAGTTGATTCTGCCCATAACCCAGTTTTAATCGGAAAGAACGGCAAGACACTCCAAGCTTTAAACGAATTAACAAAATTGGCGGTCTCCAACCACTTCCACAAGAGATTTAGAATCTTGCTAGATATTAATGGATATAAAGACAGCAAATATATTAGACTATCACGCATCGCTCGTAGAGCTGCTCACGATGTGCAGAAGACTCACGAGACATACATCTTTGATCCAATGCCAGCAGATGAAAGAAGAGCGGTTCACAATGCTTGTACCGGATTGTCAAACATCCGAACCGAGTCTGTAGGTGAAGGAACCCATCGACAAGTCCAAATCATTTATGTTGATTAGTATTAAGCGCCCTTAGGGTGCTTTTTACACTTTGAAAGGTATTTATGTTTGAAACAATTGTTGCGTTGGCGACACCGCCATTAAAATCAGCGTTAGCCATCATTCGGTTATCTGGTGATGATTGTTTTGAAATTGTTTCTCATATGTTTACAAAAGACATAAGTGAAGCCAAAGAAAAAACTATATTTTATGGAACCATCATAGATGGGGAAGAAAAAATAGACCAAGTAATTTTATTGGTTTATAAAGGCCCAAAAAGTTTTACTGGTGAAGATTCGGTAGAAATTATTTGTCACGGTTCGATGTTAATCGTTAACCAAATCATCACCCTTTCTTTGAAGCATGGGGCTCGTCTAGCAACAAATGGAGAATTTTCTTCAAGAGCTTTTTTCCACAATAAAATTGACCTTATTCAAGCTGAATCAATCAACGATGTCATTAATGCGACCACACAGGAAGCAAAAAAACTTTCTATCCTTTCATTAGAAGGAGAAGTCACTCAAATAATTCAACCTATCAAATCAAAAATTGCCGATATTTTATCCCTAATTGAAGTAAATATTGATTTTCCAGAATATGAAGATATTGAAATCGCCAACAAAGAAAAAGTCGTGGAACACGTTGACGCCATTAATGCAAGTATTAGCAAATTGATATCGGACGGTCAAAAAGCAAAGATTATTAAAGATGGAATCAAAGTTGCTATTGTTGGAAAACCTAATGTTGGAAAATCATCCCTTTTGAACGCTTTAATTGGTGAAGATAAAGCTATTGTAACGGATATCGCAGGAACGACGCGAGACATCGTTGAAGGCGATGTAAATCTCAAAGGTGTGGTTTTGCACCTATTAGACACCGCTGGAATTCGCGACTCGAGAGATGTTGTAGAATCAATTGGTGTTGAAAAAGCCAAAGCATCAATTAAAAAAGCTGAACTAGTAATAGTGGTTCTCGATGCAAGTGAAAAAGAAGACTTAGAAGATCGAGCTATTTTGGATATTACTGAGGGAATTAATAGAATTATTGTTTTTAACAAAAGCGATAAAAAGATTGTTAATCAAGGCAGTGGACTTTATGTTTCTGCTCTAAAGAAAGACATTAGCCCCCTGGTTGATGAGATATATAAAACACTAGGTCTTGATGACCAATCTTTCCAGCAACCTGCGCTTAACAACGCACGTCAAATAGGCTTGCTAGAAAGAGCGAAAGATTCTTTGCAAAAAGCCAAAGAAGATTCCTTAAACGATTTACCAATTGATTTGGTGGCGGTCTCAATTAGAGATGCTTATGAATCTATTCTAGAAATATTAGGAGAAACTAATCAAGTGGATATTTCTAAAGAAATATTCGCGAGATTTTGCGTTGGAAAATAATATGATTTTCGATACTCATTGCCACCTTAACGATGATGCCTTGTTTTCTTCTATTGATGAAATTCTTGAAGAAGCAAAAAAAGTTGGCGTTAACAAGTTGTTAGTTGTTGGATGGGACAAAAATAGTTCAATTAGTGCAGTTCATCTTGCGGAAAAATATTCGGAAATCTATGCAGCAATAGGCTTCCATCCAAGCAATGTTTTTAATGCAACTGAAGAAGAATATAAAGAAGTAATGTCTTATATTTCTCATCCTAAAGTAGTGGCTGTTGGAGAAATTGGGCTCGATTATCATTGGAATAAGACAATTGAAGAAAGAAAAATTCAAAAAGATTTTTTTATTCGTCAGATAAAAATAGCGAATGAACACTGTAAACCGATAACTATACATAATCGAGAAGCTTTTGAAGATTGTTTAGAAATTCTCAAAGAATATAAGCCAAAAATGGGAGGGGTCATGCATTGCTACTCTGGAAGTCTTGAATCTTTACCAGAAGTATTAAACTTAGGCCTTTTAATTGGTTTAGGTGGGACATTAACCTTCACTAACGCAAAAAAAATAAAAGAAATTTGCGAAGAAGCGCCACTTGAAAAGATTGTTGTAGAAACCGATGCCCCTTATTTATCGCCTCATCCGTTAAGAGGAACAACTAATGTTCCAAAGAATATTGCCCTTGTTGTTGATGAAATCGCAAGAATTAAAAAAATATCCAAAAAACACATTATTGATGTTCTGTATCAAAATTCTTGTAAAATGTTTCACGTGTAAAAATATGTTTTATTTTAATGGAATTATTGTTGTAGAAGGAAAAACTGATGTAGCATTTTTGTCATCCTTTATTATGTCTGAATACGTAATTACTAACGGATATGAATTACCGAAGTCGGAAATTGCCTATTTGGAAGCGGCTTCTAAGATAAAACAAGTGTTGGTAATAACCGATCCAGACGAGCCTGGGGAAACAATTCGAGCAAGACTTAAAATTCCTAATTCTATTAACATTTTTGCAAAAAAGATTTTCCGCAGTAAAAAGAAAAAACATGGAATTGCTGAATGTGAAAAAGACGAAATTGTTAGAGTTTTGAATGGATATTTGTCGGAAAAATCTTTAAAACACAACGATATTACAGTTTCTTTTTTGAGCTCTATTGGTCTAAATACCAAAAACAATCGTACTATTTTTTCAAAAAAAGTACCGGTCGGAACTGTGAATATGAAAAAGCTTACAGAACGATTAAACTCTCTCAATTATACTAGAGAAGAAATAATCAAAATTGTTGGAGAAAGATTATGCTCATAAATAGAACAAACATTTTCGAAATTACAAAAAAATTAAACTTAAAACCTGAAAAAGACTATGGTCAGAACTTTCTTATCGAATCAGAAATTGCTTCACGCATAGTTGACAAATTAGAAATAAAAGAAAATGACTATATTTTAGAAATTGGTCCTGGATTAGGGTCCCTTACTCATTTTATTTCCTTTAAAGATTCTCCGTGCGATGCTGTAGACATTGATTTTAGAATGATTAAGTTTTTGGATGAAGTGTATGGCGATTCTCCGATTATTAAATTAATAAACAATGATATTAGAAAAATTGATATTTCGAAGTATTCCAAGATAATTGGCAATCTACCCTACAATATTACAACCGAATTAATCACATTTTTGTTATTGAACGGTAAATTATGCCAAAAATTGGTTTTGATGTGTCAGGCCGAAGCCTTCGCTCGCTTCTCCGCTTTCACTGGAGGAGATTATGGAGCTGTTTCTGTCCTAGTTCATTTGCTTGGTGAACCAAAAAAGCTCTTTGTAGTAAAAGCAGGTTCTTTCTATCCTGCTCCAAAGTGCGATTCAATTGTTTTTGAAATTCAATTAAATGGTAAAATTGACCGAGATGATTGCTATGGCACCTATTTTTTAGCAAAACAACTTTTTTTGAATCGAAGAAAAACGATTCTCAATAACCTCTCTTCATTTGTAAAAGATAAATCCTTAGCGGTGAAAATATGTGGTGATTTAGGCATCCAATCCACATTTAGACCTGAACAACTTACCCCTTTTCAGTATCTGACCATCTATAAAACTATTAAACTAAATGATACAATAAAGAAGGATTAATTAATTATTATTAAATTAGTTAAAATGTGTTGATGAACAAAGGTGTAATAATTATAATTATTTGAATTTATGAAAGATTTAGTTATTCGAAGTTTTGCAAAAATAAACATATGCCTGAATGTGCTTAGCCGACGGGAAGATGGTTTTCATGATTTAGACATGGTAATGGTTCCCATTGAACTACACGACTCTCTTCTTATAAATGAGGTCAAAAACGCCGATAATAATTTTGTCACCCTTGATGATTTTTCTGGAGTGAAGGTTCGTCACAATATTGCCTCATCTGCCTTAAGTTTAATTCAGAAAAAATATGGAATTAAAAAGAAATTCCGAGTTATTATTCACAAGGTAATTCCTATGCAAGCAGGCTTAGGTGGCGGTTCTTCAAATGCTGCTTTTGTTTTAAAAGGCGTTGATAAGTTTCTCAATTTAAGAATTCCTACTGAGGAACTCATTGAACTTGCAAAGCAACTTGGATCAGATGTTCCGTTTTTCATTCCCTGCAAACCCGCTAGATGCCGCGGAACCGGAGGAGAATTTGAACCGATAACTATTAAAAATAACTATTTTGTTTTGATAGTTAAACCTGAAAGAGGATGCTCAACTCACGATGTTTTTGAGGCATCAGACGGAATAGACTTGGTTACTGGGAATGTGGATAGTGTTATCCAAGCTCTAGCTGAAGGGGACGACAAATTATTGGCTGAGTCCATAGTTAATTCTTTAGAGGAGCCAGCCTCAAAGATTGTTCCTGAAATAAAGGTAATCAAACAAAAGTTAGAAAAAATGGGATTGAACATTGTTACGATGACTGGTTCTGGAAGCGCGGTTATTGCGCTAAGCACGAACCTTTCTTTGATTAAAAATATCGCAAGAAAACTCGAAGACGATTATGTCGTAGAGATAACTAAAATAATGAAATAGGGGTATTGAATTATGAATTATTATGCAATTGTATTGGCAGCTGGAAAAGGAACGAGAATGAAATCTCGCGACCCTGAAAGATCAAAAGTGTCTTATCCGATTTTAGGGAAAGCCCTCGTAAATTATGTGATTGATGCCATCTTGCCTGTTGGAATGAAAGAAATTGTGGTTGTTGTTGGTTTTGGTGGGGAAGTTACTAAAAAATTAGTTGAAGATCGGGCAAAAGTTATTTGGCAAAAAGACCTAGTTGGAACAGGTAATGCTGTTTTGCAAGTAAAAGAACTGTTAAAAGACAAAGAAGGATCAACTTTGGTTATTTGTGGCGACACTCCTCTTGTTACCACGGAGACCATTGAGCACATTTTTAAAGTACACAAAAAAATTAAAAACCATCTTACAATTGTCACTTCTGTATTAGAAAAACCAGATGGGTACGGAAGAATTATTCGTGACTCAAAAAGCAATTATGTTTTAGCAATCAAAGAAGACAAGGATTGTTCTGAAGATGAAAAAGATATTCGCGAAGTGAATGCCGGTCTTTATATTTTTGATAATAAATTCTTGTTTGAATATATCAATCAACTTACAGCAGATAATTCGCAACGAGAATATTATTTAACCGATTTAGTTGGCATCTTTAAAAGAAATGGCAAAAAAGTTGGAGCATATGTTGTTGAAAACGCAGTCGAGGTTTTCGGTATTAATGATCGTGTTCAGCTCTCCTATGCAGGGAAGGTTATTAGAAAAAGAATTAATCATAGACTTATGATGTCCGGCGTCTCAATGGAAGACCCTGACTCAACTTACATTTCTCCAGATGTTGAAATTGGAAAAGACACAGTTATTCTTCCAAACACAACTATCTTCGGTAAATGCAAAATTGGCGAAGCCAACACAATAGGACCAAACACCTTTTTAGATACTGTTGAAATTGGTGATGATAATGTTATTCAATCCTCATGGATTTCAGATTCAAAAATTGGAAGTTATAACGAAATTGGTCCCTTCACCAAAATGAGAGCGGGAACAATTGTTGCTAATCATTGTAGAGTCGGCAACTTTGTTGAACTTAAGAATACAGAGCTTAACGATGGCGTGAAAGCCGCACACCTCACATATTTAGGTAATTGTCAAATTGGTGAGAAAACAAATGTTGGTTGCGGAACAATTACTGCTAACTACGATGGTTTCAACAAAATGCACACCGAAATTGGAAAAAATGTCTTTTTAGGAAGTGGAACAATTCTTGTTGCGCCATTGAAAGTTGAAGATTCATCCTTTACTGCTGCTGGTTCAACCATCACTAAGGACGTTAAGGAAGACTCACTTGTTATTGCGAGAGCTCGACAAGTCGAAATTGAACATGGTTATACAACTTTTATGAACAAAGCGAAAGCCAAAAAAGAGGCCTCGAAAAAATAATGCTCATTATAGATTCTTTCGGTCGCAATATCTTTCTCGATAAAGAACTTGTCGGATATATTGGAGAGAATGAGCTTTTCATAAGAGGAAAAAAATTTGCTTCTATTACTGATGATGGAATAATGTCAATTCTTAATCGAGAGATTGGTTATATTGATGAGGATTGTTCTATTATCATTAATGGAAAAGAAGTTGGTTATATTGATGGAGACAATAATTTCGTTTTCTTCAAATTACCGATTAAAAACGATTAAAATAATTAAGAAATGTGGGGTTTTTTAAAATGAACGCAATTGGAATTGATATTGGTGGCACATTCATCAAAGGCGCGGTTGTTACTCCAAAAGGGGACATTCAGGATTTTTTCACTCTTCCTGTTGAAAGTGGAGAAACTCCTGAAGAAACAATTAACAAATTAATAATACAAATAAAAAAAATCAATTACCCCAATATTAATGGGGTGGGAATAGGTTGCCCTGGAACAGTTGATTCTGATACTGGTGTGGTTGAATTCGCACCAAATATTGGGTGGACAAATGTCCATATTAAAGAAATGATTGAAAAGGCCCTCGATCTGCCTGTTCATATAACAAACGATGCCAATGCTGCCGCCTCTGGCGAAGCAACATTCGGAGTAGCGAAACAACTCCATAACATAGTTGTTTTAACTCTTGGAACCGGTGTCGGAGGTGGATTAGTCTTAGATGGAAAATTATATGAAGGAAATGAAGGAAAAGGTGCAGAAATTGGTCACATGGTTATCGAAATTGACGGTAGACCATGTGGATGTGGAAGACACGGCTGCCTTGAAACATATGCTTCAGCTACTGCCCTTATCACAGATACTAAAAAGCAAATGGAGCAACATCCTGATTCACTAATGTGGAAAGGTATTACTTCCCTCGATGAAGTTGATGCAAAAGTAGCGTTTTCTGCCGCAAAAATAGGCGATCGCTATGCTCAAGAAGTTGTCCGAAACTATATTCACTATTTAGGAGAGGGAATTCTAAATCTTTGCAACATTTTTAGACCTGACGCAGTTATTTTATGTGGTGGTGTTTCTAAAGAAGGCGGTTATTTAACCTCTCGTTTGAAAAATTATTGCGAAGAGAGATCATATGGTTTTCCTCATTCTCCTACCGTTGAGATTTTAGTAGGAAAACTTGGGTATAATGCTGGTGTTGTTGGAGCAGCTTCACTATTCTTTAAACAATAGTCTTATTAATTTATTTAATAAAAAAGCTCAAGAGCAAATTGCCTTGAGCTTTTATTTTGTTTTTCTTACCCAATTATTTCTTTCTTGGGAAGAGAATTGCGGCTTGAGCAGCAGCTAGTCTAGCAACTGGGACACGGAATGGAGAACAAGAGACATAATCTAATCCAGCTTTGTGATAGAACTCGATAGATTTTGGATCGCCTCCAGTTTCGCCACAGACTCCGATGTGGAGACTTGGTCTGGTTGCTCGGCCGAGTTTGACCGACATTTCAATTAATTTGCCAACACCGTTTTGGTCAAGGGTCTTAAATGGATCCTCTTCAAATATCTTGTTGGAATAGTAGTGAGGCAAGAACTTACCAGCATCATCACGGGAGAAACCAAAGGTCATTTGAGTTAAGTCATTTGTACCAAATGAGAAGAATTCTGCTTCTTTAGCGATTTCATCGGATAAGAGAGCGGCTCGTGGAATTTCGATCATAGTTCCAACATGGTATTTCATGTTTAAACCGGATTTGGCAATGAGGCCATCGGCAACTTCGGTGATGATGTTCTTAACGAACTTCAATTCTTTCTCGTCTAAAACAAGTGGAATCATGATTTCTGGAATAACTAATTTTCCGGTCTTCTTGCTGACATTGATAGCAGCCTTAATGATGGCTCTAGTTTGCATTTTGCCGATTTCTGGATAAGTGACGTCCAAACGGCATCCACGGTGACCCATCATTGGGTTAGATTCGTGTAAATCAGCGATTCTATCTTTGATTTGTTGAACGGATCTACCAGTAGCAACTGCTAATTCTTCAATTAGTGATGGTTCTTGTGGTAGGAACTCATGAAGTGGTGGGTCTAATAAACGGATAGTAACGTTAAATTCGCCCATGGTTTCGAACAATCCTTCGAAATCATCTTGTTGCATTGGTTCAATTTCAGCGAGAGCGGCTTCGCGTTCTTCAAGGGTATCAGCAAGAATCATTTTTCTCATAGAGAAGATTCTGTCTTTAGCAAAGAACATGTGTTCAGTACGGCATAAGCCGATGCCTTCAGCGCCGAAAACTCTAGCTTGTTTCGCGTCTCGTGGAGTATCAGCGTTTGTTCTGACATTAAGTTCACGATATTGATCAACCCAAGCCATTAATCTTCCGAAATATCCAGAAGTTAAGTCAGGGGCGACAGTCTTAATAGCGCCAACATAGACATTACCAGTATTTCCATCTAAGGATAAAATATCCTTGTCAGTAAAAACTTGTTTGCCAATGGTGAGAGTTCTCTTTTCTTCGTTGATAATCGCAGCAGAACATCCACTGATGCAGCATTTGCCCATACCACGAGCAACGACGGCCGCGTGCGAGGTCATACCGCCACGAGCGGTAAGAATGCCTTGAGCGGCAACCATTCCAACGATGTCTTCAGGCGAAGTCTCGGCACGCACAAGAATAACTTTTTCGCCAGCGAGATGTCTCTTCTCAGCTTCCTCGGCTGTGAAGGCGATAGCACCAGTTCCAGCACCAGGACCAGCAGCTAATCCAGTAGCGATTGGTTTGGTGACTGCAAGAGCATCTTTATCAAATCCCGGGAGTAACAATTTATCGAAAGAACCAGCGTCAATACGAGTGACGGCTTCTTTTTCAGTTATTAAGCCTTCATCAACGAGATCGCAGGCAATCTTTAAAGCAGCGGCAGGGGTTCTCTTGCCATTACGAGTTTGTAAGAAATATAAGACACCTTCTTCAACAGTGAATTCCATGTCTTGCATATCGCGGTAATGCTTTTCCATGATTTTGATAGTTTTGACAAACTCTTCATAAACTTTTGGCATTCTCGCTTTTAATTCGTCGATGTGTAATGGAGTGCGTATACCAGCGACAACATCTTCACCTTGAGCGTTTGGTAAATATTCAGCGGAGATAACGTTTTCACCAGTTCCTGGGTTACGAGAGAAGGCGACACCAGTACCAGAAGTTTCACCCTTGTTACCAAAGGCCATTGATTGAACGTTAACAGCAGTGCCCCATGAATATGGGATGTTGTTCATCATACGATAAACGTTCGCTCTTGGGTTGTCCCAACTTCTGAAAACAGCGGAGACAGCTTCCAATAATTGAATTTTTGGATCAGTTGGGAAATCTGTACCAAAGATATTTTTATAGTAAGCTTTGTACTTGGCAACTAGTTCTCTTAATTGTTCGGTTGTAACTTCAGTATCGAGTTTATAACCATGTTGAACTTTTAAGTCATGCAACATTTTGTCCATTGCATCGCGTGGGTGCCCTTTTGCTATGTTTGTGAACATTAAGATAAAACGGCGATAAGAATCCATTGCGAATCTTTCGTTGCCTGTTTCTTTCGCTAAAGTAGCGGCAGTAGTGTCATTTAAACCCAAGTTTAAGATGGTATCCATCATGCCAGGCATACTAGCTCTTGCACCAGAACGGACAGAGACTAGCAATGGATTGTGATCTCCACCAAATACTTTTCCTGTCTTCTTTTCGATGCCTTTAATCGATTCAAAAATTGCATTGACAACATATTCAGGCAATTTTTTGCCATTTTCATAAAATAATGCACATACTTCAGTAGAAATAGTAAAACCTTCTGGAATACGAACACCAATATGTGTCATTTCTGCAAGGCCGGCGCCTTTTCCACCAAGAATTTCTTTACCTAAACCGTAAGCTTCTTCAAAGGCGTAAACATATTTTTTTTCAGCCATAATTTTCCTCCTATAGGTCTGAAAGTGTAGTGCTATGCACCACACCAGCGATACAATACTATCACACAGCCTTATATAAACGCCATAAAATTGCTTAGTTTTTACATTTTCGCGCATAATGTATGTGTTAATATGTTATTGTTTTGACAAACAAAGAAAAGCTTTTGTGAGGAATGCCTATGCTTAAAAATCCATTAATTCTAAGTATTGATTTTGGAACTCAATCACTTCGAACTTCCCTAATTGACAAAAAAGGTAATATCGTTGCCATAGTAAAGAAGCATTACGAGCCTGTGTATATTTCTTTGGAAAAAGGATTCGCCGAACAAGACCCAGATTTTTATTATGATTATCTCATTTTTTGCTTAAAAAAATTAGTTGTTGAAAACAAAGAAAAGCTCGGGCAAATAATCGGTTCCACAATAACGACATTTAGAGATTCTTCTGTTCAACTTGATAAAAATTACAAGCCAATTAGGAGATGCATTCTTTGGCTTGACCAACGAATGGCAAGAGCTGATGAAAAATTACCCTGGCTTCATCGCGTTGCGTTTTGGCTTGTTGGGATGAAGGATACTGTTGATTTAAATCGAAGACGAACAATTGCTCACTGGTTAAAAGAAAATGAACCAGAGACATGGTCCAAGACTGTAAAATACGTTAATATTTCAACATATTTAACCTATAAACTTACCGGAAAATTATGTGATTCAGCTGCATCAATGACCGGTCATTACCCCATAAATTTCCCAAAAAAAGAATGGTATAAAGAAGGACATTTAAAATCCCTCATTTTTGGTATTCCATCTCGAATGCTGTGCGAATTAAAACAACCTGGTGAGGAAATTGGTACGATTCTTGATTCACTTGCCGAAGAGTGTGGACTTCCGAAAGGCATTGTTGTTATTGCAACTGGTTCTGATAAAGCTTGCGAAACAGTTGGGTTAGGTGCTTTATCACGCGATATTGGGGCGATTTCCTATGGAACTGCATCTACAATCGAAGTTTCAAACACTCGATATTATGAACCACAAAAATTTCTTCCTTCTTATCCAGCTGCTGTTCCTGGCTATTACAATATGGAAGTACAAGTTTATCGAGGATACTGGATGCTGACTTGGTTTAGCAAAGAATTTGCTTCTGAACTTGTTGATGAAGCCAAGATTCAAAGCTTAGCTGTTGAAGAATTATTGAATTCAAAACTATATGAAATATCTCCAGGGTCCGATGGCTTAGTTCTCCAACCATATTGGGGGCCCAGTCTCTCTCGGCCTATGTCAAAGGGTTCAATTGTTGGATTCTCGGAAGTTCATACACGCGAGCATTTATATAGGGCTATATTAGAAGGAATTGCTTATGCCCTGAGAGAAGGGTTGGAAGAAATTGAAAAATCGCAACGCCACAGTATTTCTAGCCTTATGATTTCTGGTGGCGGTTCACAGAGCTCTGCCATATGCCAAATTACCGCTGATATATTCGGTTTGCCAGTTTCAAGAGTCCAAACTTTTGAAACAACATCATTGGGATCGGCTATTTGTTGTTTCACGGCCTTGGGAGAATTCTCTTCCATTCAGGAAGCAACCAAAGAAATGTCGCACAAAACCAACACCTATATTCCTGATCCAAAAGCCCATCAACAATATGAATACCTTTATAAGAAAGTTTATTTGAAGATGTATCCACAATTAAAAAACATTCATAAAGATTTATATCATTTTGGCAAAAAATTCAGATGAAAGAAAATAAAAGAAATCGCCGAAGAAAATCAAGATATCTTACAGGCGAAGATATTGATATGTTTCGAGAAAAAAAGAATGAAAATAGCTCGAACAACCAGGAATCGATTTGCGATAAAAATATAGATGGTGCCTAGTTCATTAATGATATTTAGCAATAAAATGTTATTCTCTCATTAACAAAAATAAATAAATGTACACAGCTTAGGTCTGTGTGTAGAATTAAAGTATGGCAATAAACTCTCCCCGTTTATCGTATTACGACTTTCGATGGAAAAACCTTTTTTCGTGTGAAAAAAAGATACTTCTTTCGTTAATTCCACCTAAAATAATCTCCCACATTAATCATATTGGTTCAACAGCCGTTGATGGGCTTGTTGCTCGTCCAATTATTGACATAGTAATAGGAATTGAAAATCCTTTAGATATCTTTACTGTTAAGGACATTCTTTTGTTTAATAAATATACTTTTTTCACTCAGTACTCGAATCTTGAAAATCTTGTTTTTTATAAGATTGGTGATGATGGGCATGAATACATTATCCATCTGACTAAATACAATGGGGCGACATATCGCAAAATGATGAAAATGGTGAAAATTCTTTCTGAGAATTCTAATTTATCAAAGCAATATGCGGATTTTAAAACGCAGCTAATCAATGCAAAAAGTGATTTGAAAACATATAACCAAGAAAAGCAAAAATTCATTCGTCGAAATATTTACTGATTAGATTAATAATTTTTTAATAAAGAAAAATATTTTTATGAGAAAAGTAAAATGTTTTTTAATGGCTTAATGTTGTAAATATTAATATAATTAATACTATGAATGGATTATTTATCGTAAATCAAGAAATTGGACACAACGCTCATAAAGTCGCTCGATTGTCAGAAGAGTTCAAAAAAGCTTCTGTTGACATTGAAGTTTTTGTTAATAACGGGACACTTGCATCAATAAAAGACAATAATGTAAAAATTAACCTTCCTAAAGCAGATTTTGTCATCTACATGGATAAAGATATCTACTTGGCTAGATTATTAGAAAAAGCAGGATACCATTTATTTAATAGAGCTGATTTTATCAAACTTTGCGATGATAAGATGTTGACATTTATTGCCTGTGCCGATCACGATATTCCAATGCCAACAACAATATCTGGGCCACTAGTTTACTACGGGCTTAGGGAAACCCACCTTTCTTTTTTAAAAAAAGTCGAGGGTGAACTTGGGTATCCAATGGTTGTTAAAAAAGTTTATGGTTCTTTAGGTGAAGGCGTTTATCTTGTTAATAATTACGATGAATTGGCAAAACTTTATGCCGAAATTTGCCGCAACCCAATTGTGTTTCAAAAATACATATCTTCATCAGCGGGAAAATCAATTCGTGTGTTAATTATTGATGGAAAAGTATTCGGCGCCTTTTTTCGAAAAAACGCACGGGATTTCCGAAGCAATTACGGAGAAAATGCTAGCGGTGAAATAATACCGGATATGAAAAAATATGTAGATTTTGCAGAAAAAATTAACCAATTATTTAATATTGAATATGCTGGTTTGGATTTACTCGACAATGATGGAGAGCTTATGTTATGCGAAATGAACTCCAACGCTTTTTTCGAAGAATTTGAAAATATTACTAGGTTAAACGTCGCCAAGGCGGTGGTTGATATGATTATTAGGAAAGTTAATTTAAAGAATGAACAAAAATGACAAAAAACATACTACAAAAGTAGTAAAAAAAGATTATCGTAATTTGAAACAATTTCCTGTAAAAAAACAGTGCGAACTTTTGCAGTTTTTACTGGAATCTTTTCCTAGTCAATCTAGAAACTCTGTTAAATCTTTATTGTCCTCTCATCGCGTTACTGTCGATGGGGCACCTGTAAGTCAATTTAATTTTAAATTAGTTCCTGGCGATACAATAATTATTTCTTCCTCTCCTATTAGAAAGAAAACAAGAAGCAATTTGCCAATTCTTTATGAAGATTCGGAAATCATTGTGATTAACAAGCCAAGCGGATTACTTTCCGTAGCCTCGGATAATGAAAAAGGATCAACTGCTTATCGAATGCTGTCTGATTATGTACAACAAAAAGACAAACACAATAGAGTTTTTGTTGTCCACAGACTTGATGAGGATACCTCCGGAGTTCTTATGGTGGCCAAAAATTCCAATATTCAAAATAAATTACAGGATCACTGGAATGAACTTGTTATTAAACGCGGTTACTACGCGATTGTTGAAGGAAAGATGGAAGAACCCAAGGGAACCATCAAATCTTATCTAAAGAAAAACAAACAAAACATGATGTATTCATCAAAAAAACCATCTGATGGTCAATTTGCTGTCACTAATTATGAAGTAATACAGGAATCGGAGCAATATTCCTTGTTGGATGTAAATATTGAGACAGGAAGAAAGAATCAAATCCGCGTTCACTTGGGCGATTTAGGCCATCATGTTATCGGAGATGATAAATATGGTAATCCCTCTGATCCTTTAAAAAGACTTGGGCTTCATGCTTACTGCTTGGAACTCAAGCATCCTGATACAGGAAAAATTCTTAAGTTTACTTCTCCAATGCCAAAAGAATTTTCCAATCTTTTCTTATAAAAAAGTAGATTTTTTTCTACTCTTCGGAATTTCTACTGTGAGAATCATTTTTCTTTCGCTCGACTGTGTTAAGAATTTTCTTTCGCATTCTATATGTCGAGGGAGTGATTTCAACAAGCTCATCAGCGTTAATATAATCTAAGCAACTTTCCAAGGACATTCTCCTAGGCGTTTTTAAAACAACAGTATTATCTTTATTTGAACTTCTCATGTTCGTTAAGGCTTTTTTATTTGTGACATTGACTGCTAGATCAATAGGGTAGCGGTTTTCTCCAACAATCATTCCTTCATAAACCATCGTTCCTGGCTCAATAAACA
Organism: Bacilli bacterium; assembly: GCA_028690575.1. Lineage (GTDB taxonomy): Bacteria > Bacillota_I > Bacilli_A > RFN20 > CAG-826 > JAAYDH01. The sequence continues at coordinate 48,161 of JAQVAY010000001.1, read as the reverse complement.
TTGTTCCTCTCTCCTCAATGTGCTGCATTGAGTAAGGAGTTGCTTGACCGGATTCTGTCGCAACAAGCACGCCAATCGGCCTTTGTCCAAGATCAATGTTGCTCATTTCTCGATATTCACGATAAGTGTGAGACAATATGCCGTAGCCCTTAGTTAAAGACATGAATATTGTAGAATAGCCAATTAATCCGCGAGAGGCTATAACGTATTCTAGAATAGTAACTGACTCTCTTGGTTCCATGGAGATTAATTCTCCGCCTCTACTTCCGATACTAGTCATAACATCTCCAACAAATTCGTTGGGGACATCAATAGTCAAATCTTCATAAGGTTCGCTTTTCACGCCATCAATTTCCTTGATAATAACTCTTGGTTTTGAAACCTCGAGTTCAAAGGATTCTCTCCTCATGTTTTCTATTAAAATAGAAAGGTGTAGTTCTCCTCTGCCTGAAACAATCCATGACTCAGATTTTGGAATTCTATTAACTCTTAAGGCGACATCTTTTTGAGTTTCCTTAAAAAGTCTTTCTTCAATTTTTCGAGCAGTTAATTGTTTTCCTTCTTGCCCGGCAAAGGGAGAAGAATTTGTGCCAAAAGTCATCTGAATAGTGGGTTCATCAAGTTTTATCGGAGGCAAAGGTTCGACAAGAGAAGATGAACAAATGGTTTCTCCAACATTGATATCTGGCAAACCTGCGATAGCCACAATTTGGCCAGCAGAAGCAGATTCAACCTCTAAACGATGAGTAGTTTCATATCCAAATAGCTTCATTACTTTAAATTGTTTTTTTGATCCATCCAAACGGGCAACAGTGACCATATCGTCAATATGCACAGTGCCTTTTTTAATAGTTCCAATGCCAATTCTTCCAACAAAATCGTTGTAATCTAGCAAAGAAATTTGCATCTGAAATGGGGCATTAATATTAGTTTGTGGAGCGGGTATTTCACTGATAATAGTTTCTAAAATGGCATCCATTCCAGCTTTTTGACTCTTTGGATTAGGTGATATCGAGCTTGTCCCCTTTAAAGCAGAGGCATAGACGATTGGAAAATCTAAAAACTCATCCGGAGCTCCTAAATCAATAAATAAATTAAGAACTTGATCTACTGCACTTTTAATATCCGCATTAGCGCGATCAATTTTGTTGATAATGACAATTGGTTTGATATGGGCTTGAAGGGCCTTTTTGAGAACAAAACGTGTTTGAGGCATCGTTCCTTCAAAAGCATCAACGAGAAGTAAACACCCATCCACCATGTTCATAATTCTTTCAACTTCGCCTCCGAAATCGGCGTGGCCAGGAGTGTCGAGAATATTGATGTGGGTATTGTGATAAGTAATTGAAGTAGTCTTCGCTAAAATTGTAATGCCACGCTCTCTCTCAATGTCGTTGGAATCCATCACACGGGTTTCAACTTCTTCATTACTTCTGAAAGCTCCGGCCGTTCTTAAAAGCTGATCAACAAGAGTAGTTTTGCCATGGTCAACATGAGCGATAATAGCAACATTTCTGATTTCCATTTTAAACCCTCCTTAAAATGACGCGTTTCCTATCATAGAAAAATGATTACCCATTTGCAAGAAAAACAGTATTTCTTAAAGAAATAGAGCCAACAAACATCTCTATATGCTTGAAGTGATTACTTTTTATGAACGAGGTCATAGATATAGTTCTTATTGACACTAAATTCCTCGCTGGTTATTTCTATCGCGTCTTTTGTTGATAACCCTTTTTTGTTTAATAGACCAACTCTATGCTTTAAAGTTTCGTCATCGATGACTTTTTCTTCAAGACTTCCAGACACTAAAACAACCATTTCACCCTTTAGGCCTTCTTGTTCTAAATCAAAAATTTCTTTAATTTTTCCACGAATATATTCTTCATTGATTTTGGTGAGCTCACGGGCAATTACAATTTCTCTATTTCCAAATACTTTTTCCATGATTCGCAAAGTCTTGAAAAGACGGTGGGGACTTTCGTAAAAAATTAGGGTATCTTTCATTTCTTTTAAATTCGTTAACTGGTCGATGGCTTCCTTCTCTTTAGGAGAAACAAAACCAAAAAAGTAAAAATGATTAGTTGGTAAACCAGAAGATACTAAAGCATTTAAAAAAGCTGAACTACCAGAAATGGTGGAGACTTTTATCCCACTTTCAATAGCTTTATTCACCAATATATAACCTGGATCACTGATTCCTGGGTAACCAGCATCAGACATATAAGCAATTTTTTTGCCCTCTCTCAAGAGACTGATGATACTTAAAGAAGCCTGGACCTCGTTATGCTCTCTAACTGAAATACAATCTTTTTTGATGCCATAATGAAATAATAGAGAGCGTGCGTTTCGTGTGTCTTCAGCAGCAACAAAATCCACATTTCTTAACACTTCTAGAGCGCGTTCAGAAATTTCCGAAAGATTTCCAATTGGAGTAGCAATTAAATATAAAATAGGGTCGGTATTGTCAAAACTTTTAGTTCTTATCATCGTCATAGACCTTCTTTTTTACAAAGTAAGCCTGTTTCTTTAACTCTTCAAAAGGCATAAATTTCACATCCTCGCGATTTTCAATTTTTATGATTCCGGATATGACATTAATATTCGTAATAGTGTACTCGAGTTTATTAATAAACAACTTGCTGCCAAGTTCAGGATACAATTTTTTCGCTTCGGAATAAGCTTCATCCTCGTATTTTAAACAGCATAATAATTTTCCACAATGACCGCTTAACTTTGGAATGTTAATCGCTAACATTTGATTCTTGGCTCTGCTAATTGAAATGCCATCGAATTCATTCAAAAATGTTGCACAGCAAAGTGGAAGACCACAAACGCCAATTCCACCAACCATCTTAGCTTTATCACGGGAGCCGATTTGTCTCAATTCGATTCTGGTGTGGAGACGAGAAGCTAAATTTTTCAATAGTTCTCTGAAGTCAACACGCTCATCAGCCAAATAGGAAAACAAAACTTTTGATTTATCAAGGGTGAATTCACAAGATATTAAGTTCATAGGGAGATTTAATTTATCAGCTTCGCTTTTGCATATTTCTAAAGCGTGAGCGGCGTCTCTTTTGTTACTCTCACTTAAACGTATGTCGACATCGGTAGCGGCTCTAATAACAGGTTTCAAACCGATTGAAGCCTTATACTTGTTAATATCAATTGGCTCAGTGGCCACAACGCCTAATTCAAGACCCTTGATGGTCTCGACAATTACTTTATCTCCCAATGCTAAAGTCAAATCCTTTGTTCCAAAAAAATAGATTCTTGGAGTAGAAAAGAATTGAATACCAACATAGTGGTCAAAAAGAGAAATGTCTTCTATATTTTCGTTTTGAAATTCATTATCCATAATGTTCACTCCTTAATAATTTGAAATATTAAGTGATCAATTAACAACGATGTATTTACGTTTAAGTTAATAAGATTTCTACATTTCAATATTTCTTGCAAAACATTTTCGATATTTTGCATTTTCTCTGCCAAATAAGAAAGGGCAGAATTATAGCTTTTCAAGATTGGCTCTTTATCATGTTTAATACTTATCATGTCTTCAAAAGCCTGTATTAGTATATCAAGAAAAAGTCGCGTTGACTCTTTTGATTTCATTTTAGGGATGATATTTGTTTCACAAATATAAACTGCTTCAGTTCCCTTATCTTTTTCAAGAACCTCTAAAAGAGAGACAAAACCATTCTTAGCATCTTGATACGAACTTTCTTCGTTTTTGTCGCTTAGAAATTGAATGATTAAATCGGAATCGTTATAGAAGTAGGAAAGCAGTTCAGCATCATCTTGACTAACGCCTTTGTCAATTGTCTCTTTGATAATTGATCCTCTATCCACCAACTTTAATCTCATAACTTGGCAACGCGAAATAATAGTTGGCAAAACGCCACTTTCGTTATTGGTAGTTAAGAAAGCATAAATGTGGTTGCCTGGTTCTTCGAGAAATTTAAGTATGGAATTAACAGCGACGGGCGTCATATTTTCCACTAAGTGGAGAATATAAATCATGATTCCCTTGCTTTCAAAAGCAGTCTTGTCAAACTGTGTTTCTATTGAAACCACTTCTTCTTTTTTGATTGTCTGCGAAGAGCCATCATAGACAATAAAATCAGGGTAGTTATTATCATCAATTCTCAAACAAGTTATACAGTTGTTGCAAGCGAGTGGTGAAGGGGAGTCACACATGATTGTTTTGGCGAGATATTTTGCGCTTTCAAATAATGGAGTACCCGGTTGTCCGGATAGCAAATATGCATGGGAAAGAGTATCCCTCTCTAATGAATTAACAAAAGTTTGGTAAATTATTGGTTGATATTTTTTTAAATAATCACCTATTTGCATAGTCTTGATAATATTGCATCAAGAGTAGCATTTGCTACTTCTTCTCTTGATTTGCTGGCATCAATAATAGCGTATCTCTCTGGATATTGCTTCGCCAATTTCAAAAATGTAGCGCGTACTTTTTTGTGAAAATCAAGTTTTTCTAGATCTAAACGATTAACTTCTCTTTGATTGTTGCTGCTTATGCGAGACAACCCAATGATTGGATCAATATCAAAAAGTAGCGTTAAGTCTGGCCAAGTGTTCTCGGTAGCAAATAAATTAACTTTTAATACTTCCTCAATGCCAAGTTCACGTGCTCCACCTTGGTAGGCTAAAGAAGAATCTAAATAGCGATCACATATGACAATTTTTCCCGCTTTTAAAGCTGGCCATATTTTTTCGACAAGGTGCTGTCTACGGCTAGCAGCATATAAAAGAGCTTCGGTTCGCGCGTCCATGGCGGTATTGGCTTTATCAAGGATAACATTCCGTATTTGTTCGCTGATAATGGTGCCACCAGGTTCACGGGTTCGAACAATTTCGTAGCCCATTTCAAGTAATTTGTTAACTGCAAATTCAACAGCAGTAGTTTTTCCTGAACCTTCAGGTCCTTCAAGTGTGATAAACATAAATTTCCCCTTTATATTTTTGTACGACCCTCAAGAGCCTTTGATAAAGTGAGAGAATCAGCATAATCGAGATTGCCTCCCATTGGTAAACCATAGGCTAAACGAGTCACTCGGATATTCATCGGTTCAATAACCCTTGCTAAATACAAAGCGGTTGTCTCTCCATCAATGGTTGGGTTTGTCGCAATAACGACCTCGCTAATTTTCCCCTCTTTTAGACGACTAATCAGTTGAGGAATTGATAAATCATCAATGTTTTTTCCTTTAGAAACAGAAATTGTTCCACCAAGAATGTGATAAAGTCCATGAAAACTACCCGCTTTTTCAAAAGCAATCAAATCTTTAGAATAAGAAACGACCATCATTAATGTTTTGTCTCTTGATGAATCACCACAAATATCGCAAATAGATGATTCAGTCAGATTCCCGCATATTGGGCAAACATGAATTGAGGATTTGAGGCTTTTAACTGCATCAGAAAATTCATTCAAATCATCATCATCCATCTCAAGCATGGCATAGGCCATCCTTTCGGCGGATTTTTTACCTACACTTGGTAGTTTAGCGAGTGAATCTTCAACTCTTTCTAATGCTTTTAATTTTTCCATCTACATTCCCAATCCAGTTCTTCTTCCAGTAATTTTTTCGTTGATGTCACCACGAGCTGTCTCAATCATTTGTATAATCTCATTAATTGTTATGACGATTAAATCTTCAATCATCTCTTTATTTTCGGAATTTAAAAAATCTTCTTTAATCTCAACAGATTTAAGTTCATGTGAGCCAAGTAAAGTTACAGTAATTGCTCCACCTTTAGTTAAAGTGAATTCTTTTGTTTCTAGTTCGCTCATAGCTTTATTGAGCTCTCTTTGTAATTTTTGCGCCTGCATCATCATTTGTTGCATGTTCATATTTTTATTCTCCTTTGAATTCAAGACTGATATCGCTAATTTTGGGAAGTTTGTTCACTTGTACCAAATCCATATACATTTTTTGAAGTCGAATCGATTCTCTACGGGAAACAGCGTAAACAAACATTTTTCTTCCAAACATGTTAAAAATAACATTTTGTATGTCTTTTTGATTAATTTGTGTGTTAACTTTTGTTACAGCCTTATCGAGAGGATATTCCAAAATTAAAATTTTGTTTCCTGCCACTAAAGGGTGACCATCTATAAGAAGCATTGAAGCTTTGTCTAATACTGGGTGACCATTTAATTGCTTGATCTTCTTCCAGCTGTCAAGTAAAGCTGTTTTGATCTCTTTTTTGCTTGTTGCCATTATTTTAATCATCATATTATCATCGATAGCATAGCTTTCTTCATGCTCAGCGCCATTCAAAATGAGGGGTTTTTCGTTCAATACAACGGATGAAAATGAGAAGGTGGGTTCTTCAACAACTTCTTGTTTTTTTACTTCGACTTTTTCTTTCACAACAGGTTCCTCTTTAAGGGCAATTGGAGAGATTTCTGCGGCATTTTCAATCACTTTTTCTTCTTTAATTTCAGAAACAGCCGCTTCTTTTACTTCAGTGACAGGTTCCTTTTTTTCAAATTTTAGCGAGGACAATTTTAACAACATAACTTCAAAAATTGGAGTGATAGAAGTAACGTTTTTATAATCTTTTAGAGCGTTCATTAATATATCAATCATTTCTATGGTTTGTTTTTCATTGAAAAGACTGGAAAGAGCTGATATTTCTTTCTTATTAAGTTGCTCCACAAAGTCAAAACGGTTAGTTGCCCTATATATCAACACATCTTTTAAAAGAACCAATAAATCATCAGTTAATCGCTTAATATCTGTGCCTCGAGAAACATAAGATTTTAGTCTATCCAGCACATCAGTGAAATCGCCTTTGCCAATTGAGGTTAATAATTCAACTTTTTCTGTTGTTGATTCAAGAGCGAAGATATCTAAAACATCATCTTCAATCAAACGATTACTTGAATATGCCAAAACTTGATCGAGAATTGAGAGAGCGTCCCTCATTCCTCCTTCAGATAATTTAATTATTAAATTGATAGCAGCCTCGTTATAAACGACATTTTCTTTTTCGAGAATGTCTTTTAATCTATTGCGGATATCATCATCGCTTACTTTGGAAAAATCGTATCTTTGGCAGCGAGATAAAATAGTTGGCAAAATTTTATGAGGTTCAGTAGTGGCCAAAATGAATATGACATGCTCTGGTGGCTCTTCTAATGTTTTTAGCAAAGCATTAAATGCCCCAGTGGTCATCATATGGACTTCATCGATAATATAAACCTTATATTTGCCTAAAATAGTGCTGTATTTGACTTTATCAATTAAATCGCGAACTTCATCAACGCCATTATTACTTGCAGCGTCAATTTCTAAAACGTCTGGATGGGTTCCTTCGTTTATTGCAATGCAATTTTTGCATTCATTGCATTGTTTTCCGATACCTTCATCACAATTGAGAGCTTTTGCCAGAAGCTTAGCCATCGTAGTTTTTCCTGTACCGCGAGGTCCAGCAAAAAGATACGCATGAGCAATTTTTCCTGTTGCAAGAGCGTTCTTAATTGTTTTAACAATATGTTGCTGACCAGCAACCTCATCAAATGTATTTGGTCGATATTTTCTGTAAAGAGCTTTATATGCCATAATTAGTTACCATATCAAATTATACACAAAAAGGACCGTCGATAAAAGCCTTAATATGAATATTAAATAAACCAATTGAGCCTTTTTCTTTATTTCACTATATGGTAGAATACATATCGCCTAAAGTGAGGATTTTTATGGAAAAAAGCATGTATCAACGTCTCGAGTCCGCTGAAAGACGGCTCAAAGAAATTGATGAGGAATTGATGGATGAAAAAGTGGTTCGTGATATCACTCATTTTCGTGAGATTTCTAAAGAAAGAGCAACACTAGATCCTCAAGTAGCCGTTTTTTTGCAGTACAAAAAGACCTTATCCGATCTCGATGACGCAAATGAAATGGTCCATGACAATGATATCGATATTTCCACAATGGGAAAAGAAGAAGTAAAGCGCTTAGAAAATTCGTTAGTGGAAATTGAAGAACAATTGAAACAACTATTGCTTCCGAAAGATCCTAACGATGAGAAAGACATTATTGTTGAAATTCGTGGAGCAGTTGGAGGAGATGAAGCCAATATTTTTGCTGGCGATCTTTTTAGAATGTATACCAGATATGCTGAATCACAAAATTGGAAAATAAAAATGCTGGATGAGAGCCCTTCCGAAGCTGGCGGTTTCTCGATTGTCTCTTTTAAAATTAGTGGGAAAAACGTCTATTCAAAGATGAAATTTGAAAGTGGCGCTCATCGTGTTCAACGCGTTCCTAAGACAGAAGCCGGCGGAAGAATTCACACCTCAACTGCTACTGTGTTAGTAATGCCTGAAGCCGAAGAAATTGATGTCCAAATTAATACAAATGATTTGCAAGTCGATACTTATCATAGCCAAGGTGCAGGCGGACAAAACGTCAATAAAACTGAATCTGCAGTTAGAATTACTCACCTTCCTACTGGTATCGTAGTGGCCTGCCAAACTGAGAAATCTCAGATCCAGAACCGTGAAATTGCAATGCAAATGTTAAGAACAAAAATGTACTCCGCCGCTCTTGCTGAACAACAAGAAAAAATTGGAAGCGAAAGAAAACTAAAAGTCGGCACTGGAGAACGCTCTGAAAAAATTAGAACTTACAACTATCCACAAAATCGCGTTACAGATCATCGTATTGGTTTTACTATTCAAAAATTAGACCGAGTGATGGAAGGGGACATTGAGGAAGTTATTGAAGCCCTAATCCATTTTGATCAGTCAAGTAAATTGGCGAGTGAATAATATGCCAACCAACCGTGAAGTTTATTTTAATTTATTAAAATCTAACAACAAATATCTCACCCGATTAGTCATCAAGAGTCTTTTGAATGATGCTAATGGTTTTTGGGATGAAATATCCTTATATAAATCCTTTGATTTGCCTTGTAATAATTATGACGATCTGCTTAAAAAAATTGAACGAGTGAAAAAGGGAGAACCTTTCCAATATGTTTTGGGTTATGCCAATTTCATCGATCAATATTTCGAAGTTAATCCCCATGTACTCATACCAAGGCAAGAGACTGAAGAACTTGTCATAAGCGCCAAACTGTTGATTGAAAAAGCTTTTTCAACATCTGGCAATCTTTCTATTGCTGATATATGTACTGGTTCGGGGTGTATTGCGGTCACGTTAAAAAAATATTTTCCTTTCGCGACTATTTATGGAACTGACATTGACGATGAATGTCTCAAAGTTGCTCGACGCAACGCAAAAAGTTCCGAGATTACTTTTCTTAGAGGAAACTTGTTGGATCCTCTTATTCAAAAAGGCATTAAGGTTGATGTAGTTATATCCAACCCGCCATATATACAAAATCATGAAGAAATAGATGAACAGGTTTGGAAATACGAACCACACCTGGCTTTGTTAGCTAAACCATCAACATTTTTTTATGAAGAGATAATAAAAAAATCTGATGCAGTTCTAAATGAAAATGGCTTGTTATTATTTGAAATCGGCGAAGATATGGAAAAGCCTTTGGCAGAGATAGTGGACAAATATTATCCGAATGCAAAAGTGATATTTTCAAAAGATATGCATAACAAAATGCGTTTTCTTTATATAATAAAAAGAGGAGGAAAGAATTATGCTTAAAATTTCTATTGGTTCAGATCATGGTGGACTTGAATATAAAAACGAAATCGTCAAATATCTTAAAGAACAAGGGCATGAAGTAACAGATGTAGGAACTTACACCTCGGAGTCATGTCATTATCCTCATTACGCAGAAGCAGCTGCGCATCTTGTTGCTGCACGCGTTTGTGATTATGGAATCGTTGTTTGCACAACTGGAGAGGGCGTCGCTATCACCGCTAACAAAGTTAAAGGCATTCGCTGTGGAATTGGCTATAGTGACGAAGTAACTCGTCTCATGAGACAACATAATGATTGCAACATGATTGCTTTTGGACAAAAATTCATGGAATTGAACGATGTTCTTAGAAGAGTTGACATCTTCTTAAGCACTCCTTTCGAAGGTGGAAGGCATGCCACACGAGTCGAATTGATAAAAGAAATCGAAGATTAATTACACTTTTCATCAATAAAAGCACTCTTAATAAATATGGGTGCTTTTTCTTTTATTTGTCCCATCTGTGGTAATTCAGATGAAAATACAATTGGCAAACGAAACGGCAAATATTACTGCCGCAAATGCATTTCTTTTCGCGGCCAAGAGGCGGCTTCTACTGAGGAACAAGAAAAAGATGTTGTGTGGAATCTGAACTATGAACTTACGGAAGAACAAGCAAGATTGTCCGAAGATCTGCTTAGCAATTATCAAAAAAGAATAAATTCACTTGTATATGCAGTTTGTGGATCAGGAAAAACCGAGATTACTTTGAGAGTAATTGCTTACGCCCTGTCAAAGGGTAAAAAAGTCGGATTTACGGTTCCGAGAAGGGATGTAATTATTGAGTTGTGTGATCGCTTTAGGAATATTTTTAGCAAAAATACTGTTGCGCTTGTTTATGGTGGAAATTCAAAAATACTAACCGCTGACTTAATATGTTGCACGACTCATCAACTTTATCGCTATCCTCGTTATTTTGATTTATTAATAATTGATGAAATTGACGCTTTCCCATTTCAAGACAATGAAGTTTTGAACACCTTTTTTCGTCGTTCTGTGAAAGGAAACTACATTATGCTCTCCGCCACCCCCTCACGAAATTTTATAGATGCTTTTAAAAAGGAAGGAGGGCATGTACTAGAACTTTTTTCTAGATTTCACCGCTATCCACTTCCGGTTCCAGAAGTATTTGTCTTGCCAAAAATTATACAAAAAATAAAATGTTATAGGTTAATTAAGGAATATTTAAAAAATGGAAAATTCATTTTTGTTTTTACCCCTACAATTAAGATTTGTGAAGAGTTATTCGATAGTCTAAATTTTTTTATTAGGGGTGGTAATTATGTTCATTCAAAAAGAAAAAATAGAGAAAGAATAATTAAAGATTTTAAAGACAAAAAAATTAAATATTTGATAACAACCGCTGTTTTAGAAAGAGGAGTAACAATTAAAGGTCTACAAGTTATTGTTTTTCAAGCAAACCACAATATCTATTCTTCCGATTCTTTGATTCAAATTGCTGGGAGAGTGGGGAGAAAGAAAGAAGAACCGGAAGGAAAGGTGATTTTTCTTACAAATGAAAATAATGTTGAAATTGAAAAGTGTATTAGAACCATCGAAGGAGCAAACAAAAATCTGCAAAATCTGTTTAAAACCCATACATAACTGGAATTTGCATATCTTTTTTAACAAACATTATTGTGTCTGTGAAAAATGTGAGAATAAATTACATCCCCTTTTTTTAAAATTTCGTATCGGAAATATTGATGCTTTAGCTTTATACAAATATGATGAGGAGATAAGGACTCTCTTGTATCAGTTAAAGGGCTGTTATGATATCGAACTAGCAGAAGTATTTCTTGATCGTTTTAAAGATGAACTTCACCTTCTATATCATGATTATTATCTAATTCCAGCCCCTTCTTCAAAATCAGATGATGAAGAAAGAGAATTTAATCATGTTCAAGTAATATTTAAATGTCTTAATTTACCTATGCTTCCTATAATTGAGAAAGCTTTTGATTACAAACAAGTCGAGCTTAACGCTAAAGCAAGAAAAGGGGCAATAAGAAGTTTGAAACTAAATAGTAAAAAAAGTTTGTATGGTAAAAAAATTCTTATCATAGATGATGTTTATACAACCGGAGCAACAGTTCTTGGAATGATTGAGTTAATAAAAAGCTTACGGCCAAAGAAAATTAAGGTTTTGGTAATGAGCAAAACGTATTTAAAATGAACCTTTTTATTTACCCTAATCTATATAATAGTATTAGACTAATGTGGATTTGAATGATAAGATAGGAAGGCAAATGCGCAAACATTTATGTATTAGAAAGGCACAACTCGTTGTGTTGGTGAAGCAATTATGGGTTTTTTCGACAAAAGAAGACTAAAACAATACGAAAGAGAAGCTGGCAAGGTATTGGCTTATGAAGATAAGATGTCATCCCTTAGCAATGAAGAACTTCGAGCCAAGACAGTTTACTTCAAAGATTTATTAGCTAAAGGCAAAACGCTGGACGATATCAAATTCGAGGCCTTTGCTGTTGCTCGTGAAGCTGCGAAAAGAACACTTGGGGAATTTCCTTACAAAGTTCAAGTAATTGGTGCTTTAGTTTTAAACGCTGGAGATGTCGCTGAAATGAAGACCGGCGAAGGAAAAACTTTAACCGCCACAATGGCTGTATATTTGAACGCATTGACAGGCAAAGGTGCCCATGTTGTTACTGTTAATGAATACTTATCAAAACGTGACGCCGAATGGATGGGACAAATCTATAGATTTTTAGGCTTGACCGTTGGGGTAAATCTTCGAGAAAAAACAACTTCCGAAAAAAGAGAAGCACACTTATGTGATATCACATATACAACGAACTCTGAGTTAGGATTTGACTATCTCCGAGATAACATGGCCGTCGATATGGAACACAGAGTCTTAAGAGGACTCCATTATTGCATTGTCGACGAAGCTGACTCTATTTTGATTGATGAATCGAGGACCCCTTTAATTATTTCTGGTGGCGCCAAAACATCAGCCTCTCAATATACTGTTGCTGATCGTTTTTGTAAGGCTCTTAGAAAGGGAGTTGACTTTGTCATTGATGTCAAAGAAAAAACCGTCAACCTTACTGATGATGGAAATAAAAAAGCGGAAAGAATGTTTGGAATCAAAAATCTATATGATCCAGAGTTTGCTGATTTAGTTCATAGAATTCATAATGCCTTAAAAGCCAATTATATTATGATTCGCGATGTCGACTATTTAGTCGATGGTGAAGGTCAAATCCAAATTATTGACCAATTTACCGGACGTGTTTTACCTGGTCGTGAATGGTCTGATGGTTTGCACCAAGCTGTTCAAGCCAAAGAAAACGTCACCATCAAACAAGAGACAATTACCATGGCCACTATTACCTATCAGAATTTCTTCCGCTTATTCAAAAAAATGTCTGGTATGACCGGAACCGCAAAAACCGAAGAAGAAGAATTTAGAAAAATTTACAATATGCGTGTTGTTTGTATTCCTACCAACAAGCCTATCATGCGTATTGATGCCCTCGATTATGTCTATGCCCACAAGGGACCAAAGCTTGCTGCTTTAATCAAAGAGGTAAAAGAAAGACATGAAAAAGGCCAACCAATTCTTGTTGGTACCGTTTCAGTTGAGTCATCTGAAGAGATTTCAGCTCTTTTGACTGCTGCCGGTTTGCCTCATGAAATGTTAAACGCTAAAAACAATGCTAGAGAAGCTGAAATCATTGCTCACTCTGGTGAAAAAGGTCACATCACGCTTGCTACCAACATGGCGGGTCGTGGAACTGATATTAAAATTAATGACGAAGTGAGAGCCCTTGGTGGTTTGTGTGTTTTCGGCACTGAAAGGCATGAATCAAGACGTATTGATAATCAACTTAGAGGACGTGGTGGACGTCAGGGCGATCCTGGTTTCTCTCGTTTCTACGTTTCTTTTGATGATACTTTATTAATTCGTTTCGCGGCCGATAAGTACCGCGATTGGATTCAAAAACAATTTGGTGATGAAGCTCTTGAAATGAAGATGGTCAGCAACATGATTACTGGAGCTCAAAAAAAGATTGAAGGTATGAACTTTGATATTCGTAAAAACTTGTTGGACTATGACGATGTTCTTGCAAAGCAAAGACAAATTGTCTATGACAAGAGAGATCGCATTATCGAAGGTAGAGATATCAAAGATATCGTTAATGAAGTTTTTACTACAACAGGAAATTTCTTAGCTAATAAGGCAATTCCACTTGGAACCCGTGAGCAATTGGTTTCCGGAGATTTGCTTATAAAACAAGTTGAACCAAGATTTTTACCGAGTGGTTCGATTAAGAAAAATCTATACGATGAATCCCCCGTTGAGGATTGTGGGCCTGATTTAGGTGATGTTCTCCATGACCGCTATGACGAACGTAAAAAGGAATGGGCTCCAGAGGTTGGTGAAAGGCTTGAAAGAGCTATTATTTTACATACAATCGACCAAAATTGGACTAAACACATTGATGCGATGGCAAGGCTAAGAGAAGGTATTCACCTTCGCAGTTATGCAAACGTGAATCCTTTACAGGATTATGTTAACGAAGGTTATCGAATGTTCAAAGAAACTTTAGAGATCGCCTCTGTTGATGCTGTTTTAAATCTTTTAAACGTGAAAGTTGAACCAAAAGATAAAGAAGAAAATCCTTCCGATGTGGTGGATGTTCAACAACCTAATGTTAATAATTCTAAACAACCCGATAACGCTAATACTGGAGAAGGTAAATAAATGAAAGACATCGTTGCATTGAAACAACAACTTTGTGCTGTTGGTGATCGAATTCGCCAACTCGGGTCTTCCCTTTGACTTTGATAAGTTAGATCTAGAAGTTGAACAATTAACAGAGAAGAGCAATCGCCCTGATTTTTGGGACAACTCGAGTAGCGCTCTAAATATTATATCTCGTTTAAAATATTGCAAAGATTTGGTTGGAAAATTTCGCCAATTATCAAAAAGTACTCTTGATATACAAGAGCTCCTTTCTTTAGGGGATGAATCATTTTTTGACGAAATCGAAAAACAATTAGACTTACTTGCAAAGGACGCCAAGGAATTTGAACTGCAGATTCTTTTCCGAGGAGAGTTCGATAACTTAAATGCCATTGTTGAGATACACCCTGGGGCTGGTGGAACAGAAGCACAAGATTGGGCGGATATGCTTTATCGAATGTATCTTTGTTTTGCAGGCATTAAGGACCTAAAAGTAGCTCAAATATATAATGAACCAGGCGAAGAAGCCGGTATAAAATCAGTGACTTTCAAGATCAGCGGACCACACGCTTATGGTTTATTAAAAAGCGAAAAGGGCGTTCACCGATTGGTTCGTATCTCACCCTTTGACTCAAATAAAAGAAGGCATACTTCGTTTGCCTCGGTAAATGTTGTTCCAGAATTTAAAAATGACAATATAGACATTCAAATAAACGATGCTGATTTAAAAGTAGATACTTATCGAAGTGGTGGAGCGGGAGGACAAAATGTCAATAAAGTTGAGACCGCTGTCCGCATAACGCATTTGCCCACTGGTATCGTTGTGTCATGTCAAATGGAAAGAAGTCAGCTGTCTAATCGCGAAGTTGCGATACAAATGCTCAAAGGAAAACTATATTTACTCGAATTAGAAAAGCGAAATAACGCCATCAAAGGCATCGTCGGAGAAAAGAAAAACATTGAATGGGGCAGTCAAATTAGATCATATGTTTTCTGTCCCTACACATTAGTTAAAGATAATCGCACTGATTACGAAGAAACTAATGTCGGCGCAGTGATGGATGGATACATTGAAGGATTCATCTATGCCTATTTACAAAAGGAGGCTAAAGAAAATGAACAAAATAATTTCAAAAATTAATCTCAAAAATTATGCTTTGCAGATTTTCGTTGTTGTCATTGGCTCGTTTTTACTAGCCTTTGGAAACGTTGTTTTCCTTAGTCCCGCAATGATTAACGCTGGTGGATTAAATGGAATATCCATCATCGTTCAGTCATTCTTCAAAGATAGTGACAAGGTCCTTGTTTATAACATTACGACTGCTTCTCTTTCGATAATTTTGTGGATTATTGGTTTAATCTTTATCGGCAAGGACTTTGCTATTAAGACACTCCTATCAACCATCATGGTCCCTATTGCCACAGCATTCCTTTCATTTATGCCCTATGTAAGCGAGTGGTGCATTAATATTTCGACCGCTATTCTTTCTAATGTGGAAGATGTTGGGTCGATTTTACTCGCCGCCATTACCGGTGGCGTCATTGTCGGAGCGGGTGTCTCTATTACTTTTGTGGGTGGAGGAAGCTCGGGTGGTGTTGATGTCATCAACTTTGTCATGAATAAGTATTTGAACATCAAACAATCCGTTGGAAGTTTTTTGATCGATGGAATAATCGTTTTTGTTGGTTTGGTTATATTGCTTCCTCAAGATTCAACATTCCTTGTTCAATGCTTATGTGGTATTCTCTCCGCGTTTATTACTGCAATTTTAATTGAATATGTCTACATAGGTGCTCAAACCAGTTACAAGGTAGAAATAATATCCTCCAAGTGGAAAGAAATTAGTGCTTATGTGCAGGATGTACTCGGTAGAGGTGCCACTATTATTCACGCCCAAGGCGGATATAAGGGTGACGAAAGAGTCATTCTAAGCGTTGTTTTTGATAAGAGCCAATATATAAGAATTCGTGACTTCATTGTTAAAACTGACCCTAATGCTTTTATCACATTTACTCAAACCAACGCCGTTTATGGCGAAGGCTTTAAGAAAATTTTTTCTAAGAAAAAGACGAAAAAGGAATAAATTCGATGGAGGAACGAATGGACGAACAACACAAATTTGAACTAGTATCATCATTCAAACCAACTGGAGATCAGCCTCAAGCGATTGAAAAACTTGTTGATGGCATTTCGAATAATCGGAAGTTCCAAGTTCTTCTCGGTGCCACTGGCACGGGAAAGACTTTTACGATGGCCAATATAATTCAACAGGTTCAACGACCTGCTCTTGTTTTAGTCCATAATAAAACCCTTGCTGGACAACTTTATTCCGAATTCCAAGATCTTTTCCCTCATAATCGTGTTGAATACTTTGTTTCAAACTTCGATTTCTATCAACCCGAAGCTTATATTCCAAAATCAGATACCTATATTGATAAAAGTGCGGTCATGAATGAAGAAATTGAAATGTTAAGAACATCCGCCATAAATTCCATCATTGAAAGACGCGACACCATTATCATTGCTTCGGTGGCCTCTATCTATGGTTTGACCGATCCTGACGAGTATAAAAATTTAGTCTTCAATGTTCGAGTTGGAGAAACAATTAACCGGTCTGATTTTTTTAAAAAATTAGTTGATGCTCAATACAAGAGAAACAATTTAGATGCCGCCCCTGGAACCTTCCGTGTTCGCGGAGATATTATTGAAGTAATACCCGCCAACTCTGAAGACAACCATGTCATTAGAATTGACACCTTTGGCGATGAAGTTGAAAAGATTATGCTCGTTGATTTGCTTACTGGCGAGATAAAAAATAATTACCATACATATCCTATTTTCCCTGCTTATGATCATGCTTCAACTAGGAAGAGAATTAAGGAAGCATGTGAAACTATTAAAGTCGAATTAAGTGAGCGTTTGAAGTTCTTTAGAGAAAGTGGAAAATTATTAGAAGCAGAGCGACTAGAAAATCGGACAAATCAAGATATGGAAAGCATGCAAGAATTTGGCATGTGTCCTGGAATTGAAAACTATTCTCGCCACATTGACAAAAGAAAACCCGGTGAAAGACCATTTTGTCTTTTAGACTATTTCCCTGATGATTTTTTACTTTTTATTGATGAGTCACATGTTACTTTTCCTCAATTGCACGGCATGTATAACGGAGATTTAGCTAGAAAAACTAACCTAGTTGAATATGGTTTTCGTTTGCCATCAGCTTTAGATAACAGACCACTTAAGTTTGAAGAATTTGAAAAAATGATGCCCACTGTTATTTGCACAAGCGCAACTCCTGGAGACTATGAAAAGAACAAATCTGATGGGCCGATTGTTGAACAAATTATTCGCCCAACCGGTTTGCTTGATCCACGAGTTGAAGTAAGAAAAACAATTGGGCAAATTGATGACCTTTTATCTGAAATTAATCAAAGAGTTAAGAATAATGAGCGCACTATGATTATAACTCTTACTATTCGCATGGCGGAGGATTTAACCTCATTTCTTAAAGAGAGAGGCATAAAAGTTGTATATCTACATCATGAAACAAAAACACTCGAAAGAAGTGAAATTATCTATCAGCTCAGAAAAGGAAAATATGATGTCCTTGTTGGCATTAATTTGCTGAGAGAGGGATTAGATATACCTGAAGTATCACTCGTTACAATCTTGGACGCAGATAAAGAAGGATTCTTAAGAAGTTCACGTTCGCTAATTCAAATTATTGGGCGAGCAGCGAGAAATCAACACGGATTGGTTGTGATGTATGCTGATAACATGACTGATTCAATGCGAATCGCTATCGACGAAACAAACCGTCGTAGAAAAATTCAAAATGATTTCAATGAAGAAAACGGGATAGTGCCTCGAACAATTATTAAAGAAATTCGTTTGCCAATTCATAATACTGAGAATGAAATTGATGAAATGATTAAGCTCACAAAACATGGTTCGAGAACCGAAATCAATAAGCGAATTAAAGAATTAGAGAAGCAAATGAAACAAGCAGCTCAAGAATTTGATTTTGAAAGAGCCGCTGAATTGCGCGATATCGTTCTCGAAATGAAAACGAACATTCAATAATGTTTTGTTTGCCTTATTGTCGAGTTTTATTTATTATTATTAAGCAATCAATAGAAAGGATGAACATATATGTTAGATTGGTATGACTGGGTCTTATTAGCGGTCGCTATTGTGATCATTATCCTTACTCTGTTGCAAGGTGGAAAATCTGAAGGTGCTTCTGGCGCCATCACTGGCGGTGGATTAAATGTTTTCGTGAAAACGAAAGAAAGAGGAGCTGAGAAAGTAGTTTCTATCCTCACTCTTATTGTTGCCATCATATTCTTCATACTGGCTGTTATTATTAAATTAATTCAAGCAGGGACCGGCGTTTAAGACAAAAAGACACAATAAACACTTCAAAATTGAAGTGTTTTTTCTTTAGTATAAGTTTATTTATCTTCTTTAATGACCGGAGTTTGGATATCTACGACGTCTTTGGGTTCAACAAGTTTTGGTTCGCCAATTTCTTTGGTTGAATCGATCTCGGCACCATTCGCTTTTTTCTTTGATTTCTTAATAGGTTTCTTCTCGAGTTTTTCTTTGGAACGAACGATTAAAACAATGCCGTAAGTAGCAACAAGCAAGCCAATAAGCATGACAACAATGCCGATGATAGCGAATATAAAGGTCTCTAGTGAGTCTGCGTTATTATCTAATTTGTTTACTAAAACAACAATTCCAAGTGTTAAAAACATCGTCCATAAAATTAATGCAATTGCCCAAGAACTATAAGCACGTCTTGTGTTTTTGTCAGCAACAAGCAAAACGAACTTTATTAATACGACACCAGCGAGTGCAAAAAACAATGCCGGCAAGAAATTAACCAACACATTAACCAACACATTGATAATTTGGCTATCAAGGAGTGCGATTCCAATGCCTATTAACAATCCACTGAAAAGAAGGTTGATGCTTATGCCGTTATAACCATCTTTTCTTTCTAATAATATGGTAACTAAAAGATTAAACAATGCGATTGCAAAACAATACCCCGCAATGATGTAGGAAACTATATCGAACATGTCTTTATTATTAATCGAAATTATTAAAACAATGAGGCCAAGAGAAAATACGACGAGACCTAAGACAATTATTAACCATTTAAAACGTTTATATAAACTTTTCATTTTTGATGCCTCCTTTACTATTATATACAGGCTATGCAGTATAATATATACTCTATAATCACTAAGGAGTTTAAATATGAACCAAAAATTATTACAAGATTACGCAAGACTAATTGTACGCAAAGGAATAAATGTCGAAAAAGGGGAAATCGTTTGGATTAATGCCCAACTCGATCAACCCGACTTTGTCACAATCGTCGTGGAAGAATGCTACAAAGCAGGCGCAAAAGAAGTGGAAGTACGTTGGACTCATGACCCAGTTGCAAAACTGTCATATAAATATGAAAAGGTCTCGACATTAGGCGATGTAAATTCAATTGCATTGGCTAGATACAAATATCGACTTAAAAAGTTACCTACTATTTTACACATCATTTCAGATGATCCAGATGCTATGAAAGGCGTTAATCAAAAGAAGCTTAGCCAAGCAAGAAGCAAGACATATAGAAAAGTTAAAAAGTATATCGACCAACTCGAAAGCAAATACAAGTGGTGTATCGCCGCCGTTCCAGGTTTGAGATGGGCGGAAAAAGTTTTTCCTGATTTAAAAGGGAATGACGCTATCGATAAACTATGGGACATGATTCTTCTTACTTCGCGAGTTGATGGGAACGACCCCATTGTTAATTGGGAAAAACATAATGAATTCTTAATCAATCAAAGAAACAAACTCGAGAACTTAAAACTTCATAAACTCTATTACAAATCATCTAACGGAACTGACTTTTCTGTAGAATTAATTCCTGGAGTTCGTTGGGGTGGAGGAGTAGAAAATATTCCTAACAAGGGTGAGTTTAATCCTAACATTCCTTCAGAAGAAGTATTTACTACACCCTATGCTGGTCGTTGTGAGGGAACTCTTGTTGCCTCAAAACCATTAAGCTATAACGGCGAGATAATTGACGAATTTAGCATTACATTTGAAAACGGTAAGGTTAGTAAAGTTTCCGCCAGGAAAAACCAAAGTTTGTTAGAAAAAATGGTGTCTATGGATGAAGGAGCGGGAATGTTGGGCGAAGTAGCCCTTGTCCCATACGACTCGCCTATTAGACAATCAAATACTTTGTTCTATAACACTTTATTTGATGAAAACGCAGCTTGCCATTTCGCTGTTGGAATTGGTTTTAGAGAACTCCTGCCTGATTCTGAAGAAATGAGCGCCGATGAAGTGAAAGCCCATGGAATCAATAGTTCAATGATCCATGTTGATTTCATGGTTGGGACGCGAGATTTAAATATTGTTGGAGAAGACAAAAACGGACACAAGACACATATTTTCAAAGATGGAAACTGGGCTATTTAATCTTTAAATTAACAATTTCATTAAAACGGATTACTCGTCTACTTGATGTGACGAGTTTTCTTTCATATGAATCAATTTTTTTAATAACTATCTCTTCTTCACATACTTTGCCGTTGCGGTAAAACAAAACAATCAAAGCTTCTCCCTGATAATTAGTGAGAATATTATTAATGTTCTCTGCTTCGTCTTGCGAGATTAGAGGTTTTTCCACTTTTTCTCTTTTGGCATAATTATTTTCGATGGATGGAGTTTGTTCCACTAAAGAGCGGTACGCCAGCCATTTTTTCATTCCTCTATCACTCATCGATGGTGACCTCCAATCTGCTCATGTCTTTCTTTGGCTGTGCTATCTTCAGTTAATGCAGACGCCCTCAATAAAACATTCTTACCATATTTCTGATGTATGGCGTCGATGGCGAATAATAATTCCCTGCTTTTTATTTGTTTGTATTGATCTTCAAATATATTTAATTGCTGATGTTCCGAATTTGTAAGCGAAGAAAAACTCATACCGACATTGCGAATAGGTCTATCTTGTATATGGTTACTAAAAATCTCTAAAAGCGCCTCATATAACTTTGGTGTTTCGTCGGTTGCGTTTAGAAGTGTCGCTTGGCGAGAAAAACCGCCCTGTTCTTTTGAATATCCGATATAAAGCGAAACGCGAGCAGCCTTTTTATTTTCTTTTCTTAGTCTCTCGGAAAGGTCATCACACATTTCGCGAATAATGGTTGTAATATTTGATTTGTTGAAATCCTTAAATAACACTTGTCCGATAGTTAAACTGGTTGATTCTGGAATATATTTTTCATGAATATCTGACTCATCTATTCCGTTAGCGTGATTATACAATTGTTCACCCATGACTCCAAAATTATTCATCAAAAATTGTAGCGACGATAAAGCGAGATCTTTCACTGAAAAAATACCAAATTTATTCAATTTCTCTTCAGTTCGAGCCCCAATACCCCATATTTTGCTTAAAGGAGCAACTTTCCAAAGTTTAGTTTTTACATCTTTTTGTCTTATGATTGCAACGCCGTTTTTCTCTTTTTTTGCAAAAATGTCAAGGGCGACTTTAGCTAAAAAAAAGTTATCTCCAATGCCGGCGGTTGCACCTAAACTGGTTTTTTCTTTAATAGTACGTAAAATCATTTCGGTAAGCTCGATGGCTGATTTTTGGTAATAGTTTAAATAGCTACTTATGTCTAAAAACGCCTCGTCAATTGAATAAACATGAATATCATCTTTGCTGACAAAATCCAAAAATATATCGATTACCTTGGTAGACATCTCAATGTATCTTTCCATTCTTGGCTTGGCATATATATAGTCAAATTTATCGGGAAGTTCTTTAACTCTTAGTCTTGAAGGTATTCCTTGAGATTTTAGAAATGGGGAGACGGATAAAACAATCGTGTTTTTCCCTCGTTCTTTGTCTGCGACCACTAAAGGAGTAGACCAAGGATCTAATCCGCGATCAACACATTCGACAAAGGAATAAAACGCCTTTAAATCGATTACAATAATGTTTCTTTGTTCTAATGTCATACTGTATCTACATTCTATAAGAAAGCACTGCCTTTTTTCATTAAGGAAAACCAATATTTCTATTATCAATTAATAATGTGGTATCATTTATATGATAATTTGAGGTTATAAGGAGTTTAGAAAGATATGGAAATCGCAACAATTATTTTGTCTTCATTGTCTTT
Organism: Bacilli bacterium; assembly: GCA_028690575.1. Classification (GTDB taxonomy): domain Bacteria; phylum Bacillota_I; class Bacilli_A; order RFN20; family CAG-826; genus JAAYDH01. The sequence goes on along the minus strand of JAQVAY010000001.1, from coordinate 25,540 downwards.
GGTGGTGGTTATTGTTTTGCTTTTTGTCATTGTAAAAAGAAAACCCCAACCAATCGAAACAAAAATTGATTTAAAAGAAATTGGAGCTCTTGAAAAGCAAATTGATTTACTCAGTTCTCAAATTAAAGGAGATATTGAACTATCGGTTGTTAAAGAAATGGGCAAAGTGAGCGAACAAACCATTAAAAACAGCGAAGTTAACAATGAGAAGTTGGAACGCTTTCAAAAATCCATTTCTGAGTCTCTTAACACCCGCTTTGACGCACTCAATAGACAGATGGAAGAGAAAATCGCCCTTATAAATAAAAAAGTTGATGATAAATTGTCTGAGGGATTCAAGACTACTAATGAATCCATGGCACAAGTTAGAGAGAGACTCCAAGCCATTGATGCGGCGCAAAAGAACATTGAAAACTTATCAAAAGATGTTGTTTCTTTAAAACAAGTTCTAGAGGGCAATCAATCGCGAGGCCAATATGGCGAATATCAATTGAGCATGGTTCTCCATAATGTTTTCGGCGATACGGAGGGCTGTTACCAAGAACAATACACATTGAAAAAGGTAAAGGACGGCGATGATGTGCGTGCTGATGCGGTCGTTTTCATGCCCGAACCCAATCATATGATTTGCATTGACTCAAAATTCCCATTCAAAGATTACGCTCGTATGTTTGATGCTCAATCTGAAGAAGAAAAAACAAGCCTAACAAAAGATTTTGCTAATGCTGTAAAGAAGCACATTACTGCCATTAAGGACAAATATATTGTTGAAGGAAAAACTGCTCCTGAGGCTTTAATGTTCATTCCTAATGATGGAGTTTTTGCGTTTATTCATCACAATTGCCGTGATGTTATAGATTATGCTCGAGATAAAAAAGTTGTTTTAACCTCTCCAAGCACACTACCCGCCATACTTGTGACCATAAATATGGTTAAAATTCAAGTGGAGAGAGCAAAGAATGTTGAAGAAATTAATCGTCAGCTCAGACGTTTAAGTAAAGACTTTGAAATGTTTGCCCGTGAATGGGACAAATTCTCTGATAGCTTAGAAAAAACGACAAAATCAAGAGAGCAATTAGATACGCGTGTGAACAAGATTAATAACAAATTCGAAGCCATTAGAGGAAACAGTAAACTTGGCGAAATCGAAGACACACAAAATGAATCTTATGTTGAATTAACGGATGATGAAAATGGAACTGAAAAATAATCATACAATCGTCAACTTTTCTAACTCCTTATTGAAACACTTTTCTGCCCCCACTTGGCACGAAACAATTCCTGAAATTGACCAAAAACTCCAAGGGCACAACAAAGTTGTTGTCATGCTTTTTGATGGACTTGGCAAGTATATTATCGATAAACACTTAAAAACAAAAGGTGTTATTCGTTCACATTATTTAACAACAATAGATGCTACTTTTCCTCCGACAACAGTTGCTTCAACGAATGGGTTTTTATCAGGAAAGTTTCCTATCGAGACTGGCTGGCTATCATGGAGTCAATATTTTGAAGAATTTAAATGCGATATTGAGGTTTTTAGAAATACAAGAAGTAGCGACGGATCACTTGTTAGGGATAAAGATAATCTAATCATTGCTGAAAAGTGCCCTTATGAAAACATATTCCAACAAATAAAAAAGGCCAATTCTTCAGTTAATGTATTTGATATTTTTCCGCAAAAAGTAAGATCGAATAGCAATGCAACAAATCTCGTAAAATCTCGAAAAATAATTAACGAAGCTTTAAAGGAAAGCGAAAAAGTTTTTGTGTATTTTTATTGGACCCTTCCTGATGGTTATATTCATCATTATGGTGTCGACCACTTTATGGTCCATTTTGTTATTAAAAAGATCCAAAGATTTGTTAAAAAAATAGTGAAAAATAATTCAGATACCATATTCTTTACTTTTGCTGATCATGGTTTAATTGATGTCAAATATCTTGATATTTGTGAGCATAAGGATCTACAGAATTTATTATATCTTCCCCTATCTTTCGAAAAGCGAGTTGTTAATTTCTTTGTTAAGCCAAATAAGAAAGATGAATTTGCTTCCTTGTTCAACAAATACTATGGGGAACATTTTGAATTAATTAATAGGGAGTCAGTATTTAAAGACGAACTCTTTGGCAAAGGCCAACCTCACCCAGCCTCCTATAATTTTATTGGCGACTTCATCGCGATTGCCAAAGGTGTTTATTGCCTCTACGCATCAAATGAAATAAGTCCTGAAAAGTTTGTTGCGCATAAAGGCCATCACGCTGGTGGAACAAAGGAAGAGATGGAAATAGATATCAGTGTTTTCAATGATTAAAAAGCATCAACCAAAGTATTGAAAAGGTCATTAAAAGAAAGTAAAATAATCGGGCCGGTCAAAAATGGGTCTGTAGCTCATCTGGGAGAGCGCCTCGTTCGCAACGAGGAGGTAGCCGGTTCGATCCCGGTCAGATCCACCAAATGAGAAAAAAACGATTTGCCTAAATGGCAGATTTCGATTAATAAATTAAAAGAATTAAGACTCAAAAAATGAGTCTTTTTCTTAATAAAAACAACTTTTGCGCATTTGCTTAAATGAATTTTACTGATTTATGACTAGAACGATTATTAAACCAATAATACCTAGTCCGAAAAAGAGTTGGTATAAAGCATGTCCAACTTTCGAATCGCTCGCGAATTCGTTTTTTGAATAGAAAACCAAATGAATAATACCCATTATTAACTGAACAGTGGAAAGTATGCCAATTACAACTGTCCATATAAACATACTTCCATACAAAATAGCATATGGGTTGGTCACACCAGATTGCACAGCCGTAAGGACGGCTACAAACACGACAATAAAGCCGATAAAATCAACGACAATCGCGCCAGCTCCAACGAGCCAAAACCAAAGCATACTTTTGTTTCCCATAATTAATGCCTCTTTAGATTATACTAGGATAGTATCACGAGTTGATGATGAGGTCAAATTTCGACAACATTTCTGCAATCGAAAGAAATCTGTCCACTAAAGATTTAAAAAAACCACGAAAGAATCGTGGTCCGTTTGATAATGGTTTAAAGACTAGTCTAAATCTGGAGTTGATTTATGATAGGCGCGTCCATGGAGATGACCATCATAACCAATTAATGCAGCCTTATCATCCGCAAGGAAATCAAATTCAGCCAAGAGATTTTCAGCATTGCTCTCTTCTTCAACTTGTTCTTTAATAAACCATTGTAAGAATTCTTGAGTGCCGTAATCTTTTTCCTTGATTGCAGTTTCGAGGATGTTTTCGATTGATTTGGTCACTTCTTGCTCGTGTTTTATTTGCACAACGAGAGGTTCTCTCAAATCTTTATAATCTCCAAAAGGAGCATCAATCTTCAAGGAGACAACTCTGGCGTTTCTATGAAGCAAATAGTCCCTGAAGTAAAGTGCATGATCTCTTTCTTCTTGGGCTTGAACTAGGAAATAATGGCCGAAGCCTTTTAGTCCTTTTTCTTCATAGTAGTTAGACATTTCTAAATAAAGGTAACTGCTGAAGAGTTCCTTTTGAATTTGTTCATTAATTAATTTTTCAATTTTTTTGTTAAGCATAATTTTCTTCTTTCTGAAAGTCTTTCGACCTTCACAAATATTTTAGACTATTGCCATCATTATAAAAAGCAATATGCTTTACGCAAAACATATTTCACTAGTTCTAATAAATTAGAACAACGCTGGGATCCATCTTTTTTAGATCAGTTTTTTTATTTTATCCTGTCTTGCTCTTTCAATTCTTGACATGATATTTTCCATTATTTGAATATATAATTTATCGCCCAAAATTTCATCTTCCCAATGACGATCGATGCTCGGGTTATCATTTACTTCAATAATATATACTTTGCCATCTTTGGATTTCAAATCAACACCATAGAATCCATCACCAATTGCATTAGCGGCCTTTAAAGCAGTTTCAACTACCTCTTGGGGAGCATCTTCTATTAGAAAAGTTTCTACCGCGCCTACTGTGGCATTAGATTTATTGGTATTCCAGTTATAAATTTGCCAGTGGTCTCTTGCCATATAGTATTTGCAAGCATAAAGTGGTTTACCTTCCAATATTCCAATTCTCCAATCGAATGCACTGGGAATATATTCCTGAGCGATGATTAAGGCGCTCTTATGGAAAAGGTCTCTCATTCTCATCCTTAATTCTTTTTCGTCGGTTACTTTGTAGACACCGAGAGAAGATGAACTATCTGGTCTTTTTAAAATAATCGGAAAATCGAATGTCGATATTATTTTTTCGATTGGTGTTTTAACACTAACTATCAAAGTTTTGGGAGTAGGAAGATTGTGGCTTCTCATGCACTCATGGAAATAGAGCTTGTTGGCGCATTTCAGAATAGACCAAGGATCATCGATAACAGCGAGCCCTTCAGAATAAGCATAGCGTGAGAATTGATAAGTATAATTATCAACATTGGTTGTAGCCCGTATAAAAAGAGCGTCAAATTGGGGGATTCTTGAATAGTCTTCTTTAGTGATAAATTCGACGTAGAATCCGACTTTTTTGGCGGCATCGATAAATTTATCAAGAGCTGTTTTACCTGATGGAGCAGCGGGTTCTTTTGGGTCAATTAAAATAGCTAAATCAAACTTGTATTGTTTGATTTTTGATATAGCAAATCGGTTATGGGAAAAATATTTTTTGGCATCTTTAATCGTTCCTTCATCAACAACAATGTCGCTGAGAGTAAGGATTTGGATTTTTTTTAATTTCCATACTCGCTCTTTGACAAAAGTTACTTCTAATAATGGCGCTTCGAAAAGACGAAGTATTGTTTTAGCAAGTTTTTCATAACGTGGTGGGTGGCTTTGTCCAAAGATAATACGGAAATTAACTTCTTTTTTACTATTTTGTTTAAATGCTTCCTGAATAGCATCAAAAACTTCTTCGCCTATTGATTCAGTAATCGTTTGGTCAAGCGCATCTTCGAGAGTTGCTACTGTAGGTATTGGTCGAAACTCGCGTGCGGTTGCTAATAAGGAAACATAATATCCTAGTGTTTGGTAGCCGAGAGAAGAACAAAGATTAAATACTCGTAAATCTTTGGCATTTTGGTATTTCTCTTCATTGAGAAATTGATGGATATTTACTACTTCTAGATTCGGTATTTGCTTTAACCAAGGGTATTCATGATCTACCACGGCTATATTTGCAAGGTATTCTTTTTCTGAAGTCTCGTTTTTTAGTTGAAGAGACATCTTTTCAGCATCTTCTCCGCTCCCATAGAAATCTTTCAATATTTTGACTTTAGAAAATCCAAAAGCCCTATACCAGGCAATTAATTTTTTATTACAGTGATCAGCTTCCAAAGAAATGCAGTGAATTCCACACTCCTTAGCTTTCTCAATAATCTTTTCCATTATAAATCGCCCGAGCCCGAGTCTTTGAAATTCGGGCAGAATTGAAATAGAATATATCCGCCATGTCTTTTTAAATTTAAATACAACCGCACTTCCTACAAGAACATCATCATCGTTTTCCAGTATTAATACTGACTGGTGATGACTACTCATACTATGTTTCAAAGACGAGGAGGAAGCTTGACGAGACTCAGGAAAGCACCTTTGCTCAAGACTTTTCAAAAACAACGCATCATTTTTTTCTGCTAGACGAATTTTCGCCATGATTTTATAAAACAACTTCTTTCTTATTTGAAATAAACTCTGTTAAGACCATTATACTTGCCATTTTTTATTTTCATACCACCTTTGTGCTTTTCTTAAACAAAGAAAAAAACTTATTATAAAAACGCTTAGTAAATAAGATACATTCGTTATTTTTTGGAGTGGGATGCACATTTATGAACAGGCAATTTTTTTACTTTAGGAGCAAAATGAATAACAACACTTGCTTAGTTAATCTAAAAATTGAACATATTTGCATTTTTTAACAAAACTAACCAATCGACAAATCTTTATTGCATTGATTTGTGAATCCTTTATATAAAAAACATGGTTATTAATCTTTATGTTTCTTTGCTAGGTAGTCCATGACTGATTTTCTGGTAATGATGCCGATGAAAACGCCTTTATCATCTTCAACAGGAACAAAATTTTGATTCACGATTAAGTCGATTAAATCACTCACATCTTTGTCAATTCGAATAGAAATATTTGATCGATATGGCTGTATCTCTTTAATAGTAATTTTTTCACACATTTCAAGATTAAGATTTTTACCTTTAATGAACCATAAGAAATCACTTGTAGATAATGTTTCAACATAGCGACCTTCTTTATCGATAACGGGAATTGACGAGTAACGATGATGCTCCATTTTTTCAAGAGCTTGCCTAACTGAAAAAGTATCGTGTAGGTATTCCACATTATTTTTAGGAGTTAAAAAGAACAACACGTTCATATATAAATTATATCACTTTTTTTGTGAGCATTATCAATTTCTAGTCTTGAATATATTTGAGAAACACAATTCTGGACACACGCGTATTCTTTTTATTGGAAAAATCCTCTATAATTAAAAAAGGTTTCAAAAACCAAATCTAATGATAAGAAACCAAATAAAAAAGAAATAAAACATGACTAATTGTAATGTATATATAGCAAAATATCCTTTTCCTTACAACGAGGATATTTATTGTTCTTTGAGGAAAGAAGAAATTGAAAAATGCCGCAATTCCGATGTAAAAGAACAAAAATTTTATGTTTGGAAGCTACTTGAATACGCACTATCCAAAACTTTTGGCCTTGGAAAAAGCACACTAAATTTTCAAAAAAAGAATAACGGAAAATGGATTCTTGAGGGGTATAATTTTTCACTTTCTCATAGTGGGAATATCGTTGTGGTTGCGGTGAGTGATTATCCTATTGGTGTTGATATTCAAAAAATCAAAACAATTGATGATCCCAATAAATTTAAATCGATTATTTTATCGAAAAAAGAAAAAGATAAATATCAAAATGCTAAAAATGAAAAACTCATGAAAATTTGGTCTTTAAAGGAATGTGCTTTTAAAAGAAGCAATGATTCAAACTTTGTTCCAAATCGTTATGAAATAGACGATCTTACTCACTACGATTCTTTTATATTGGAACTTCAAAACGAAAAATACATTCTTTCAACCTTATGTGACAACATTTCTGAAGCGACATATTTATCCTTATCTGATGATTTGAAACTCTGCAAAACAAGAAGAACTGCTTTAGTATCCATTGTTAGCTTGAGCAATAAAAACCAAACTATATAACTTCCTCTAATTTTGGTAATGAAACGATAGCGCCTTTTCGAGTAACCGTGATTGCGCTACAACGGTTGGCGAACTCCATTGCCTGTTTAATGCTTTTATCCTGGCTTAAAGCAGTTACAAACGCGCCAAGAAAGCTATCGCCAGCCGCTGTTGTATCAATTGCGTCAACTTTGATGGGTTCAATTTTTATTTGCGCTTCTCTATTAATGAAAAGGGACCCGTTTTTGCCAAGCGTAACAATAAGATTCTTTAAACCCTTTTTCAATAGCACCCTAGCCGCTTCCTGATAATCCGCATTTTGTTTTCCAACAAAACTAGCAAGTTCATGTTCATTAGGAATAAAATAATCGATAAAAGGAAAAACATCGTCGGGTAATTCATGATAAGGAGCGGGATTAAGAATGGTGGTGAGACCCAATTCTTTTGCTTTTTTTAAAGCAAAGCAAACGGTATCGACTGGATTTTCTAATTGAATAAGAAGGTATTTTATGTCCTTTTCTTTATTCAAAATAAACTCAATGTCCTTTTTCGTTATATCCATGTTTGCACCCGGAACGATAATGATTCGGTTTTCTTTTGTGAATGTATCAAGAGTAATACTGGCTACTCCAGTTTGTTTGGAAGATCTTTTTAGAACCCCCTTAACTCCTAACGACTTTAGAAAGGATGAAATATAGTCCCCGTTTTGATCTTTTCCAATTGAACCAAAAAACGTTACATCTCCACCAAGAAAAGTGGCTGCACAAGCTTGATTAGCGCCTTTTCCTCCAATGTTTGATAAGAACGATTCACCAAAAACTGTTGTTCCTGGCCCTGGAAGGACTTTAGTGTATGTTACGTTATCAATGCTTAGACTGCCAATTACGAGAATTTTACTCATGAGATTTACTCCTTAAGCAATTGAAAATTTGGTTCCAAAACTTCTTAACATCAATATTCATGCCAACGAGACAATTTTTAGGGGCATGTAAATAATCAAACACATCGCAATTTGTTCTGCCATGACTATTACCATGGGATATATCAATTTCGACATTCATGCTTTGATAACTAACTAAAGAATCATCAATCAAAGAAGCGATTGTCACTGGGTCATGGAGAGGTGCTCCGACGATATGGAATGCTTTTTTCTGATTATCTAAGAAGACACGCATTAATTTGGCAAAGAAAATGGATTTCTTATTTCCAATAGTAAAAGCTCTATTGATTATCTCATCTGTCACTAAAACTTTTCTAGTAACATTCAAACCAATCATTTTGATTGGAACTCCAGAATGTAATGCAATGTGAGCAGCTTCTGCATCCACTAAAATATTGAATTCAGCTGCTGGAGAAACATTGCCATTATCCACGGATCCACCCATAAAAATAATCTCTTTGATATGGTGAACAATTTCGGGTTTTAGTCTTAGTGCTAGTGCTAAATTAGTCATTGGACCTGTTGTTACAACAGTGACACCTTCATTCTTTAATAACAAATCGACAATAAGACTTGCCCCGTTTCTTGAATCAAATTTGTCTTCGTATTTAGGGAAATCAAAGCCGTCTAAACCACTTTTCCCGTGAACTTCTTCACAAATCATCGGTTCACTGACCAAAGGGCGCGAGCAACCAACTGCTATTGGAACTTTAATGTCGAAATAGCGACAGATATTCAAAGTATTTCGAGATGTTTTTTCAATCGTTTGATTTCCTGAAGAAACCGAAATACCAAGCAATTTAATCTTTGAAGAACAAGCCGCTAAGAGAAGCGCGATAGCGTCATCGTGACCAGGATCACAATCAATAATTATTTTTTTCTTTTCCATTGTTTATAACCTCATCATATCGATTACGACATCAACCATTTTTTCGAATTCTTGAATTACGATATATTCATATCGCCCGTGGTGGTTGTAACTTCCTGTACCAAGATTAGGAGTCACTAATCCCATTTTGGAGAAGGCCGCTCCATCGGTTCCTCCCCGAATTTTGGTGCTTCTAGGGGCAATTCCATTCTTGAGTAAAGATTTTTTGGCAAGTTGAACTGGGCGAGGATCTTTTTCGACATAAGGTTTCATATTTTCATATTGCCTCTTTATTTCTACATCAACGGAAATCTTCGGATATTTCTTTTTAAGGTTGCCCGCTATTTCATTAATCAATAAAATTCTTTGTTGTAATTTTAGTTCATCAAAATCTCGCAAAATCATATCTAATTGAGCAGACTCACTTGTGCCATTTAAATTATTAATGTGCCAATAGCCTTCATCCTCTTTTGCATCATATGGCGTTTCCTTTGCAGGCAAGGCGGAAATTAGCTCATTCAAAATCAATATTGCGTTAATTAAAGTGTTTTTTCCTTCTCCAGGATGAACCGCCACCCCACGAATAAATATTTTTGCCGATGCGGCATTAAAGTTTTCGTAATCAATGCAATCAATAGAGCTACCATCAATAGTAAAAGCGTAATCGGCGTTCATTTTATTCAAATCAAAATGTGCAGAGCCTAAACCAATTTCTTCATCGGGTGTGAAGGCAACCGATATATTTTTGTGCTTTTCTGAAGGGTTTTTATGGAAATATTCTAAAGCAGACATAATGATAGCAATTCCAGCTTTGTCATCCGCTCCGAGCAAAGACTCTCCATTAGTAACAACTAAATCTTTCCCGACACATTTCAAAAGGTTAGGAAATTGTTTAGCAGATAGAACATACTTTTCATTGAGTTTAATGTCTTTCCCATCATACTTTTCAATAATTTTTGGTTGGCAATTCGTTCCAGTCACTTCCAAAGCAGTATCAACATGAGAATTAAAACCAATCTTGTCTCCTTCGCCGGGCAAGTGGCCATAAACGACCCCGTACTCATCCATAAAAGCATCAGAAAGACCTAACTCCTTTAATTCGTTTACGAGTAAAGATGAAAGATTCTTCTGCTTTTCAGTGGAAGGAATGGTTGAACTATTTTCATCAGCTTGTGTGTCAATCTGGGCATATCGTATAAATCGTTGAATATTTTTCATAAAAACCTCGTAAATAAATACTAGCACAATTAGAAAGAGTTTCTTTAAAGAAAATCCTATTTGTTAAATGAGCCAAATGACATATAATAATTGCATTATGAACCAACAAATTGAAATTAAACGAAAAATCTTCGAGGTTATTGAACCGCTTGGAGAGCGAAGCAAAAAAGTTACTCGAAAAAACAGGATTTTTTTCCTTAAAGATTTTGGACAAGATGTCGATGGTTATGAGAGATATGTAAATTCTGCTCACAAATTATCCGTCTCTGGCATTATTTCGCCAAAGATTTATTGCCACGATAAAAAAACTCATATCATTGTCGAAGAGTATATTCCTGGGCCAACTGTTCTTGATGTTCTTTTACAGAATGATTTGTCAGATGAATATTTTGTCGCAATTTTTATCGATAATTGGTATATGAAAAGCGCCAAAATTCTTTTAAGTTTTGACCCAATAAATTATAAATACTACGAAAATAAGCTGTATTATTTACCACAAATTTACGATACTTACGATGAGAAAAAAACTTTCGAAAAAGTTGGTATTTGGTATTGGTTCTATTGTCGCGAATTTACTAAATACTTAGATTCAAAAGGAATAGCGATTGATCAAAAAAGAGCTGATGTTGAGCAATCATTTATCAACAAAAAAATCGCTTTAACTGTTGTAAAACACTATCGTTAATTTTATGAAAAATTACATCGTTTTTTCCCTATCTCAAAATAAAAAGTTAGCACGCGAACTTGCGGAAAAACTTGATGCTAACCTAGGACGCATTTCGATTACTCGGTTCGCTGATGGCGAAGTACTTGTGAAAACACTTTCTAATGTAAAAGGAAAAGACGCTATTGTAATTGAATCAACATATAAAAATGCTCATGAACGTATTTTTGAATTACTTTTGTTGTTAGATTCTATTAATCGTTCTGGTGCCAAATCTATTCAATTGTTTATTCCTTATTTTGGATATTCTCGACAAGAAAGAGTCAGCTGGATCAATGAACCAGTCAGCTGTGAAGTGGTTAGCAAAATTATTGAAACCGCCCATTATGATTCATTGACTACATTTGATTTACATCATCCAGTTATTGAGAGCTTCTTTAAAAGATCAATCAAAAGTGTAAGCACAAGTAGCATATTCATTGATTATTATTTAAACTACATGAAAGAAAATAACTTGAGAAAAAATGATGTTGTTATCGTTTCTCCAGATCACGGAGCTAATAATCGAGCGGATGCCTTAGTCGGAACAGTAGGAGAAGTAAAAGTGATTCTCGATAAAGTAAGACCAAAGGCAAATGTTGCCGAACACCTTGTTGTTGATAATAGACTAGTTAAAGATAAGGTTTGCATTATTATCGATGACATTATTGACACAGGCGGCACAATTATCTCAGCCACAAACCTTTTATATCAACATGGAGCAAAAAAAGTATTAATTGGAGCCAGTCATGCTGTGTTTTCCAATCATAATATTAAAAAATTCAAGCAGGCCAATATTGTCGATATTGCAGTGACCAATACAATTGAACAGAAACTGAATAAAGATATCAAAGTCTTAGATATCTGCTCTCTCATTCTTCAGCTAATCAATTAATTATAGAGTGTTGTCCTTGCCTAACCACTCAAAAAACAAGGAGGAAAGAATTTTGAAACTTTCAATTAAAGACATAGCCAGTAACGGCATAATTGCCGCATTATATGCTGTTTTGACATTAATAACCTACCAATTTTCATATGGGCCAATTCAATTTCGCGTTGCTGAAATAATGGTTTTACTTTGCTTTTTTCGGAAAGATTATGTTATTGGTCTTACAATCGGATGTCTCGTAGCTAACTTGTTTTCATCTGTTTCAATTTTTGACATTGTGTTCGGAACTCTAGCGACTTTGATTTCCTGCCTTCTCATTGCTTATTCAAAAATACTTTTGGTATCTCTCGTTTACCCAATCGTTTCAAATGGATTGATTGTTGGTTTGATGCTCTATCTCTTTGTTGATTCCTCTGTTTCGTTTTGGTTTTATGCTGGAACTGTTGCTCTTGGAGAATTAGCGGTAATGATTGCTGGTTATATTTTGTTTATGTTTCTTAGAAAACAGGAAACCTTTATGAAACTCATACGAGCGAATCAGAATCTTGCTTTTAAACTATGATAATGTTTAAATAGTTAGGCACATGAAAGACTTCTATCTAGAGATATTACACGTTGATAAACAAACCGGAGCGAGGTATGGCATTTTGCATACTCCACATGGAAATGTTGAGATTCCAATGTTTATGCCGGTCGGCACTCTTGCAACCGTAAAAACATTATCTCCAGAAGAACTAAAAGAAATTGGTTCAGGAGTCATTCTTGCCAATACATATCACCTGTCAATTAGACCAGGCGCTGACATCGTTCAGAAAGCCGGCGGTCTGCATAAATTCATGAACTACGACGGACCCATTCTCACTGATTCGGGAGGTTTCCAGGTTTTTTCACTCGCTGAGCATAGAAAAATTACCGACGAGGGAGTTCATTTTAGAAGTCATCTTAATGGTGACAAATTGTTTTTTTCGCCTGAAATCGCAATTGATATTCAAGAAAAACTTGGAGCTGACATTATAATGTCTTTTGATGAATGCATCCCTTGGAATGTTGATTATGAATATGTAAAAAGATCCACAGAAAGAACGCTTCTTTGGGCAAAAAGAGGACTTGATGCTCATAAAAGAGAAGATCAAGCTTTATTTGGTATTGTTCAGGGCAGCGATTATCCTGATTTGAGAAAAATGTGCGCTGAGGCTCTTGCAAAAATGGATTTTCCCGGATATTCAATTGGTGGAACATCTATTGGAGAGCCAAAAGAAAAATGCTTTGAGATGATTGATTATTCTGTCAAGTATTTGCCCGAGGGTAAACCTCGTTATTTGATGGGAGTTGGTTCAATTGACTATTTGCTTGGGGGAATTGCCCGCGGAATTGATATGTTCGATTGTGTTTTGCCCACTAGGCTAGCAAGACATGGAGCTTTGATGACCTCTCAGGGAAGAATAAACATTAAAAACGAAAAGTACAAAGAAGACTTTTCTCCTCTTGATTCACAATGTGACTGCTATTGCTGCAAAAATTATACAAAAGCTTATTTACGACACCTTTATGTTTGTGATGAGACTTTTGGGAAGCGATTACTTTCGATTCATAATTTAAGGTTTTTAATTCACCTAATGGAAGGCGCTAGACAAGCAATTAAAGAAGATCGATTCGGAGACTTCATGAATGCCAATCTCGCTGCTTTTGGCAATGAAAGAGGCTTTTAATGGATATTAATCTATTTGATTTTCCTCTTCCTGAGGATCTTATTGCTCAAAAGCCGGCTGATAAACGTGATCATTCTCGTCTACTCGCCGTCAATTATGGAGAGAAGACATTAAAGGATGAACATTTTTATGAAATTATTAAATATTTCCATAAGGGAGACGTTTTGGTTAGAAACAACACCAAGGTTATTCCTGCTCGCTTATTAGGCATAAAAGAAAAAACTGGTGCGCACTGTGAACTTCTACTTTTAAAACAAATTATCAATGATGACTGGGAATGCTTATGCAGACCTGCAAAATCGCTTAAAATAGGTTCTAGAGTAATTTTTGGGGATGGCGAATTAATTGCTGAATGCATTGAAGAAAAAAATGAAGGCTTAAGAGTTTTTCGGTTTATCTACCAAGGTATATTTTTAGAAGTTTTGGATAAATTAGGCAAAATGCCACTTCCTCCGTACATCAAAAAACAAATAACCACAAATGATCGTTATCAAACAGTTTATGCAAAATTAGAAGGAAGCGCAGCTGCTCCGACTGCAGGTTTCCATTTTACCGATGATATTTTTGAAGAATTAAAAAAGATTGGCGTCCAGATTGTTGATATCACTCTTCATATTGGTCTCGGAACCTTTAGACCCGTTCAAGTTACTGACACCAAAGATCATCTAATGCATAGTGAGCTTTATGAGATAAGTGAATCATCTAGCGTTATATTAAACGCAGCAAAAGAAAGCAAAAAACGAATCATTGCTGTTGGAACAACTACTGTAAGAACACTGGAAGCAAACTATTCAAAGTATGGTATTTTTAAACCCACAAGGGAGTCTACTAATATATTCATTCAGCCAGGATATAAATTCAAAGTTGTTGATGCTTTGGTCACAAATTTTCATCTCCCCAAGTCTACTTTGCTTATGTTAGTATCCGCTTTTATGGATCGTGATTTTGCCCTCCTTGCTTATCAACACGCTGTCGATAAAAAATATCGTTTCTTTTCTTTTGGAGATGCAATGTTCATTTATGGCAAATAGAAAGAATTATCAAAAGATTTTGCGAAATACCCTTGATTTGATTGATATTTCACATAAGCCATCTCTTTTATTGCACGCTTGTTGCGGGCCTTGTTTCACTATACCATTTAAAGAACTTGCTCCTTTTTTCAAAATTTCAGTAATGTATAATAATTCGAATATTTATCCTGAAGAAGAGTACTATCGGCGTCTCAAAGAATTAAAAGACTATATTGGGGACGTGTGCCCAAAAGTAACTTTGATTGAAGAACCATATGATAATGCAACCTACATGAAAGATTTGCTGAAGTATGGAAACATGGCGGAAGGTCATGAGAGATGTCGCGCTTGTTTTAAGAAAAGATTAACGGCCGGTTTCGATTACGCTGAGTCTAAAGGTTTTGATTATTACGGAACTGTGATGACCATATCTCGGTACAAAAACGCCGAAGACATTAACCAAATTGGCGAGGACTTGCAAAAAAGCCATCAAAAAACTAAATGGCTTTATGCAGATTTCAAAAAGGACAATGGATACGAAAAATCATTGTTGATTATCAAAGAACAAGACATGTATTTTCAAGAGTATTGTGGCTGCATTTTCTCATATCAAAATCACCAAAACCGAAAGAGCAAAAAACAGTAGTTAATTGCAAAAAAGTTAACAAAAAAATCGGCTTTTTTTACAAAATACGGCCATTTTTTTATGCTTTAATGAGCATTTATTGCACTCAGATAGACTTAAAAGTGCATCATTTATTAATTTATTAAAAGTTATTGACACGCTCACGTGTATAGGAGTATATTTTTCATGTTGACGGTTCGCGTTGATGTGCGAGGTTGCTGATACACCCACAGGCGTTGTCATGAAACGGGTATCAGGGAATTCGTGCAGAGGGAACAAAAGTCAAAGCCTGAAAATGATATAGGAGGAAATTTCATGGCAAAAGTTACCAAGATTCGGGTTCGCTTAAAAGCTTATGATCATGCTAATCTCGATTTGAGTGCTGGCAAGATTGTTGATGCAGCGAAAAAAACTGGGGCGACCGTTTTAGGTCCCATTCCGCTCCCGACGGAAAAGCAAGTCTATACGATTTTAAGAGCGGTTCACAAGTACAAAGATTCTCGTGAGCAATTTGAAATTCGTACACACAAACGTATTATCGATATTACCAATCCCAAGAAAGAAACAATCGACGCATTAAAAAATCTCGATCTACCATCTGGAGTTGATATCGAAATCAAACTATAAGGAGGTAAGACAAAATGAAAGCAATATTAGGCCGAAAAATGGGCATGACTGAAGTCTTCGCTGAAGATGGAACAATGTATCCCGTTACCGTCGTTGAAGTCTTACCAAACATTGTCACCCAAGTTAAAACATTAGAAAAACACGGTTATGTGGCAGTACAAGTGGGCTATGAGGAATTAAAAGCTTCTCGTGCTAACAAATGTGAAGTTGGAATCGCTAAAAAAGCCAACACAGTCCCACACCAAGTTCACGCTGAATTAAGAGGAGATGAAATGGCTGGCTACCAATTAGGTGATGCCATTACCGCCGACTTATTCAAAAAAGGCGATGTCGTTGATGTCGTTGGAACAGGAAAAGGACACGGCTTCTCTGGTGTCATTAAACGCTGGAACCAAAAGATTGGTCCTAAAGGTCACGGATCTGGTTACCATCGCGGACAAGGATCATTTGCAAACAATGGTCGTTACAACCATGGTGTTATGCCTGGAAAGCACATGTCTGGACACTACGGAAACGAGTCAGTCACTCTGTTGAACCTCTACGTTGTGGATGTCAACACTGAAAAGAACTACATCCTCATTAAGGGTGGAATTCCAGGAACCAAAAAAGCAATTGTGACTATTAGAAGCGCAGTTAAGGATGTCAAAAATCCAAAAGTAATCAAAAATTTGCTCGTTCGCAAAGCCTCTGACGTTGCAGAAGTTATCTCAGAAGTAGCTCCTGTTGAAGAAGTTGCCGTTGCCGAAGCAGCAAAAGTTGAATAGGAACGGAAGGAGAACTAGAACATGGCAGAAAAGAAATCAGTTAGCGTCAAAGTCTACGATATGACTGGCGCAGAAGTTTCCAAAATTGCATTAGATGCTAGCGTCTTCGGAATCGAACCACACCAACAAGCGATGTTCGACGCCGTTCAAGTCGATCAAGCGAACTCCCGTCAAGCAACCGCAAAGACAAAAGTTCGTCACGAAGTCAGTGGTGGTGGTAAAAAACCATGGAGACAAAAAGGAACCGGTCGTGCTCGTGCTGGTTCAAGCCGCTCGCCAATCTGGGTTGGAGGCGGAACGGTCTTCGGACCAGTGGGAAATCAAAACTACAAGATTTCTCAAAACAAAAAAGAACACAACTTAGCCTTAAAGAGCGCCTTAACATTAAAAGTTAAAGATGGTCTAAAGGTTATTGATAGCATCAAATTCGAAGAAGGAAAAACAAAAGCATTTGTCTCCTTCCTTGAAGCCCTAAAGGCTGATTCTAAAACCCTCGTTGTCGTTAAAGCAATTGATATGGATATTTTCAAAGCTTCCCGCAATGTTGGTTACGCAAGAGTTGTGACTGCGGACAATGTAAGTGTTACCGATTTACTTAATGTCAATCACGTAATCATGAGCAAAGAAGCAGTGAAAGAAGTAGAGGAGGCATTAAAGTAATATGGCAGCCAAAAAGAAAGCTGAAGTAAAAACTTCCGCAAACTTCAAAAAAGCGACTGATAAAGACTTCCAAGTCATTCTCAAACCTGTAATTACAGAAAAGAGTATGGCTCTCATGCAAAATGAGAACAAAGTCACAGTCAAAGTCCTCGCCTCAGCAAACAAGACCGATATCAAATTAGCTTTCCAAAGATTATTCAAAGTGAAAGTCGTTGATGTCAAAGTCAGCAATGTTCGTAGCAAGGATACAACCAGAGGAACCCGTTATGCTGGTTCAATCTCTGGATATAAGAAGGCCGTGGTTTCAATTGCAGAAGGCGAAGCCATCGACCTCTTCAAGGAATAACCTAATGGTTAATTCCAAATTATAGGAGGAAGACAAATGTCTATCAGAACTTACAAACCTACGTCAGCAAGCCGTAGGAACATGACAAACTCGACATTTGGTGAAATCACAACGAACACTCCTGAGAAAAGTCTATTAGTATCATTATCCAAGTCAGGCGGACGTAATAATCAAGGTGTCATCACCTGCCGCCACATTGGTGGAGGTCATAAACGCAAATATCGTTTAGTTGACTTCAAGCGTAATAAAGACAACATCCCAGCAACTGTGAAAACCATCGAGTATGATCCAAACCGCAACGCAAATATCTGTTTAATTACCTACATCGATGGTGAAAAACGATACATTCTCGCGCCAAAAGATATCAAAATCGGCTACAAAGTTTTATCTGGTGAAGTCGTTGATATCATGCCTGGAAATGCAATGTGCTTAAAGAATATTCCTGAAGGTACATTCGTTCATAACGTTGAACTAGAACCAGGTAAAGGCGGTCAATTATGCCGCGCAGCCGGCACTGCCGCTCAAGTCCTTGGTAATGAAGGAAAATACGTAATGCTTCGTCTCGCTTCCGGAGAAATGAGAAAAGTCTTAGGAGACTGCCGTGCCACTGTTGGTACTGTCGGTAACGGAGATTGGAACCTCATTAACAAAGGAAAAGCGGGCAAGAATAGATGGTTAGGTATGAGACCAACCGTCCGTGGTTCCGCAATGAACCCAGTCGATCACCCACATGGCGGTGGTGAAGGCAAGTCCCCTATTGGACGCGACGCACCACGTACACCTTGGGGCAAACGCGCTCTTGGCGTGAAAACTAGAGATGCGAAGAAATCATCCGGCAAGTTAATAATCCGTCGCCGGAACGGTAAGTAAAGGAGGAAACTGATTATGGCAAGAAGTTTGAAAAAAGGTGCCTTCGTCGATGAATCATTGATGAAAAAGGTCGAAAGACTTAATGCTTCCCACAAAAAGGAAATCATTAAGACTTGGTCTCGTCGTTCAACAATTTATCCATCATTTGTCGGTCTCACCTTTGCTGTTTATAACGGAAAAGAACACATCACTGTCTATATCACTGAAGATATGGTCGGTCATAAATTAGGTGAATTTTCACCTACCCGCAAGTTCACCGGTCACGGTAGTGGTGCGACTGATAAGTCCGCCGCGGCTAAATAGGAGGAATAAATATGGCAACAGAAAAGAAAGCCACTTCTAAGAAAGCAGTTGTTAAAGAAGCAGCCGCTCCAGTTGAAGAAGTTAAGGCCACTGAAGTAGTTGAAACTCCTAAAGCAAAGAAACCCGCGGTCAAGAAAGCCAAGGCTGTGGCTAAAGAAGAGCCAAAGAAAGTTGAAAAACCAAAAAAACCAACCCCAACAGAGGCGCAAGCAATCTCCAAGAACGTTCGCGTCACTCCTCGTAAAGTTCGCTTGGTAATCGACTTAGTCCGCGGAAAAGACGTCAAAGTTGCACTTGGTATCCTCGCAAACGTTAATCGCGCTGCAAGCGAGCCAGTCATCAAAACCATCAAATCAGCGGCCGCCAATGCTACTAACAACTTCGGGATGGATGCCGATCGCTTATTCATCTCTGAAATATACGCGTGCGATGGCTTAAGAATGAAACGCTTCTTACCGAGAGCAAAAGGTTCTGCTTCCGGTTTAGTGAAGAGAAGCTCCCACATTACTGTGGTAGTTAAAATGAAATAGGAGGAATTACAATGGGTCAAAAAGTTAGTCCAATAGGTATGCGAATTGGCATCAACAAGAATTGGAATTCTCGTTGGTACGCCGATGACCAAGAATACCATGTGTTCCTCAATCAAGATATTAAGATTCGTCAATATCTCGAAGCGAACCTAAAAGATGCGATGCTCTCCCACATTGAAATCGAAAGAACCAAAACAGATAAAGGTTACAAAGTCGTTGTTATGATCTTTGTGGCTCGCCCTGGTGTGGTTATCGGTCAAGATGGCAAGAACATCAACAAAATTAAAGAAGATTTGAACAAATTAATTAGCGGTGGTGAAGTCCGTGTCGATGTCGTCGAAGTGAAGAACCCTGATCTCGATGCTCGTATCGTCGCTTGCTCCATTGCTAAGCAAATTGAAGAAAGAGCCTCATTCAGAACTGCCCAAAAGAAAGCTATCCAAAGAGTTCGCAAAGCCGGCGCTAAAGGTTGCCGTACCTTAATCTCTGGACGTTTAGCTGGTGCTGATATTGCCCGTAGCGAAGGATATAAAGAAGGAATTATCCCTCTACATACCTTACGTAGCGATATCGACTACGCCGTTGCTGAAGCCGCTACCACCTATGGTCGTTTAGGTATCAAAGTGTGGATCTGTCGCGGAGAAATTCGCCCCGAACTTCAAAAGAAATCTTCTGAAGGGAAAGGAGAATAGTCATGTTACAACCAAAAAGAGTTAAGTATCGTCGCCCACATATCATTAGATATGAAGGAAAAGCGACTTCCTGTTTAACCGTTGCCTTTGGTGAATATGGTCTCGAAGCTCTAGAAGGTGCATGGATCACTACTCGTCAAATCGAGTCAGCCCGTGTTGTCCTTGCTCGTTACACAAAACGCGGTGGACAAATCTGGATCAGAATTTTCCCACAGTTAGCAAAAACCAAGAAACCAGCCGAAGTACGTATGGGTTCCGGTAAAGGAAATCCAGAAGACTGGGTGGCTGTTGTTAAGGCCGGCACTGTCATGTTTGAAATGGCAGGCTGTGAAGCCGAAGATATGAGAGAAGCGTTACGCCTCGCTGCGTACAAACTCCCAATCAAATGTAAAGTTGTAAAGAAAGGTGAGGAATAATTTATGAAAATTAATGAAGTACGTGAATTAACCACGAGCGACTTAAAAGACAAATTATACTCGCTCAAAGAACAACTCTTCGAACTCCGTCGCAAGAAAGCGGTTGGAGCTCTACCAAGAGGTGAGGATGTCATTGTCGTTCGCAAAGATATCGCTCGCATCAACATGGTTCTCCGCGAAAGAGAACTAGAAAGCAAATAAGGAGGATATTGTCTATGGAAAGAGAAACCCAGGCAAGACGCACTATTCAAGGTGTGGTCGTCAGCGATAAGAATGACAAGACAATTGTCGTCCAAGTTGGCACCCATAGGAAGCACCCAATCTATGGAAAACGCGTGAAATATAGTAAAAAATACTACGCTCACGATGAAAATAACGAAGCTAAAGTCGGCGATACCGTGACCATTATGGAAACCCGTCGCCTCAGTGCTACAAAACGTTTCCGTTTAGTAAGCATCGATAAAAAAGCTGAATTATCAATTAAACAAGCAGAAGCTGAATTAAAAGAAGAAATTCTCGAAGCTCAACTTCCAGAAAAAGAACAACCAGTAGTGGAAGTAGTCGAAGAAGTAAAAACTCAAGTCGAAGAAGTCAAGGCAGAAGAACCTGCTGAGAAACCTGCGGCGAAGAAAGTAGCGGCTAAGAAAGCTTCCCAAGAGAAAAAGGAGGAAGAATAAGTATGATTCAAAAGGAAACAAACCTCGTTGTTGCTGACAACAGTGGGGCTCGTTCAGTTCGTGCTTTCAACCTCTATGGTGGTAGTCATCGTAAAACCAGCAGCTTAGGCGATGTCGTCCTCGCTGCCGTTAAAGATGCTGTCCCAAATAGCAAAGTGAAAAAGGGTGATATCGTTAGATGCGTTATCGTCCGTGTTAAAAAAGCTGTCGGTCGTCGCGACGGTTCAACGATCTCATTCGCTGATAATGCCGTAGTGATTATTACTGAAGAAAACGTACCCGTGGGCACACGTGTCTTTGGACCCGTGGCACGTGAGTTACGTGAAACTGGTGTCGATGGATTCATGAAAATTGTCTCCCTCGCTACCGAAGTGTTATAGGAGGTTACCATTATGAATTTAGTGAAAGGCGATAAAGTTATCGTCATCGCCGGCCGCGATAAAGGCAAAACTGGTGTGATTCAAAAAGTCATTCCTGAAACCAATCGTGTTGTCGTTGAGAATGTTAACGTTCGTAAGAAACACAAAAAACCAACACAAGCTAGTCCAGAAGGTAGCATCGTTGAAGTTTACGCTCCAATCGACGCTAGTAATGTGATGCTTGAAGATCCTAAGACCAAAAAACCAACACGCGTTGGTCATAAAGAAGTCAAAGGAAAGAAAGTCCGTTTTGCTAAGAAGAGCGGACAAGTGCTATAAGGAGGTATTAGTTATGGCCGAAGAAATAAAAGTTGTCAAAAAGCCAGCTGCTAAGAAATCTCCTAGCGCTGCCCCAAAAGCAAAGGTTGCAAAAGAAGTTGCTCCTGTTGCTGAAGAAGTAAAAGTTGAAGTCGTTGAAGCTCCAAAAGCCAAGAAGCCAGCCGCTAAAAAAGCATCCACCGGTAACAAAGCTGCTAAAGTAGTCAACAGACTTAAAGCTCGCTATGAAAGCGAAGTAAAAAAATCTTTGCATGAAACATACAAATATACCTCAGTTATGGAAATTCCAGGCTTAGAGAAAATCGTTATTAACATTGGTGTTGGCGATGCCACCCAAGATAGCAAACGATTAGAAGAAGCTGTCGCTGAACTAACCGCAATTACTGGTCAAAAACCAGTCATTACCAAAGCGAAAAAATCCATTGCTACCTTCAAATTAAGAGAAGGACAGGAAATTGGTTGCAAAGTAACCTTAAGAGGTTTGAGAATGTGGGATTTCTTCGATAAGTTAATTTCCATCGCTCTCCCTCGCGTTCGTGACTTCCGTGGTGTTTCCCGCAATGCCTTTGATGGCCGTGGCAATTACACATTCGGAATTAAAGAACAATTAATCTTCCCCGAAATCGATTTCGATAAAGTGGCGAAGGTTCGCGGTATGGACATCGTTGTTGTCACTACTGCAAAAACGGATAAGGAAGCATACTCATTATTAGAATTATTGGGCGTGCCATTCCATAGATAAGAGAGGAGAATAACATGGCAAAAACAAGTCAAAAAGTTCGTCAATCTAGACCTCAAAAGTTTAAGGTTAGAGAATATACACGTTGTGAACGTTGTGGACGTCCTCACTCTGTCTATTCAAAATTCCATCTCTGCCGCATTTGCTTAAGAGAACTCGCTTACAAGGGCGAAATTCCCGGCATGAAAAAAGCATCTTGGTAAAAAGGAGGATATCGATTAATTATGATGACTGATCCAATCGCGGATATGCTCACAAGAATCCGCAATGCTAATCAATTACAATACGAAAGTGTCAAAATGCCTTCTAGCAAGATGAAAGCTGAAATTGCCAAGATCTTAAAAGAAGAAGGTTTCATCGTTGAATATAAAGTCAAGGGTGAAGTAAAAAAGGAATTATCAATTACCTTAAAATACGCTGGTGATGGCACACGTGTTATCTCCGGAGTTAAAAAAATCTCTAAACCAGGGTTGAGAGTTCAAGTCGGAGTTGAGAAACTCCCACGCGTTCTCAAGGGTTTAGGTATCGCAATTATTTCCACCTCACAAGGAGTTATGACTGACGCAAAAGCTCGTACTCTTGGTATCGGTGGTGAAGTAATCGCTTACGTTTGGTAGGAGGAAGATATATGTCACGTATTGGAAATAAACATATTGAAATCCCTGCTGGTGTCACCTACGAAATTAAACCAGGTGTCATGCACGTCAAAGGCCCAAAAGGTGAAGAAGACGTCCTCATCAATTCCGGCATCGAAGTGAAAGTTGATGGTAACATCATGTCCTTCGTCCGCTTGAACGAAGAGAAACAAACCAAACAAAATCACGGAACTACCCGCGCTAATGTCGCCAACGCTATCGTCGGAGTTACTAAAGGCTATGCCAAAGTAATCGAGATGGTCGGTATTGGATTCAAAGCTGCCTTAAAAGGCAAAGCCGTTGAACTCTGGGCCGGTTATAGCCACACAGTGGTAATCGAACCAGAACCAGGCGTGGCCATTAAAATTATTGACCCTACTCACATTGAAGTCAGTGGCGTCAATAAGCAAGCGGTCGGCCAAACATCTGCTCTCATTCGCGGAGTTCGCCCACCAGAGCCATATCTTGGCAAAGGTATTCGTTACAAAGGTGAGTTCGTTGCTACAAAAGAAGGCAAACGAGCCACTGCAAAAGCTTAATAGAAAGGTAGGAAATAATTATGGTAAAAAAAGAACCAAAGAATGTCTCTCGTTTGAGACGTCATGCCCGTGTCAGAACCAAAATTTCTGGAACTGCGGACAAACCAAGATTATGTGTCTATCGTTCTAATAAGAATATTGAGGCACAACTCATCGACGACGTCAAAGGTCTCACCTTAGTAAGTTCCTCCACTGTCGCTTTAAAAAGTGAAAACGGCGGAAACATCCAAGGAGCCAAACTCGTCGGAAAAGACATCGCGGAAAAAGCGATTGCTCTCAAAATAAAAACCATCGTCTTCGATCGATCCGGATATATCTATCATGGTCGTATCAAAGCGTTAGCTGAAGCCGCTCGTGAAGCTGGCTTAGTATTCTAAGGAGGAAATCAATAGTGGAAGAAGAAAAGAAAATCGTCGGTGTTGAAGCCGATGACGCCAAAGTCACTGCTGAAGCCCCAGTCGAAGCTAAACCAGACGCGGGTCAAGCTCCTCGCTCCAACGATCGTCGCGGTCCTCGCGGTGATCGCCGTGGTCCTCGTCAAGGTGGAAAACGCCCTGACCGCCGCAATGAACCAAAAGAATTCGATGATCGTGTAGTTTTCATCAACCGCGTCAGCAAAACCGTCAAAGGTGGACGCCGCATGAAATTTACCGCTCTCGTTGTCATTGGTGATCACAAAGGTCGCTATGGATTTGCGGTTGGAAAAGCCGCCGAAGTTCCCGATGCTATTAAAAAAGCCAATGAAGCGGCAAAGAAGAACATCCACAAGTTACATCTTGTCAAGGGTGCGACTCTCTCCCACGAAGTGATTGGTAAATTTGGCGCATGCAATGTTTACTTGAAGCCAGCTCCAGAAGGTACTGGAATCATCGCTGGAGGACCGGTTCGTGCAATTCTTGAACTCGCCGGCGTCCAAAACGTGTGTTCAAAGGTCTATGGCAGTCGTGCCGCAATCAATATTGTCCGTGCTACTAGCCAAGGTCTTGATAACCTCAAGAGCTACAAAGAGATGAAAATCTTACGTGGCAAAGAATAAATTATTGTTCAACAATAAAAGAAAATAGGAGGTGTACATATGAAATTGCATAATTTAAAAGCAGCCGCAGGCTCTCGCCAAGAAAATTACCGAAAAGGCCGTGGAATCGGATCCGGAAATGGTAAAACCGCCGGAAAAGGTCACAAAGGTCAAAACTCTCGTAGTGGCGGCGGAACTTCTCTTGGTTTTGAAGGTGGTCAATTGCCACTCTTCAGACGTTTACCAAAACGTGGCTTTAAGAATGTAAATCATGTCAATTATGCCATCATCAGTGTTTCCGCTTTGGAGAAATTCGAAAACGGTACTGTGATTACTCCAGCATTATTAAAGGAAAATGGTCTGCTCAATAAAGAATACAACGGCTTAAAAGTATTAGGCGGAGGAGAACTTACTAAGAGTCTCACCGTCCAAGCTAAAGCCTTTAGTAAATCTGCTGAAGCGGCTATCACTAAAGCTGGCGGCAAAATTGAGGTGATCTAACATGAAAAAAATTGGATCAATACTCAAGAATAAAGACATCATGAGCCGTATCTTATTTACGGTTCTGATTCTCTTCGTCTTCCGTATCGGCGCTTTAATCACTGTTCCAGGTGTTGACACCAGTAAAATTACCGAGGCTGTCACCACTAATAGCGCCCTTTCTCTGATGAACCTTCTCGGAGGAGGTACATTACAAACATTCTCAATCTTCGCGCTCGGTGTTTCTCCTTATATTACCGCGCAAATCATCATTCAATTATTATCGGCTGATGTTTTGCCTGCTTTAAGTGATTTACGCCGTCAAGGTCAACATGGCCGCAAAAAGATGGAGATGGCTAACCGTT
>JAQVAY010000075.1 GCA_028690575.1 Bacilli bacterium | reverse complement strand
AAGGTCAAGACCGTTTCGTTTGTCGCGAGAATCTGCTTAAACAAATTAAAGAAGATGGAAATTTTGTCAAAATCGAAGAAACAGTCCATCCAGTTGGACATAGCGAAAGAAGCAACGCTGTAGTGGAGCCAATGCTATCCAAACAATGGTTTGTGAAGATGAAACCATTAGCAGAACAAGCCCTCGCTAATCAAAAAAGCGATAATAAAGTCAACTTTGTTCCTGAGAGATTTGAAAACGTTTTTACTCAATGGATGGAAAAAATTGAAGATTGGTGTGTGTCTCGTCAACTGTGGTGGGGACATCGCATTCCTGCTTATACGAATAAGAAAACCGGTGAACTGCTCGTCAGCATTAATACTCCAAAAGATATTGAAAATTGGGAGCAAGATCCTGATGTGCTCGATACCTGGTTCTCCAGCGCTTTATGGCCATTCTCAACCTTTGGTTGGCCAGAAATCACTGCTGACTTTAAACGTTATTTTCCCACCAACGTTTTGGTGACTGGATATGACATTATTTTCTTCTGGGTTAGCCGCATGATTTTCCAATCATTAGAAATGACTGGTCAATCGCCTTTTAAAGAAACGGTTATTCATGGATTAGTCCGCGATAATCTCGGACGCAAAATGAACAAGTCTTTAGGCAATGGTGTTGATCCGATTTTAGTATCCAAAGCCTATGGAGCGGACGCTCTTCGCTATTTCTTAACGACAAACTGTACTCCTGGTCAAGATATGAGATATATCGAAGAAAAAGTCGCTGCGGCTTCTAATTATCTTAACAAGATATGGAATTCAGCTCGTTATGTGTTAAGTGTTTTACCTGAAAATTTCACTTCTACAAGCTTTGATTCATTGCGTTTATCACCGCTTGATCAATGGATTATTAATCGTTTGGAAGACACGATTGAAAAAGTGACTTCCAATATGGAAAAGTATGATTTTAACGCAGCCAGCACTCATCTCTATAACTTTGTTTATGATGATTTCTGCTCTCAATACCTTGAAATGAGCAAAGTCTCACTATCTTCGAATAACGAAGAGAGCATTAAGACCACTCACCAAGTCCTCTATAAGTGTTTAAAATCCATTATTCTCTTAATTTATCCCTACACTCCATTTATCGCTGAAGAATTATATTTATCTTTGCCCGAACACCTTGAATCAATCATGTTGGATAGTTATCCTTTGATGGAAGAAAAACTAATCGATAAGAGTGTTAACGATGAAGTAAACATGCTTTTCATGATGATTAAGGATGTCAGAAATTATAAGATTGAGAATAAATTAGCCCCTAACGCAAAGTTGATCTTATTTCTCAATCTGAAGATCAAAGTGTTTGAAGCCTATTTCACATATTTAAGGAGATTCACTTTTAGTGATATTCAAGTAATTGGTGAGGGAATTCTCTCCAAACGAGGCGAACTAAAGATATATGACTTTGGCGATCTACTGATTGATAATCAAGCGGGGCGAGATGATATTATCGCTCGCATCGATAAAGAAATTGAAGAGACGAAAAACGAGATTGCCCGCGCTGAAAAGATGCTCTCTAATGAAAGTTTCATCGCTAAAGCACCACAAGAAAAGATCGAGCTAGAAAAAAGTAAGTTAAATAAGCACAAAGATAATCTTCAATCTCTATTTGAGAAAAAAGAAAAACTTTCCTAATTTTTCGAACTAAACATTGCAAAAGGCCTCCTAAACTAATAGGAGGTTTTTTATGAATTACATCGAACTCACAAATCAAGAAATGGCTTCTCATCAAGTAGGAGAAGTGATTACTCTTGCTACTGTCATGGCCCTCATTGCTGTCGCTATTGTGGCAGTTGTTGTCTATCGTTTATTTATCTCTAATAAGGGTAGCGCGACAATTCCTGGCGGTTGGAAGTTTACCTGGAACTAATTTTGGCACCAATTAAAGATTTACCAATCCTTGAAAGACCTCGCGAAAAGGCGATGCGCTATGGTGTGGAATCTCTTTCCGATGTCGAACTTTTAGCCATCATAATTGGTTCAGGAACGAAAGATCATTCTGCTCTGGACATCGCCCAAAAAATCATTACTAATAAAAAAGGACTATCCAATGTTTTTCACAGTCCTTATCAAGATTTTCTTATATACCAAGGTGTAAATAAAACATCAGCTATAAAGCTTGCATCCACCTTTGAATTAGGTAAACGTTATCAAATCGGAAAAGCAGAAAATGAAGATTCGATTGTTGACTCCACAATGATTTATCAAAAGTATGCGCCGCAACTGATTAGTCAGGCCCAAGAAAAAATAGTGATTATCACTTTGAATCGTCAAAAGAAAATTGTCCAAGAACGGGTTCTATCAATTGGAAGCGAGAATAATGTCTCTTGTTCAATCCGCGATATTTTGCGAATCCTAGTTTTAAATAAAGGCACCTATTTCTACTTAGTTCATAATCATCCCGGAAACAGTATGGAGCCATCGCAACAAGACATCGCTTTTACTTCTTCCATCATCAGTGAAGCCAAGAGGATTGGTTTCAACCTCATCGATCATTTAATCATTGGGGATGAAGGTGCTTATTCGTTCAAAACGAATGGATTATTGCCTAAAAATAAATGAAAATGAAATTGACACCCCTTTATAACTTATGTTATATTACAAACGTTGTCGCCTCGTAAGCTACAACCGCCTAGAAAAGGTTCACAAATCTATTAAGATACCTTAATAGCGAGTCATTAGTGTATTGATAAGGAGGGACATTATGTACGCAATTATCGAAACTGGTGGTAAGCAAATTCGCGTTGAAGTTGGTTCTAAAATCTTTGTTGAAAAGTTAGAAGCCGAAGTCAACTCGACCGTCACCTTTGACAAAGTTCTACTCGTTAGCAACAAGTCAATGAAAGTCGGCACTCCATATGTCGCCGGTGCAACAGTCACCGCGAAAGTGGAAAGACAAGGCTTATCCAAAAAGATTCGTGTCTTCAAGTATAAAAACAAGACAAACTACCATAAAACAATTGGTCACCGTCAACCATATACTTGCTTAGTCATTGAAACTATCAACAATTAGCAATTAGCCATGATTAAAATTTTAATCAAAAACGAAGGAAAGAAGGTCAAACTTCTCGAAGTAAAAGGTCACGCTAGCAGCGCTCCTTACGGCGAAGATCTCGTGTGTGCAGCAGTTTCTGCTGTTGTCACCGGAGGATTCAATGCCATTAAAGACATCGATAACGTCGAACTTATTCTTCAAGAAGGTTATGCTTCGCTCGAAGCAAAAAAGCCACTTTCCCCACATGATGAAATTGTGATTGATACAATTATTGCTGGTCTAGAAACCATCGCTGAGAGCAATCAACAATTCATCCAAGAAAAAAAACTTTAGAAAGGGTGTCATAGATTATGATGTTTAAATTAAATCTTCAACTCTTCGCTTCTAAAAAAGGTGTTGGGTCGACAAGAAACGGCCGTGATTCAGCTGGTCGCCGATTAGGTGCC
>JAQVAY010000074.1 GCA_028690575.1 Bacilli bacterium | reverse complement strand
TGATCTACTTCTATTGCGACCGGAGTTCGACGATGGGGATCCTGAGGTCAAATAATGAAGAGTTTGCTTTCTCCACAGAGTCTGATGTCTATGCTGAGTTCGTCGTTAAAAATTTCCTCAAAACGATCAAACCAGTAAAATAGCTGACATCACGTTATCTCCGTGAGATATGCAGTCCGGGGGCAAACCTTCTTTTCTGGGACATACGTGAACATATCTCCCGTATCGCTGAAGATGGGGTAATGATACATCTGATCAGATTTGGATGCTGATAGGACGATGCTCTCCGTTCTATGATTCACCGGTCACCACCTCTTTTGACGCGCAGATCCCATTTAACCCGATGGAAACGATTGAATCATCTCCTGCCTGCGGTCTCTTTTGTATCGTCTCGATTTTCAGTGGAAAAATGATCCGCGATTATCATGTGCGCCTATCAGGTCGGTGCATATGTGAGGTATTTCTGGAAAACAGCCGGATCCTTTTTTCTCATGTAAGGATACGAAAGATTTCATTCTCTTCCGTAAGAAAAAATGACCGTAACGTCTGTTTTGTCGTGTTTTAGATGAATTAATTGCAGATTTTCCAGGTGTCGGGACTTTGATCACCCATCTTGATAGGGGTGGATATCTGCATTTTATTTGTTTGAATCATTATGGCACTATGTCATATCTCTCATCAATAAAGAGGAAACATCGATAATCTAATACTGTTTTTCTTAAACTAATTTAATAGATCTGCTCCTTGATTTCCGAACACTGTTTTTTGCCGGTCACGTGAATAGCTTTATATTTCGTTCCCAACAAAACAAAATCGTTGCCGAATGGGCAGCGGAGTCACCACGCATGATAACTATTATCGCTAAATGTACCGCTAAAAAAGACACTGTCGACGATTTGCTAGAATTAGCTTTGGAACTGGTTCAATCCAGCAGAAAAGAGAAAGGAAATGTATCGTATGATTTTTATCAGGACATAACTTCCCCGGAAAAGTTCACGTTTATCGAATGCTGGAAAGATCAGGCTGCAATCGACTCTCACAATGCAACCCCGCATTTCAAGCATTTTGTGGAAAAGACGGGTCAGATATTTGCCGGACCTCTGGATGTGGCCCTTTTCAGAAAGCTGACATAACATCATCATCCCTTTTTTCAAATCGAAAAATATCATTTTCACTCTCATTTGCAATCATTCAATCTGTTTGGTTGAAAATTATTGTTATTGTCATTTTTATAATGATATTTTCAGTAATTTGATGTGATTTGCGTGTCCGGATTTTTGGTTACATCATTCTTTTATTACGGTACTTCATAAGAGTTATCCGTTGATTGGTTATTTGATCACATGTGGCAGGAGTGATTGAAGGGCATCAATCGACAGAACCATACAAATCTATTGGATGTGACACGAATGAAAAAAACAATAAAAGGACTTGCAATGAAGCGGATCGGCGAGATCGGCTGGATTGAAAAAGAAGCTCCTAAGTGCGGACCTCTTGATGCAATTGTTGCACCGCTCGCGGTTGCACCGTGTAGCTCTGATGTTCACACAGTTTGGGAAGGAGCTCTTGGAGACCGCCACGACATGATTCTCGGACATGAAGCCGTTGGAGAAGTCGTGGAAGTCGGATCCATGGTAAAAGACTTCAAACCGGGTGACCGTGTAATCGTTCCGGCAATCACTCCCGACTGGCTTTCCATTGAAGCACAGGACGGCTTTGCCCAGCACTCCGGAGGCATGCTTTCCGGCTGGAAGTTTTCCAACTTCAAAGACGGTGTTTTCGGGGAACTTTTCCATGTAAACGAAGCAGATGCAAACCTTGCAATTCTTCCAGACTCTATCCCGGTAGCTGAAGCATCGATGATCGCAGACATGGTCCCGACCGGATTCCAGGCAGCGGAACTTGCCGATGTGAAGCTCGGCGACACGGTCTGCTGTATTGGTATCGGCCCTGTCGGACTGATGGCTGTTGCCGGTGCAAATCACATGGGAGCATCCCACATTCTTGCGGTCGGCAGCAGAAAAGACTGCGCAAATGCAGCCCGCGGATATGGAGCGACCGACATTATCAACTATAAGAACGGCGATATTGTCGAGCAGGTTCTGGACAAGACCGACGGCAAAGGTGTGGACAAAGTCTGTATCGCAGGCGGCGATGTCAACACCATGCAGGAAGCAATCAAGATGGTCAAACCCGGAGGAATCATCGGTAACGTCAATTACCTTGGTAAAGGCGAGTTCGTGACGATTCCGCGTATCGAGTGGGGCTGCGGTATGAGCAACAAATTCATCCACTGCGGTTTAATGACCGGAGGCAGACTGCGTATGGAGAAACTCGCAAGCCTCGTAGAAGTAGGCAAGCTTGATCTCTCGCCATTACTTACCCACAGATTCAAGGGCTTTGACAAAATCGAAGAAGCACTCCTTTTGATGAAGGACAAACCAAGTGACCTTATCAAACCGGTTGTCACCATCAAAGAGTAATCTTCATGAGTGGTAAGCCCAATAAAATTCATATTTTTTTAGTAACTATCCTCATCAAAACACCCGTAAACCAGGAAATGATATCATGAAAGTTGGAATAATCGGAGGGACCGGGAATATCGGCGAAGGTCTCGCACGTCGAATTTGTATTGGTGGAAAATTCGATGTGGCAATTGGATCTCGTGATCCGTCAAAAGCGATCGTTGCTGCAGACGGAGTTACCTGCTGCCTCAATGACCGGTGTTGTACCGGAGGTGTCTGCAATGGCGGGACAAATGCAAGTGTGTGTGATGCTGATATCATCATTCTTTCAGTCCCGTTCGACAAAATCGAGTCGACTATTGATGCAGTCGGCAAGGATGTATTTGAAAACAAGATCGTTGTTTCACTCATCAACCCGATGCTTCGGTTCCCGAAAGAAAAGTACTTCCTGCCGGACCGCCCGGCGGAGGGATCCGCAGCTCTTGCAGTAAAAAAGATGCTGCCGGAGTCGGCAAAACTCTGTACAGGGTTCAACAATGTTGCATCAGGAAAATGGATGGAACTTGATGAAGAGCTCGACTACAGTGTTTGTGTATGCGGAGATGACAAGGAAGCAAAGAAGGTCGTCATGGACCTGGTTTCCAGCGTCTCAAAACTCAAGCCGCTTGATGCGGGACCGCTGGCAGTTTCAGGGATAATTGAAAGTATTACGCCGCTTGTAATTACCCTTGCAATGAACAATGGTCTTAAAGACGTAGGGGTCTACTTCAAATAACAGCTCAAGACTGAATGTGTCTGTCAAATTTCTCTTAGGTAAAACCTCTCTTTCCGCTAGGAAAGGCCCAAAATGAGCGCAAGAAATCCGCTCATTTTTTCTTTTAGTCTTAATCGGTGAAAAGTAAATTATGACTCCTATATACTCAAGTCCAATGAAAGTTGGGGTTATCGGCTGCGGCAATGTCGGATCAATTTTAGCCGAGCGGCAAACATCATTCGAAATCGTTGCCGCCTATGATTCTCTTCCCG
>JAQVAY010000073.1 GCA_028690575.1 Bacilli bacterium | reverse complement strand
TCATCGGGTATTTTGATATAGCCAAAGCTACGGCTGATTTCAACCGCTTTTTCCATTGAGCGACCAACGATAACAATCTTTCGCCCATGTTTAACACCAGATTCACAAATCTGTTGAATACGAGAGATGTTGCTGGAGAAGGTCGAAACGATTAAACGTCCCGTCGCGCTTTCGACGATATCATCAATTGAATCGTAAACATTACGCTCACTAGGAGTGTATCCTTCGCTTTCTGCGTTGGTGGAATCACTTAATAATAAAGTTACTCCTTCGTCTCCTAATCTAGCTAATTTGCTCAATTCCATATCAGGCCCAACCGGAGTTAAATCAATTTTGAAGTCACCAGTTGTTACAATTCTTCCTTCTGGAGTATCAATACAAATTCCATAGGAATCAGGAATTGAGTGAGTGACGCGGAAGAAACTAGCGGCGAAGCGATCAATTTTAAGAATTGTTTCGCTATCATATTCCACCAATTTAGTGCGAGACGACATCTTATGCTCGTCAAGTCGTGCCTTAATTAAAGCGCAGGCAAGTCTTGGAGCGTAAATAACTGGTATATTTACGTTTTGCAATAAGAAAGGAATGCCTCCGATGTGATCTTCATGGCCATGAGTAATCAATAAAGCTTTTACTTTATTTCGGTTGTTTTTTAAATGAGTATAATCAGGAACGATATAATCGATTCCAGGAAATTCAACTCCTGGGAATCTCACCCCAGCATCAATGATGATGATAGTTTCTTCGTTCTCAATACAATACATGTTTTTTCCGACTTCTCCCAAGCCTCCCAAGGCATAGATAGAAACCGGTAAGGAAATGTTCTTTACCATATTAGTCCTCCAATTACATTATTAGTATGTGTTTTGGCGTGCTTATTATAGCACATATTTTATTTATAATTAATTAAATTAATACTTCGTTTGATAGTTGCTCAAGAGGTTTAACTCTATCGATACGATCATAAAAGAAAATGCCATCGAGGTGGTCGTATTCATGCTGTAAAACAATAGCATCAAATCCGGAAGCCACTATTTCAATATTTTTGTTTTGAATAGCATCAAATGCGCGCATACGTACTTTATAATATCGGTGAGCATAGCCACTATATTCCTTATCAACAGAGAGACATCCTTCGCCATTCTTTAATGCACATTTTTTTACTGAAGTTTCAACAATCTTTGGGTTTATTAGCTGATATTGAATGATTTGGCCATCATCTTTTTGATAATAGATGACAAACATACGCTTCAAATGTCCAACTTGCACCGCGGCTAAACCGACCCCTTCGCGGACCTTGTGAGTCTTACGATATTCTTCGTTTTGGCTCATTTTTAAATGTTCAAGCATCGAATCTAAAAGTTCATGTTCCTTTTTGGACAAAGGAAGTGTGACTTCGCTGCTTTTTTTGCGCATGATGGGATTAGTATCTTTGTAGATTTTTAATTTCATATTAAGTATCCTAACACAATTAAAAAAAATGATAAAGTTAAGTGCTAACGCTTAATAAGAAAAAATGCTTATAATATTTCATAGAATGAAAAAAGATATTTACATTGATGCTTATAACTTAAAAGAGGCTTTAGCTGATGATCCGAGAATTATTCATCTTAACGAACTCGAAAAAAGGATGAATAACGATGATTCCGTTATGGCTCTAGCCTATCAAAAAGACATTGCCTCAAGCCGTTATGGCGATATGCTAACTATTTATTCGAATGAAGAAGTTGATGAAGTTAAGAACGCTCGCGATGAACTCATTAAAGCTAAATCTTCGTTATATATTCACCCATTAGTGAAAGAATATTTGGAGGCTTTCCAAATTGTTCGTGCTATCTATCAAGATATTAATAAAAATATCTTCGCTCTCATGGATACTGATATGTGTCCACAGGAGGAAGAATAAATGCGTATTGTTGCGGGAAAATATCGCCGCCGCCTTTTGCTGTGGCCAAGCGATGAAAAAAATATTCGACCCACCAAGGACCGCATTAGAGAAGCCATCTTCTCCTCTTTAGGCGACATTAGTGGTTTAAAAGTTTTAGATTTATATGCTGGCAGCGGAGCGATGGGGATAGAAGCCCTTTCTCGCGGAGCCATTCATTCGACTTTTGTCGATTGCAATCAAATCGCCATTGATACAGTAAAAAAGAATATTGCCTCTTTAGGAATAACCCAAAATCAAGCTAAAGTGCTTCCTCTTGAAGATAAAAGAGCCCTTTCCTTGTTAATCAAATATGGTGAAGTTTTTGATCTTGTTTTTCTTGATCCGCCCTACCACTTTAATTGTTATTACGAACTAATATCTTTAATACTTGATAATAAGCTTTTGTCAAAAAATGGTATTATAGTAATTGAATCACAAAGTAACCTTACTTTTGATTCAACAATCTGGAATAAAACCCGCCATTATAAGTATGGTGACATCAATGTTGATATTATTTGGAGGCAAATATGAAAGTAGCAGTCTATCCTGGGAGTTTTGATCCCATTACCTATGGTCATTTAGATGTTTTGGAAAGAGCTTTAAAGATTTTCGACAAAGTAATCGTTTTAGTGGCGAGCAATCCTAATAAGAAGTCTCGTTTTACCGCTGATGAACGCCTTTTAATGATTAAAGAAGCCACTTTAGGAGTGAAAGGAGTGGAAGTTGATAAGTCAAGCGGGTTGACCGTTCAATACGCCAAAGAGCATCATGCCAGCCACTTAATTCGTGGTCTGCGTGCAGTCACTGACTTTGAATATGAATTTGAACTCGCTAGTGCCAACGAATTTGCTGATTCTTCAATCGATTCTGTGTTTCTAATGAGTAGAGCGAAAAACTCTTTTATCAATTCTTCGACAGTCATGGAGTTAGCAAAAGCTGGAGTTGATGTTAGTGAACTGGTTCCTCCAAGCGTTACAAAAAGATTAAAATAGATATTATTTGAGAATAATGAGAGACGCCATGCGACCTGCTGGCGTTTTTAAATAGTCAGAAAAGCAATTATCATCATTAACTGTATTGATGTTTATATCATAAATATGATTCAAGGGAATGTTTGCGCAAAGTAAATCAAAGATATTCGATTGTACCATATCAAAATAGTCATCAGATAAAGGACTTCCGGCACATATGACCAGTTCTTTTTGGTTTTGGCTCAATAGGTAGGATGATTTTCGGCGTGCTGGTCCAATAAAAATCTTAATATTATCTGGGTTTAAATTTTCTTGTTTCATGACATGTTTGATAGCTTTATAGGTGATATGTTTTAGAGTTCCTGGGAAGCCAGCGTGAATGATTCCAATAAGAGGAATAGTAGGATCATAGAAAAAGATTGGAACACAATCAGCGTGAAAGATACCAATAGCTAATCCTCTTTCCTTTGTGTATAAGGCGTCTCCTTCGATGCCTTCTTCGAAGGCAAAGGAACCTTTTCCAATATCTCGCCTTGTCACTTCTTGAATGACATCGCTGTGCGTTTGATGAGTAAATATCAAATGGGGAAGTTCGATTTTTAAATCAGCAGTTACTTCATTTCTTCTTTGAAATACAGCATCGTAGTTGTCGTGCAAATGAAAAGCCATGTTGCCCA
>JAQVAY010000072.1 GCA_028690575.1 Bacilli bacterium | reverse complement strand
TTATAGGAAGCGGATTAAAACTCAATTTTCCCCGTAAGGAAATATCGTGACCAATATGCCTTTTATGGTCAAGTTCAATCCCCATTCGTTTTCACAATAGTATAAATATGGATGAAAGTCTCAAAAATCAAATTTTTTATGCCTGCTTTAACCGATTATGGCCATTTATTGCTTGCTTTGTCCCATTTCTAATGTATGTTACAGTGAAAGATACCCGAATTTATCTTATTTTATCTTAGTGGTGTTGAAAAAAGACACAGGGATTCTTCTTCCTCTCATGCAATATGCTACATGCGAGAAACAGTTGTCCTTATCTTTTTTCGGCACACCAATTCATGTCCATGGGGGTTGGGTGCGATGGGACATTCTCGAATACGGAGTTCGATAAAAGGAAGACCATTCAGGGAACTCACTGCATTGTGTAATCATAATGCGAACAGTTCTGCTGTTGCAGGGCAGGTTTTACAGGCTGCACACGATGATTTAAATTACGAGCAGCTGAAAAATAATACCGGGTATCAGGAAGCGGTGAAACTTCTTGCCCATTTTGGTCTTGCAGCTCAAAGCAAAGACTTCCTTGGATATCTACGAAAAATAGGACTGAATTTACCGGATCGCTCCAGTATTGAAGATATCAAAGCCGAGGCAATGGAACATATAGAACGTGCGTGTGCGGGAAAACCATATACAGATCTAACTGAAATTTCGATAAATGCAATTGCAACCGCAATTCAGTCTGCCGTAGATAAGGATCAGAATGGATTGTTATGGTCCCCGAAATCTGAGGATTATCTCGCTTCTCTTGCGAAACTAAAAAAAGCCGAAAACTATGCTGCACTGGGGCAAGTATTCTTCGGGGAAGTAATGTATCGCGCACTCCAAAAATATGTTTCACGCCAAGTGACAACGATTGTAGGCGTATCTGAACGGATGAGAACCGTCAATGAAAAAAGAAATTTTGACAGGGAACTTCATGATTATTGTATGGAGAACGCCAAGGTCGTCAAGTCTTTTTGCGTTGACTGGTTGGGGCTTCACGAACATAAACTTCATGATGTGGATACCGCTCTGCCGGGTTTTGCCACATACGGGATGGAAAAGATTTTTAAAGCGATGAGTTTCTATGAAGACAAACAGTGATCAAACAGAAATATTTTGCAATTTGCCCCGGGCAAGCGAGACTGAGTTTCATCTGAAAACGTGGGGGCCTGGTCAAAATGTGTACAGTAAAATTGAGGCGCTGGAGGGAGTCTTTTCCACGATTCCAGATCGTTTCATGGATTTTCTTGATATCGCAACATTTGTATACTGCGGTGACCAAGCCATTCCAAGAAGTCAAGGGATTACAGATACCCATGACACTCACTGGTATCGAGGCCTGCATTTCAATATAGGAGTACGTGATGTCGTTTTCTGGCAAACGCCGGAAGTCAGTCAAAAGCTGGTAGAAGTTCTGTCTTTTCTGTCTGGCGAATGCATTTCCTTTGATTTCAAAAAATTGGAGCAGGAAAGAAGTCGGAATAACTACTTCGACTTCGTTGGGAAATGGGATGAAAACGAAAAGCCAGACCAAGTCATGTTATTTTCTGGCGGCTTGGATTCTCTCGGTGGCGCAATTTTTGAAGCCATAGACAATAAACGCCGCCTTGTTCTTGTCCGCCACCGCCCGGCCAATAAATTCAACAGCGTGTTTAACCGCTTGGACAAACAACTTGAAGAGAAATGTCCTTACCGCCCACTGTTTATAAATCTAGAAATAAATAAGGACAAAACGCTTACTCGCGATTATACTCAGCGAACACGCTCCTTCTTGTATTTTTCGCTGGCTGCCACGGCGGCATTCCTTTTGGGAACCGACAATGTGAAATTTTATGAAAATGGACCAGTCAGCATCAATCTTCCGCTGCTCGACCAAGTGATCGGAAGCCAATCAACGCGAACAACTCATCCACGTGTATTGCGTGGGTATCAGGAACTCGCAACACTTATCGCGGGGCGTCAATTTACCGTCGAAAACCCATTCATTTTCAAAACGAAAGCGGAAGTTATCGATATTATTGTAAAAAGAGAATGCGAATCGTTTATTCCGAATTCAATAAGTTGTGCCCACGCAAATTTTGGTCATCGTTCACTTGCAAAGCCACAATGCGGAGCCTGTTCACAATGCATTGACCGTCGATTTGCTTTTGAAACGAGAGGATGGTCACAATACGATCCTGTTGACCATTATTGTACGGACTTCTTTAATGGGGGAATATATTCAGCTATAAAAAAAGAGGAGGATCAAGCCACTCTCGTCGGCTATGTCGACCGAGCACTCAAAATTGCACAA
The DNA here is from genome assembly GCA_028690575.1 of Bacilli bacterium. Classification (GTDB taxonomy): domain Bacteria; phylum Bacillota_I; class Bacilli_A; order RFN20; family CAG-826; genus JAAYDH01. The sequence continues at coordinate 1,261 of JAQVAY010000072.1, read as the reverse complement.
ATGGATTTTCAAAGTTTCGTTGCCAACTATCCGCAAATCACCCGTGCCGCAAAATATCTTGCGCCCAACACGGCCGCTGCAGCACAAAATTTGTTCGACCTTTATAAACGGCATGCAGAGGAAATAAAGAAAGTTTGTTGCGAATTAATAACGAAAAACCAAGAGGCTCTTATGCTTGGGACATTGCCATCCGATGCCCTGCCGCGCTTGGTAATTGACAATCCGGCTTATATAGCTCAGCAATATCAGCCGCTTCCGCCTCCACCATATCTTGAGCGAATAGAAGAAAAGGGAATCGAAATCTGGAAGGTCAATGGAGAGGCAAAAAAATTGCAATACAAGTCCAACTCCATTCAACATATTATCCTTATGGCCTTATATCAATATTATATCACTGCACCGAATGCATGGATTCCGCACAAGGTTCTTATGATAGCGACGGGTTGGAAATCAAAGGAAAGATATTTTGGGAAGGGGAATGGCGATAATGGGTTAATGCTCAAACGCCTTTATGATTTGAGGAAAGCCTTGGGCATCAACATAAGGTTTGAAAAAGAAAATGGCTGTCGTATTGAAATTCCTGTCAAGTCCTGATTCCTGTCCCGACTAAAAATATTTCAAAAATACCTGTTTTTCACTTCGCCGCACGAAAACCCATCCGTGCGGTTTTTTTGTGTCCTGATTTCAAAATTTTGCCTGTCCTTATGCTTGTCCTGAAATCCCGTTTTGCAAAAAACGCGCTGTATAATATACACAGAAAACTCAAATGTTTTGAGTTCAAAATCCTTAAAATGAAGGACATGAGAATGCATTTCTGTGCGTTGATGGAAACGGATCGAAAACTGATTTCGCTGATGGGGGTCGTGTTATATGGCCGTCTGGAAAACCTTGCCATTGAAGACGGTCATGCAAAGATTACTGCGGCCAGCAGGAAAATCAGCACCGCAAACTTTGAACGCGAGGAATCACCGCATACAGCCTCGCGGCCGGATGGGGATTTCATCTTGACCGACAGGCATGTCCGTTTTCTGCGGCACCTCCGCAAGGTGGGGAATGGCCGCATCAACTCAATCACTATCCGCGCCGGGCTTCCCGTATCTGCGGAAATTGAGGAGACCGTCGCATCCATCTGACCGGGCTGATACCCCATATATCCTTATATAGAAAGAAACAGGTATTTAGCTGACCAACCAGCCGAAGAACGGAGGTGGTCGGGAATGCCGCCAGAATAATGGCGCAACCCGACCACCTCCATTTTTTT
>JAQVAY010000071.1 GCA_028690575.1 Bacilli bacterium | reverse complement strand
ATCAGGAACGGAGTTTTCAGGTTGACGGGCCTGGTTGAACGTTCTGCAAAAAATTTATCAGGAGAAAGGCAGAGCAGTTTCAACTGTCGGAAAAATGAGGTTATCCGGGGGGAAGCGATTTCCTGCAAAGGGGACATGTACTCACCGATGTTCATAAATTATAGGTCACCTGGTCCGTATTGCGCTGGGGGAGGAGAGCCGGGGGAAATCCCTGTCCCCGGATAGAGTCTCTATGCCTCAACCGGTTCCTGATCCCCTCAACGCCTGCTCTCTCGCCATTCTGATTGCATAATCAACAGGACTCCATAGTTACTCAACTGTCCTGCCGTGCATCACGGTGCCGTTCAGTGCCTCGTTTGCGGGTGTACGGTTGGCCACCCACAACCGAATTTCTGTGGGAGATGTTACGAAATTCACTGCCTGCACTTAGGGCCGGTCATCTCAAAGATGCAGCAGTTTCTCTTCTGTACTTCAATCTGTCCCCGGTCCCCTCGATGCAGGTTCGGTCTTTTTCATCTCCTCCCACATCTCCTTTGGTGCGCCTCCAATTAGCTCGATTGTCCTGCCGTACATCACGGTGCCGTTCAGTGCCTCGTTTTCGGGCGTACGGTTGCGCACCCACATCTCCATATGTGCGGGTGATGTTATGATAAAGCCCGATATCTCCAATTCGGGATGATCCTTCTGGAATTGCAGCAGTTCGGCCGCAACCTGCTTACGCTCTTTCTCGTAATCGATATCGTGAACGACCCTGAAGGTCCAACCACAGATCTGCTTGGCCTGAATTGCCTTCACTTTCTTTTCATCTCGTATGGAGTACGCGTGGATGATGGCCAGCTTGTTCTCCGAGTCAAATTCCCATCTGCTTATACCAAACTTTCTGTCTTCATAGGTTCGTTGCAGTTGTTCAATCTCCTCTCTCAACACTTCCGGCAACTCTTCCGGTGTCATATTCGCCTCTTTCAGTGCTTCCTTCACGGGTAGAAGCAGTTGCAGCTCTTCCGATAACCCTTCCGATGTCATGTTCTCAACCTCCTGTTCTTCTCCAGGTACCTGTTGCGGCGTTGCATTCCGGCTTATATCCCCCGGTAGGTTCGACCCTGTCGGCGACCCCAGCGTCACGTTCCCGGTCCCCGGACCACTGTCCTCGTCAGGAAGGTACACTGCTACGATCATCGCTCCCGCACAACAGATGATTGCAAGTGCGATGATGATCCGTAGGGTCGTTTTTGTCATGTACTCCGCCCTTTCAACCCTTGGTTACATTTCCTTTTGCGTCGATCAAAAACGTCGCCAGAGGCACTATATCGTGGTTCGGGAGACCGCAATTAAAGATACCTGTTATCTCGTAGATCTTCACCTTCGTAGCCTCTGTTTCTGTCCCGTAGGGCATCTGCCAGTCACCGGGTCTGATGTCCAGGTTGTCAAACTGGTAGAACTTCCAGCTGGAAAACTCATCTCTGTTGCCGCCTAAGAACTCGGCACAGACCGCATGGCCGAAGCCCTGTGAGTTGTTTATAAGCGACACCATGTAGAAGTCCAGATCGAAGGTCCCCTCGATGTAACAGTGCTCGGGGCAGCGGATCTTCTCCATCCAGTAGCAGCCTGCCAGATCCTGAAGATGCTCGAGGCATTTTCTGGTCCGGGCATACCGTATCACCACGTTTGGCAGGCAATCGGCGTTGTTCCAGGACCCCGAACCTCCCCCGCAGTCAGGAAGCCCGGGACGGAAATACACGATCCTGAAGGGTAGATACACGCCTGCCGAGACGTGGCAGTCCGCCCAGTCTCCCCAATCGAACCAGCCCCCGTCTGCCATACTCACACCACCAGTCCTGACTCTCTCTTCCTGTGCATCAACCGGTTCACGGTTCCCTCAACGCCTGCTCTCTCGCCATTCTGATTGCATAATCAACAGGACTCCATAGTAACTCAACTGTCCTGCCGTGCATCACGGTGCCGTTCAGCACCTCGTTTGCGGGTGTGCGGTTGGCCACCCACAGCTGAAGTTCTGTGGGTGAAATTGCGAACCCCCCTATCTCCAATTCGAGGTGGTCCTTCCGGAATTGCAACAGTTCAGCCACGAGCTGCTTACGTTCTTTCTCGTAATCCACATCATGGATGACCGTAAAAGTCCAATCGCCGATCTCTCTGCCCTGGAGGGCCTCCATCCCTTTTTCGTCCCGCATCATCCTTTCTTCGCTCCCTATGGAGTACGCATAGACGACAACCCGTTTGTTGTCCGGGTCAAATTCCCATTTACTGATGCTGAATGTTCTGTTATTACCGCGCCGTAGATCTTCTAACTCCTCTCTCACCTCCTCCGGGAACTCACCCGGCGCCATGTTCGCCGCATCCAGCGCTCGTTGCATGAGTTCGGGCACATCCGGTTCCAGAATGACCTTAAAGGTCCAGCCGCTGATCTGCCTGCCCCGAACGGCATCCGCCTTCGTTTCATACCCGTCATTTGGCCATGTAAAGCGCGCATAGGCGACGACCAGTCTGTTCCGGGGATCAAGCACCCACGTCCGTATGCCCCCAATTTGCACGCTGATGTTTTCCATTTCCTCTTTTACTTCGTCCGGCAACTCTTCCGGCGTCATATTTGCCGCTTCCAGAGCTCGCCTCACGGCTGGATGCATATACGGCTCCCAGACGACGTTAAAAGTCCAATCGCCGATCTCTCTGCCCTGAATGGCAGTTATCTCCTTTTCGTGCTCTTCATTCCATGCGAAGACTGCATGGATGACGACCTGCTTGTTCCGGGGATTGAGATCCCACTTCCAGATGATATCTTCGAACGGTACGGTGTTTTTGATCTCCTCCTCTACTTCGTCCGGCAACTCCTCCGGTGTCATATTTGCCTCTTCCAGCGCTTCCTTCACGACTCTAGGCCCATATATGGACGCATACAGGTCTCTTGAGATCTCTTCCGGTGTCATGTCCTTATCCTCCCTTACTTCTGCAGGTACCTGTTCGTGCGTTGCATTCTCGTGTTCCTCCTCATTTCGTACATTCCTGGATTGGTCTGACCCTGTCAGCGATCCCTCTGGCGTCACGTTCCCGGTCCCCGGACCGCTGTCCTCGTCAGGAAGGTGCACCGGTGCGATCAGCGCTACCGCGCAACAGACGACTCCGATCGCGACAACAGCGGCGATGATTCGTGCAGCGGACTCTGTCATTCTTCCTCCTTCACCGGGGTGACGATGCAGTTTTCATGAATCAGAAATGCTGCATCAGGCGGTTCTTCATAGTCGGGGATATCACAGGTCATTATTCCGGTTCCCGATCTCGACGTTCTGTGTTCACCGCGGCGACGTAACAAATCCCGGGAACGAGGGTCAAAACCCGGACGAGCCGCTTTTGCCCGGCGACGTACCGACGCAACAGTTGTATGACGGCGCGTTCTGGTTGCCCTGATTCTTGATGACGCATTCAGTATCGCCCTTTCAGCCTGAGTAGACATACCGTGAGAAGCAGTGCGCCCGCTGTAGCGACTACACCAGATCCCGGAGACGCAGGTGCCGCCGGATTTTCGAGCCGGATTGCATACAGGTCGTTTAGGTCGCTCACGACGATCGTCGTGCCGTCGGGAGACCACTGCTGCATCATGTATGCCGAATTGTCAGTATCGAGGGGTGCGAGGCCGGAGCCGTCGCTC
>JAQVAY010000016.1 GCA_028690575.1 Bacilli bacterium | reverse complement strand
GCTGCGTATTGCCAATATAAACCGTAAATACCAAATGTAAAAATGAGCATTAAGAAGTGAGCAAAACCTCCAAATCCATCTCCTGTTTTGGCTTTTAATTCCATTTGAAACTTAATAATCCAAATAATTGGATAAATTCCAAACGTGATTAAAAAGAGCAATACCATTACTCCAATTGAGCGTCTTTTCATTATTCTTCGTTCCTTTCCGGCTTTCGCCATTTCTTGATACCATAATAAGATTAAATTAGATTGTATGCAAATAAAAACAAACCCAATTAAGGATTAGAACATCTCTTTAAAAATAGTTGATAGAATTTAATAAAAAGAAAAAGTATTATTAATGGGAAAGAAAATAAAACATAAACATGATTAAAGAAATAGTTATCGCGGGAGGATGTTTTTGGGGGATTGAAGCCTTCTATTCTCAAATGGATGGGGTTCTTGATGTGGTAAGTGGTTACGCCAACTCCAACATTGATAATCCTTCTTATTATGAAGTTAAAAACCATCTCACCACTTCGGTAGAAGCAATCAAGATTACCTATGACCCATCCGTTGTTAATCTTCAGCTTATTTTTTCTTATCTATTCAAAATCATTGATGTCACCGCTTTTGATCATCAAGGCGGAGACTATGGCCATCAATACCGAAGTGGTATTTATTATCAGGAAGAAAACGAAAAAGAAGCAGCTCTTTCAATGATTCAAGAATTACAAAGTAATTATAAAGACAAGATTGCCATCGAAGTTTTGCCTTTAAAAAACTTTTTTCTTGCTGAGGATTATCATCAAGATTATCTTTTAAAAAATCCTGACGGCTATTGCCATATCAACCTTTTACAATTAGAAGAAAAACATAAAAAAGTGGACAAAGTCTCTCTTTATAAAGAAGTCATTATGAACCTTCAATCTCTATTAGACGGTTCGCTTCCTCAGGTCACGAATCTCGCTAATACATGCGCTTTATTAAAGGAAAAGATCCCCTATTTTTCTTGGGTTGGATTTTATCTATTAGGGGAACATTACCTCTATTTAGGGCCCTTTCAAGGAAAACCTGCTTGCCTCAAAATTGATTTGAATAAAGGGGTATGCGGAGAGTCTTTTACCAAAAAAGAAACTATCATTGTTCCTGATGTACATGCCTGTGTGTATCATATCTCTTGTGACAATGAGACAAATAGTGAAATAGTCGTTCTTTTGTTAAATAAAAGCGCTGAAATCATCGGTGTTTTTGATGTTGATTCTTATCGTTTTGGCGCCTTTAATAATGATGACAGAAATGGTCTAGAAAAAATTGTGAATATTCTCAAAGAAGTTTTACATTAGTTTTCATATTAGCGTTTCTCAACATTAAAAAAGATAATAAATCGGTTGACTAAATAATCTCATTGTGAGATATTGTTTGAAGTTCAAACTAATTTGGAGGAACTATGCAATCGAATAAAGAACAGCTTAATCATTTCTTAGTCGTTACGTTTAATACCATTCTAAGGCTAGAAGAAAAGACCTTAGAAAGCCTAACAAATAACAATCTCTCTATTAGTGAGGTTCATCTCTTAGAAACAATTTTTGAGACGATGAAGAAGGATGAAAACACAGCCACAAATATCGCTCATGCAGCGGGAATCACTCTCGGTTCGTTAACCACTGCGGTTAAAACTTTAGAAAAGAAAGGCTACCTTGTCAGAGAAAGAGATGAAAGTGATAAACGAATTATCCATATAATCCCCACTCCTATAGCGGTATTCGTAAACGACCAACACCGAAAATTCCACGAAAAAATGGTAGAAGAAATAGTGGCTAATCTTTCTATCAAAGAAGAGGAAGTTTTAATTGAAGCATTATCGAAAGTACAAAGTTACTTTCGTGGGCAGATAAAAGCTACAGCAAATGAAAGGAAAAAATAACATGTCTATTCGCATTATCACCGATTCAACATCAGAAATATCTCAAGCTCAGGCCAAAAAATTAAACATCGATATCATTCCCATGACGATATCTTTTGGAGATGAAAACTTCATTGATGGCATTGATATAACCAACAAAGAATTTTATCTACGTTTAAGAGAGGCCACCCAGTTGCCAAAAACAAGTCTTATTAATAGTGAGTCTTTTATCACTGTCTTTGAAAAATACCCAGATGAGGATGAGATCATTGGAATATTTATTTCTAGTGGATTAAGTGGATCATTACAATCCGCTCATATCGCAAAAGATGAATTACCAAATAAAAAAATACATCTAATTGATTCTCTTCAAGTTTCTTTTGGACTAACCGCTCTTGTGTTATACGCGATTCGTCTTAGAGACGAAGGAAAGACCGCTGAAGAAATAGTTCAACTTGTTGAAAATGCCAAAAACAGATTTGTTGTCATTGCTCTTATTGATGACTTAAAATATCTTCGTCTTGGTGGACGACTTTCCAGCTCATCAGCATTTATTGGTACAATTATTAAATTAAAACCACTCGTTCGTATCGCTGAAGGAAAAGTCCTTCCTGTTCATAAGGCGCTTGGTATTCATCGCGCTTTTGCTTGGTTGGTCGATCAATATAAGGAAGCAGATGTTGATACCACAATGCCACGAATATTTGGTCATTCTGATGCCGAAGAAACATTAGAACAATTTAAAGAATATGTCAAAAAAAGATGTGACTTTCCTATGGATACCGTTTATCCGATAGGTCCAACTGTTGGAGTTCACACTGGACCTGGAGCTGTTGGATTTTGCTTCTTCACAAAGAAGTAAAAGAAAAATTCTTCTTTTTAATTAGAAAATATACTAAAACCAATTATCGATTGTTGATTGCATCAATTGGTTTTTTTCTTGCGATGTTCAGCACGGGAAGAATACTGGCTATCAAAGCACTTCCCACTGCAATTAATACTATTAGAGCAAATTGACGGAAAGTAAATCCTAAAAATAAAATGTTCATCTCAAGAGCACTTGCTATTTGCTGATTGATTAGGTATATCGCTGGAATAGTTGTCGCAATAGCTAGTAAAATGTTTATCGTGGCGATAATAAGACTTTCGAAAGTGAATATCTTCACAACATCAATTCGCCTAGCCCCTAAGCCTCTTAATATGCCTATATCGTGCTTCTTGTAAGAAATACTTGTTGCGATAAAATTCATCATTAATAAAGCACTAAAAACTGCTAAGATACTGCCGAGAATCAAAAAGATTACACGCAACCCAACAACTAACGAATCAAAAACGCTAAAGATAGAACTGAATTCACTATGTATTTCAATGGAAAAAGGACTGTCATAATGGTAAATTTTCATGTATTGATCATACAAATTTGTGCCATCATTCACAATAAATACGAGATTGTCAATAAATGCTAAATTGTATTTTTCACCATTAAAATCATTGAGGGTCATCGAAAGAACATTCATATTAAATGGATAAAATGTTTCATCAAATTCATCGACCCAATATGTGTGGCTTCGAGGAAAATATAAACCAGCTAATTTATAACTGCTTACCTCTTCTTTAAGATTATAATTGGTAATTTCTATATCGTCTTCCGAAGAAAATAGATTAACTAAACGTTGATGATTAAGTGGATCTGCTTGATCCCAATCCATTATTCCATTAATTGTGTTAAAAGAAATTTGATCAGTTCCGCCAAAATCTATAACTAAAAGTTGTTCATATGTATCCATGTCATAGGTAAAACGTATAACGTCTTCATAAGAAAATAACTGGGTTAAAATATTAACTGAGACAATTATTTCATCGTTTTTAAGTGGCTCATTGGTAAATTTGATTAACTGTTCAGAGTTAAGATCATCTTCCTTTACGAAAAAGTCAATATAATTAGTATAATTTTGACCTACTCCATAGGAAGCTATAAAACTAGCGCCGGAATCGTAAGCATGATTTGAAAGACCTTCAATAGGATTTTTTATCGCGTCAAAAGCTTCCTCTCTTAAAAAATGAGCACCCAAATTATGTTCCTCTATATATTGGTTGAACTCTTGTCTTAAAACATAATCGTCATTAGCTTCCTCCAAAAATGTTTCAGAAAGGTAATTGCTATCATAAGAAATATCAATTACACCGCTTATTTTTCGATTTTTAGCATTTGCATCAACAGATTTTCCAATAATGAGATTAGCGTTATCTTCTTCATTAGTGGTGAATTGGTTTGGAAGAATATATTTAGCAGTTGCTACATTAAGTTCATTAAAATCAAAATAAGGGAAACTAAAACGTTTGTATAATTGCATCTCAAAGGATGTGATCATGAATTCCTCATCATTTGTGGGGAAATTACCTGCTAATAAATCAATTTCTTGATTTTCCAAATAATCATCGGAAATAAACAATTTGACTCCTTGATAACTTAGTAAAAAATTATAAAGGATTAGGTCGTTTGCTGATAAAGAACTGATTGTTTCATAATCAAAAAGTAATTCAAGATTTTCCTCAATTGTTGGCATTATTGAAGCATTTGGAAAATCATCAACCATATTATTTATTTGTTCTTTTGAAAAACTCATTGTTTGATCATAATAATAACCAGAATCTTGTATTCGGTAGTACTGACTTAATGTGACAGAGTTGATATTGTTTGATTGCAAGGTCCGGGCATGAGATTCTTCACCATTAAAAGCACTCAAAGTATCGGTCAAAGCAAAAAATGACACAGCAATAAAAGACAATAGAATTGTAAAAAATAATCTAACTTTTTTATATTTTAACCCACTTGCTCCAATTTTTAAGGAGTCAGTATTTTTTAGTTTGCTGCTAATGAATTTAAGCTTGCTTCCATCATATTTTCGAGTGTCAATGGTTTCTTGGTCGGTCTGTTTAAAAACATGATTTGACAATAATTTTTCATCATTCGTTATAATGACAGAAAGATTGTTTTTTTGAAGATTTTTAATTAAATCAAAATCTTTTATCGAAAATTGATGATCGTTTGCAAAATGGACCATATTTTTATTAACTAAAACGCCAGGCATTATTTCTTCGGATTTAATAATTGCTTTAGAAGTATCACTGGAAACCATGCCATCTTTCATTTCAACAATTCGATCAGCGTATTCTTCGGCGGTTTCACGATCATGGCTGACAACGATAACAAGTTTTTCTTTTCCTAATTTTTTTAAAATTTCAAACACTTGTCGCCCGGTTACTGAGTCCAGAGCTCCAGTTGGTTCATCAGCCAAGATAATTTCAGGTTGTTTAATTAATGCTCTTGCGATAGCGACGCGTTGTTTTTGTCCGCCAGATAACTCGTTTACTTTTCGATTTTCATAGCCAAGTAAATCGACTTTCGAAAGAATATCATCTACGGATGCTTTATCAGATTTTTTTCCTTGAAGTTCAAGTGCAAGGGCTATATTTTTCCCAATATTAAAATCATTAAGCAAATTGTATTCTTGAAAAACAAATCCAACAAAAGTATTGCGATAATTGTCAAAATCGCTGCTTTTGAATTGACTGCTCGATTTCCCTTTAATAATTATGTCACCTTGATCAGCTTTGTCTAAACCTCCGATGATGTTAAGCATAGTTGACTTTCCAGAGCCACTTTTTCCTAAGATGAAAATCAAACCTTTCTCTTGAAAATCGATGCTAACATTTACTAAAGCTTTGACAGGAACACCCTTTTTTGGATGATAGGTCTTATAAACGCCATTTATTTTTAACATAAAAATTAATCCCCAACTTAAAGACTATTATACCATTTTAAGTCATTTTATTACGTTTAAAGCGATTAAAGTTCAAAGTAACTGATTTGGAGCAAGAGTTCAAAATCAAAAATTCTTCTAAATCAGAATTATTTTATTAAGCAATACATTATTAGAAATTGATCATTTGAATCAAGAATAAATATAAAATACTTTAAACATTAATCATGATTCTTATATGGGGTTTTTCATAGCCCTACTATTGATATAAGCGTTTTCTTGCTGATTAGTGCTTAATCATCTCGCATTTTTATAGCGGAAGAGTATAATTCTTATCGAATTATGCTAATTCCTCTATTAATTATTGTTGTTATCTCTATCATATCAATGGTCTTATTGATTATATTGAAACCCCAAATTAAGGTGTTTCGCTTTAACTTACAAACTTTCTATTGGCCAATTTTAATAGGGGCTATGCTCATATTAATATTTAGTTTGTTGGATCCTCAAATTGCTTTTCAATCTTTGACAAATAATTCTGCGATTAATCCTTTGAAGTTATTAATTATTTTTCTATCTCTTTCTTTTATATCCATTATTCTTGATGAAACAGGTTTTTTTGCGTTTTTGGCAAGCTTTGCTGTTAATAAATCCAAAGGTTCGCAAATTAAACTCTTCATTATTTTGTACTCATTGGTGTCATTTTTGACGGTTTTTACGAGTAATGACATTATTATTTTGACATTTACTCCTTTTATCATTTTCTTTTGTAAAAGAGCTAATATAAATCCTATTCCTTTCCTAGTTAGCGAGTTTATTGCTGCCAATACTTGGTCTTTATTTTTGATTATTGGAAACCCAACAAACATTTATTTAGGGCAATCATTCGGAATATCATTTTTTGAATACGTAAAAGTAATGGCACTTCCTACTTTTTTTGTTGGAACAGTGTCATTTATTATCCTCTTTTTATTATTTTATCGTCAACTTAAGGTCAAAATGCCAGCTGTTGACATGCCAATAGAGAAAGTGAAAACACCTTTGCCTATGTATGTTGCTTTATTCATCCTTATTGCTAGCATGGTTTTAATGGCGGTTTCCAACTATGCAAATCTTGAAATGTACCTCATTACTATATGCTGTTCGGTTACCTTAGCAATCTTTGTCATCATCTATTGCATTAGTAAACATAAGAGTTTTCTCTTAACAAATACCTTAAAGAGAATTCCCTACAGTCTCATTCCTTTTGTCCTTTCTATGTTTTTAATTGTCCTTGCTCTTCATGAACAGGGAGTCACGACCATTTTGGCTAATTTCTTAGGTGATAAAATGCCAATTTTTGCCTATGGTTTCTCTTCTTTTTTTGTTTCTAATTTAATTAACAATATTCCCATGACTGTTCTTTTTCAGCAAATCATAAATGCAGGATCGCCAAGCATAGTTCCAGAATCAATATACGCTAGTATTGTAGCTTCAAACATTGGGGCATTCATCACTCCAATTGGAAGTTTGGCTGGCCTGATGTGGATGTCATTGTTGAAGACCTATAATGTTAAATTTTCGTTTCTAAGATTTACTCTTTATGGCCTCACCATTGGTATCCCGAGCATTGCGTTCGGATTGATAGGGTTGTTTATTGAAATGCTGTAATAATATGCTAATATTAATTCAGTAATTAAAAGGAAGGAGAAATGCATGAAATTATTACGTTATCTCCGTGAAGTTTTTTTCTCTTCTCTTCCTCTATTAGCTATCATCATTATTGTTACTGCTGTATTCCCCTTTAATGGTGGAAACATCGTTTATGACTATCTAAAAATTGGCATTGGTTATGCTATGGTTTTAGTTGGACAAGCTGTTTTTTTAACCGGCTTAGACAGCAGTATTCTACCTGTTGGAAAACTTGTTGGTGGCAGCATTACTAAACTTAACAAAATTGTTTTTATACTACTCTTTGGCTTTTTGTTTGGTCTTGTAGCGACGATAGCGGAGCCCGCCATTCAAGTGATGGCAAAGCAGGTGGAACAAATTGCTGAGCCAATCAATAATATCGTATTTTTATTTGTCGTTGGATTTGGCACAGGAATTGCAGTTGCTTTCGCAATTTATCGCATTATTAGAAATATAAACATCAAAATTGTTTTTCTCGTCTTATATTTAGCAATTTTTGCTCTTGTCTTTTTCGTCCCTTCACAATATCAAGCCCTTGCCTTTGACGCGAGTGGTGCAACGACTGGCGATATTTCTGTCCCCTTTATTTTGGCTCTCGGATTGGGTATAAGCAAAACGGTCAGTAAAAACAAAACGACAGACGAGAGCTTTGGCATTCTTGGTATTGCCAGCGTGGGATCGATTATTGCTGTTTTCATCTATGGTTTAATTCTCCAAACGGTTGGGACAGTTCCTTATGCCCCTGAAACAACTAAAGGAATATGGGAAACTATTGGAACGAATTTATTATCCGTTACCCTAGCCTTAACTCCAATCATCGTAATTTTTCTCTTTTTTCAATTTTTCTTCATTAAATTACCTAAGAAAAAGATTATTGGCATTCTTTTAAGTACTTTGGTTGTGTTTGTTGGCTTGTTCATTTTCTTATTCGGAATTGATTTTGGCTTTGCGTTCGCAGGGAACTACATTGGTAAGGTATTCATTCAAAATGAAACTTATAAGTGGTTCCTCATCCCAATTAGTTTTGTGCTTGGATTTGCTATTACCCTAACTGAACCCGCTGTCGTGGTTTTAGGGGAGCAAGTCGAAGAAATTACCAATGGATTTTTAAAGAAGAGAGTTATCAAACTTAGCTTAGCTTTATCAATTGGGCTAGCCAGCATTATGTGTATTTGCAAAGTGATATTTGAAATCCCCTTTTTATACTTCATCATTCCATTATATGCGATTGCATTAACGTTATTGTTTTTCACACCCAAGCTCTTCGTTGGATTGGCTTTTGATTCTGGAGGGGTTACTGGTGGAGCGATTACGAGCGCTTTTCTAACGCCTTTAACTCTTGGAGTTAGTCAAGCATTAAATCAGGATATATTAGAGCAGGGTTTTGGGATGATTGCCTTCATCTCCGTCACCCCCTTAATAATCATTCAAATTTTAGGTATAATGTATGAGCGGAAAATTAAGAAAGTTCAATCTATTGACAATCAAGCTTACGAGGATGAAATTAATCCATTGTTAACTCAGAACAATCCAATAGAAAGTGAGAAGAAGAAATGATGAATGACCAAGTGGTGTTTCTAATGGTTATTGCCCCCCGTGAACAAAAAGACAAACTAGTTAGCGAATTGCATGACAATAACGCCAACTATTTGAATGTTATGTTTGGGCATGGATCTTTAGATGGCAGCAAACTTGCCACATTATTTCCCTTTGCAACTGAGCCAAGGAAAGTTGTTATTACCGCCTTTGTTCGCTCCTCACAAGTCACGGGTTTATTAATGCTCTTAGAAGAGAAATTTATGTTCAATCAAGCCAATACAGGCTTTGCATTTACCATACCAATTGAGTGTATTTATCACTAAGGAGACTTATTATGGACAAGTATCAAAACATGAAAGCTTTATTAATCATTGTTAATGCTGGCTTTGCTGACCAAGCTGTTGAAGTAGCTCAGAATTGTGGAGCCACCGGAGCAACTATCCTTTCAGCGCGTGGTTCGGGAGCTAAATACTCTTCATTTTTAGGCATTCATTATGAACCTGAACGTGAAATTATCATCAGCGTGGTCTCTCAAGATGTGGCTAAAAACATCATCGATGCAATTGATAATTCGTTAGGCAAAAATACCCCAATGAATGGAATTTGTTTTACAATGCCTGTCGATCACATGACAAGCTTGAAAAAAGAATAAATGCTAATAAAAGATGTCAGCTTTTGAGGGCTGACTTTTTTTATACATTTTTGATTATGTCGTCAAGTATTGGATAGTCAGTTTGTTTAAGGGCGGACTTTATCGTGAGAGATAGTGGGTCAATCGTGCAATTCGATAACTCATCTATGTATTTCTTCATCAATTCTTTGGCTTGAGGGGCCCAGCTGCCATTTTCAATTATGTAGAAATGTTTATTTTGTACACCATGCTCAATCAATGTTCGTAGATATATCTCCATCTTGGGATAAAGGCCGACATTAAAGGTTGGAGCTAATAAAATAATTTTTGAATAGATGAATGAATCGGATAAGGCGTAACTGACATCAACAATATTCAGTGTGTGAATAATGGTTTTGATGCCTCTTGCTTGTAAGCCCTTTTCAAGATACAATGCGGCTTCTTTGGTGTGCCCGTAAATGCTGGCGTATAAGATTAAAACCCCATCTTCTTCTGGAGTGTGGGTACACCATTTTCCATACCACGAGAATAGGGTAGAAATGTTTTGTTCATGAACCAAACCATGCAATGACAAAATCATCTTGATAGGCAGATTTTTAATTTTCGTAACGAGGCTGAGAACACTTGATGCGTATTTTGAAATAACATTAGTAAAATAACGTCTTGATTCACTGAGCAAGAAAGCTTTGTTTTCATAATTACGTTCATAAGGATTAGGTGCCGTGACAAAAGAGCCAAAGGCATCAGCGGAAAATAAAATTTGATGATTTTCTTCATAACTCATCATGACTTCTGGCCAGTGAACCATGGGAGCAGAGATAAAGCGAAGAGTGTGACTTCCTAAAGGAAGAGTGTCACCTTCTTTAATAATGTTGAACTTCAAATGACTTAAATCAGGGAAGAAGTTTTTGAAGAAAACAGAACCCATCATCGAAATATATATTTGAGCATTGGGGTATTTCTTTATGATATCCCTAATTGAAGCAGTGTGATCGGGCTCTATGTGGTGAATAACGATGTAATCAAGTTCTCTCCCATCGAGGGATTCGTTCAGCTCTTCAAAAAATGTCTCTTTTACTTCGCGAGCGGAAGTATCGAGCAAGCAAGTCTTTTCATCTAAAAAAAGATAAGAGTTGTAGGACATGCCATGTTCAAGAGGAATCTCTCCTTCAAATAGTTTTTGATTGAAGTCTGTTTCGTGAAACATGACCAGTTTTTCTTTGATATTAACAATCATAAATTTTCTCCCGCGATTATTATAATGGAAAAATGTCATTACATGAAACTATTACGCGTTTGAAAAATGCATTTCTATCAAGTGAAAAACAATCGTTATTTCTTTATTAAATTCCCTCATATCATCTTTCTTATTGCATTAAAGCCCCTTCCTGCTCTAAACTTTTTTCATAATAGAGGACGATTATATGAACAAATACACACGAGAAGATATCCTTGAGATGGCAAAAAGGGATGATGTTCGCTATATCCGTTTACAATTCACTGATATTTTGGGAACCATCAAAGCTGTTGAAATTCCTGCCAGTAAATTGGAAGAAGCTCTCGATGGGGAAATCATGTTCGATGGATCATCCATTGAAGGTTTTGTTCGTATCAAAGAAGCTGATATGTATCTTCGCCCTGATTTGAATTCTTGGATGATTCTTACATTTGAAGATATTCAATATGGAAAAGTTGCTCGATTAATCTGCGATGTCTATACTCCTAAAGGTGAACCTTTCATCGGAGATCCCCGCTATGTGTTAAAAAAGAATATTCAAAAGATGAAAGAAGCCGGAATTGAAACCTTCAACCTAGGTTTCGAACCAGAATTCTATCTCTTTAAACTTGGCCCTGATGGCAAACCCGATATTAGCGCTTCCATTGATAAGGCTTCTTATTTTGATTTAGCCCCTCTTGATGGAGCGGAATATGTTAGAAGAGATATCGCTCTAGAATTAGAAAAGCTTGGCTTTGTTGTTCAAACTTGTCACCACGAAGTTGGCTTCGGACAAAACGAGATCAATTTTAAATACGATGATGTTCTAACAACATGTGATCGAGTTCAAACCTTTAAACAAGTGGTCAAAGTCATCGCTCGAAAACATGGCTATTTTGCCACCTTTATGCCTAAACCAGTCGAAGGCATCGCTGGTAGCGGAATGCATACGAATTGTTCCTTAGCGGACGACAAAGGAAGAAACTTATTCGCTGATGTTGTCGATCCTAGCAAGCTTTCCATGCTCTGTTTAAAATGGATTACTGGCATAATTAAACATATTCGCCCTTTAACATTTATCCTTAATCCTACTGTTAATTCATATAAGCGCTTAGTTTCTGGATATGAAGCCCCCATTTATGCATGTTGGAGCGATTCAAATCGTTCCTCGCTTATTAGAATTCCTTCTAGCCATGGGCAAAGCACTCGTACGGAAATTCGTTCGGTTGATCCAATGGCTAATCCATACTTAGCCTTAGCGGCCATTCTCGCCGCCGGCCTTGATGGCATCGTCAATCTCAAAGATGACCAAGTGGTTGCTCCTTTTCAAGACAACTTATTTTCTCTCACAAACCACGAACTCGAAAAATTAAAAGTTACTCGTCTTCCTGAAAATTTGAAAGAGGCTCTCGAAGATTTCAAAAAAGATTCTCTCCTCCAGGATGCTTTAGGTCAACATGTCAGTGAAAAACTGATTGCGAGCAAGAGCATTGAATGGAGCAAATATTCATTAGTGGTTACTGATTACGAATTAAAACAATATTTCTAGAAATAAAAAAACTCAGGACAAATCCTGAGTTTTTCATATCTAATCTACTATTGGCCTTCAAATATTTTTACTAGTTCATTGGTATTTAATATTTCAGCATCATATACCTCTTTGAAATACTTTATGCCATAATCGTAATCTTCTTTGGTGAATGAGTCAGTGGCGTCGGAACAGGCAATGACTTTGTAACCTAATTGATAAGCATCCGCTGCGGTGTGACGGACACACATATGAGTGTGGAGCCCCGTTAGGATAACAGTATTGACTCCTAATTCTTTTAATAGCAAATCAAGATCAGTATGGAAGAATCCGCTGTAGCGGCGTTTTTCAATGATGTAATCAGTAGGTTGAGGACCTAACTCCGGAATAATTTTAGCCCCTTCGGTTCCTTTAATTGCGTGATTTCCCCACAACTTTAGTTCGTGGTCAATGTTTGGAAGATGAGAATCATTACAAAAGATGACAGGAACATGATTCTTTCTTGCTTCTTCAAGCAATTTTTTGGCTTGAGGAACGATGGCGAGACCCCTTTCGCACTTTAATGCTCCAGTCACGAAGTCGTTAAGCATATCAACGACAAGAATGGCGTATTTAAATTTCATATATTTCCTCCTTAATACATCTCTACTATATATAAATATATTAGAATTATAAAGAGACACCCCTTTTTATCTTTTTTCTTACAATGTTTAAAGTACTAAATTCGCAATTAAAAAAACTAATAATTGTGAATTAAAACAATCAATTATGATATGATATTTTCATGCGCCAATAGCTCAACTGGATAGAGTATCAGACTTCGAATCTGAGGGTTGCGGGTTCAATTCCTGCTTGGCGTACCACTCAATTTCTTACAGCTCATTAGTCTCATTGGGCTGTTTTTTTATTTTTATTAATCCCTAATTTACTCTTTTGCATGTAAATGAATACTGCTGAGCTCATTAATATAGACAAGAGTGAAATAAGCGAGAGAGCCAACAACGAAGCTTCATATAGAAGGCCATAAAGTAGTGAACCCAAAAACCAAAATATACCAAAGAGAATATCAAATATTCCAAACGCCTTGGCGCGGTTATTCTTACTTGTTAAATCAGTTACTCCACTTAAGACAATACTTTCCTGCGCCCCCATGCCAATGCCCCAAAGTCCTGCTCCGAGGAAAATTGACCAATATTGATTAAAGAAGAAAAAGAAAAATGCAAAAGATGATGTTAGAAGAGTGGCTATTATAATTGAAAGAAAACCTTTCTTGTCATACACAAGCCCAAAAACCATGGCGCTTATTGCATCAATTAACATCGCAAAAGAATAGATAAGTGGTAGATATTCCACCTTAAACAAATTCAAAGAATTAACATGGGCGATGAACAAAGGAAAATCGACAAATCCAAAGGCCAAAAGGCATGAGCCAATTAAGAAAAGTATAAATCCCTTATTAAAAATTGATTCTTTTTTCTGATTGATATTTTCTGCTTCGAATATTTCGGGATGGGGGTATTTGATGCGAGAAGTAAACAACAATATAAAACAAATCAAAGCCGGGATACCAAGAACCAAAAATCCAATTCGATAGCGATTATACTCACTCAGTGAAGAGGTAGCTAAGTAAGTAGCAGAGAGAATTAATGGTCCAATGAACGCACCTAATTGATCTAAGAGTTCGCTAAAAGCAAATGATTTTCCAGTTCCATTTTGCTTGGCAGCAAAACTAACTAAGGCGTTTTTAGCAGGTTTTTTAATGGCTTTTCCCATTTTTTCCATCAAAATGAAAGCGCATGCAAGTAGCCACCCGTTTTCTGGAACAAGAGCCAAAAGGGGAATCCAAATTAAATCAAAGACATAACCAAGGATAGTAAATAACCAATATTTTTTTGTTTTATCGACTATATAACCCGTCCCCAATCGAAGCGTGAATCCAATGAGCATCCCTAATCCACTCACTACAGAAATGGCAAATGGTGAAGTTCCAATGATTGCCTGATATGCCCCGATAATGGAATTTGATCCTTCATGAGTCATGTCGGAAAACATCGAAACAATAGCTAACAGGATAATGAACACTAGCGCGCTACTAAGGCGGGCTTTCTTCTCATTGCGTTTTTTATTTAATTCATCCATATGCTTATAATTAACTCTTTTTTATAAATAACATATTAACGTTGCTTTATAAATCATATATCCATAAAGGGCTTTTTAGCATCTATAATATTAATATAAGGAAAATATGACTTTGTTAAATTGTGCGCCAGGTTGCGGAGATGTAACTTTTAGAGACAAACCATTTGATGAAGTTGATGGTTTGATTCTTTCGAATATTCTTTATTGTGACTTTCAAACTGGTCTTAAAAGACTGACGAACCCCCAATCAATTCCGCTAGATTTATTTTTGAAGAATCTCATTTCAAACTCAAGTCTAAAAAAGACCAGCCAAGGTTTATTTTTGGGAACAAAACCCATTCGTCTAGCTAAAAAAATACATAACACAACTCGCTATAAAGATATTGTCATTTCTGACTTTGAAGAAATAAATAATGAAGAAAAAAACATTCAATTTGCGGCAATTTGCTACCATATTGTCGATAATTTAATATATTTATGTTATCGCGGAACCGATGATTCTTTGATTGGATGGATGGAAAATTTGAATCTCTTTCTCGAAGAAAAAATGCCTTCTCAAATATGTGCTAATGATTATCTAAATAGGATGATGGAAAAATATCCAAAAGCAACCTTTATATTAGGAGGTCATTCCAAGGGAGGCAACATCTGCGTCTATGCCGCCACATATTGTAAAGAAACATACAAGAAAAGAATTCAGAAGATATATTCCTATGATGGGACAGGCTTCTACCCTCATACTTTTGATTACGATAAATTTAAAGAGCTAGAGGAAAAAACACTCCTTGTCGCTCCTTTTGATTGTATAGTCGGTAATTTGCTGGAACAGCCGATTAAAAACCGAATAGTTGTCTCATGTAACAAGACGGGTCTTTTTTGTCATGATATTCATACCTGGAAGACAGATGGGGTGAATTTACTAAAAGCCGAAAAGCAAGAATTTTCCAATAGGAGCTTAATAACTATACATGAGTTAAACCGAATGGTTTATGACCAAAGTTATGCAAAAAGAAAAGATTTTGTCATCGATTTTAACAACGCGGTTAGGTCTTGTTCAGCTAAGACATTAAATGATCTAAGGAAGAACACTTCCTGCGCTTTTAATATTTACAAAAAACTTTCTTTACATAGTAAATCACTACTACTTAAAACAATTCGAACCCTGATTATCAACAACTTCAAACTTAATTAAAGAACAAACAAAAAACCCATCAAAATGATGGGTTTAGTTGGTTAAATCTAGAACTATCTTAAGTTGTAGAAGACTTCTTTGCCTTTGAATTGGGCTGTCTCGCCTAATTCTTCTTCAATTCTCATCAATTGATTGTATTTAGCAATACGATCAGTGCGGCTCATTGAGCCAGTCTTGATTTGGCCAGCGTTTAATCCGACAACTAAATCAGCGATGGTGGTGTCTTCAGTTTCGCCTGAACGGTGGCTGACGACGCAGGTATAGCCTGCTCTTTCCGCTTCTTGGCAGCAATCTAAAGTCTCGGTTAGAGTTCCGATTTGGTTGAGCTTAATGAGAACGCTATTGGCGAGACCTTCTTGAATGCCCTTCTTAACGATTTTAGGATTGGTGACGAATAAGTCATCTCCGACGATTTGAATCTTTTTAGCTAAGCGGTCAGTAAGTTTTTTCCAACCAGCCCAGTCTCTTTCACCTAAACCATCTTCGATGGAGATAACAGGATACTTCTCAACGAAGGAAGCGAGTAAGTCAATCATTTGGTCGGTGGTTAAATTGCCACCTTTCGATTTCTTTAATTCATACATGCCGGTTTCGGTGTTGTAGAATTCGCTGGCGGCGACATCCATAGCTAAACAGATATCTTTGCCAGGAACATATCCGGCCTTCTTGATAGCTTCAACGATAACCTCCAATGGCTCTTCATTGCTTCCGAGATTTGGAGCAAATCCGCCTTCATCACCGACTGCAGTGACGTGGCCTTTATCTTTTAAGACTTTCTTTAAAGCATGGAAAGTTTCAGCACCCATACGGAGAGCTTCGCGCAAGGATTTGGCTCCGACAGGCATAATCATATATTCTTGGAAATCGACAGAACTGTCTGCGTGGCTGCCACCATTTATGACGTTCATCATAGGAACTGGTAACATTTTCGCGTTTGGTCCACCGAGATATTTGTATAATGGCATTCCGTAGAAATCAGCAGCGGCTCTCGCAACAGCAAGAGAGACACCTAATATGGCGTTCGCTCCGAGTTTTTCCTTGGTTTCAGTACCATCTAATTTAATCATTGTTTCATCGATTAAAACTTGTTGGTCAACAGGTAATCCGATAATTTCTGGGGCGATGATATCGTTGACATTTTCGACAGCCTTAAGGACACCCTTACCACCAAAGCGCTTTTTATCTCCATCACGGAGTTCTAATGCTTCTCTTTCGCCAGTCGAAGCACCTGAGGGAACAATAGCCCTTCCGAAAGCACCAGATTCAGTAGCGACTTCCACTTCAATAGTGGGATTGCCACGTGAGTCGATAACTTCCCGAGCGTGAATTGAACTAATATATGGCATAATTGCCTCCTATTTTCTGCTGTTATTATATATTAATAAAAGAAAAAATGGAAACCCTATACGATTAAGAACATATTTTCCACTCATTCTATTATTATTAGAATGTTGAATTGTCTTCATTTGATAGGTAAAATAGATAAGGATTATTAAAATAATTTTAAGACGTAAAGGAGAATATTATGGAAAGAATCTTAGTGCTTGTCCGCCACGGCGAAAGTGAATGGAACAAGCTTAATCTTTTCACCGGTTGGACTGATGTTGACTTATCAGCTACTGGTGTTGAAGAAGCAAAAGCAGGAGGTGTTGCTCTAAAAGAGAGTGGCATCGAATTCGATGTTTGTTATACCTCCTATCTCAAACGTGCAATTCACACCTTGAACTTTGTTTTAGCTGAGATGGATCGAGAATTTTTACCAGTTTATAAGACTTGGGAACTCAACGAACGTCATTACGGAGCTCTTCAAGGGCTTAATAAAGCCGAAACCGCCGCAAAGTATGGTGACGCGCAAGTTACATTGTGGCGTCGTTCCTATGATGTACCACCCCCATCGCTTGAAGTAGACGATAAGAGAAATGCAGCCTTTGCTCCTGCTTACCAAAAAGTTGACAAAAAAGATATTCCATTAGCAGAATCCTTATACAATACCGTTCAACGCGTTATTCCTTTCTATGATCGAGAAATTCTTCCTCGTTTAAAGAGAGGCGAAAATGTTCTTATCGCTGCCCACGGCAACTCCTTAAGAGCGTTGGTTAAATTCTTAGATGGAATCTCTGATGATGATATCGTTGGAGTAAATATCCCAACGGGTATCCCACTTGTTTACAAGTTTGATGACAACATGAAGGTCATCTCTCATGAATATATTGGCGATCAAAA
>JAQVAY010000070.1 GCA_028690575.1 Bacilli bacterium | reverse complement strand
GTTCTGCTTCATCGGGACGAACATAATTGTCAGATAAGATCCTTTTTACTTTTTTGACTCCCTCTTCTATGAGATCCTCGTCATCAGTAGCACAATTGGAGCCGAGCAGATATTCAAGTACATATACTGGAACATTATTGCTGCCTTTGAGTTTTTTCGTGAGATCTTTTCTGACTACCCTGCCAGGAAAGAACTCTATGAGTTTTTTATCCAAATCCATCTCAGATATCAGGTCTGTCATCTATTTAGCCTCTTTAAAAATCATCGGATATTAATATGTCCACTTCAACGGTTGCTTCCAGAACATCTCTGCGCAATGCCTTTGTGTCTTCATCGACTGCTTTTAAAATATATATTCCGTTTTTGATATTAGGACTGATTGTGAGCATTACTTCAAGCATTCTTTCTTCTGGTTCATCTGAGGTTTTGTCAGCAATGATTATCTTTTCATCACTTACTTTTGTTCCTGAATTATCGTATAATGCAATTTTGCATCTTAAGGGTTCACGTTTTTCGGTAACATTTTCCGTTTGAAGCAGTCTGATTTTGAAGGGATTGCCTGTTATCTTTTTTAAATTGAATATATCTATGCCAACTTTTCCATGCTGGATTCCTTTTCTGTCGAGATCTGATTCATATTTATTATGCTTGTAAAGCAGGACAGGGATCACGATCTCCTGGAGTGATGATCCGCCATGGACAAAATTCCTTCCGCCGCCCTGAAGTTTGAACCGGAGATCTGCATACGGTGTGTAGATGTACATCTTTTCTGCAGAGTCAGAAGGCAGTTTAAGATCAAATCTGTGAGTATTTGGAAGTTTGATATCCTGACTGCTTAGTATGAACCGTTTGTTGGTTATAAGAGCTTTATCTTTGTCAAAACCGGCAGTCTCAAAGAGATCATGACTTTCAAGAGAATCACGGTTGTATATAAATCCATGATCTGCAGTGATTATAATGTTGATGACATTTAGGGATGTTCCAAGGCGGTTTACCATTGCATCAATTTCACTGATCGCTGATTCTGCGGCATCAAACACTTCATTTTCGGATGAATGATTGTCGCCTGTATCATCGATTTTGTTATGGTAGAGATAAACGATCCGCTTTCCTTTGATCTTTTGTCTTGCATCCTCTCTATTTAAATTTTTAAAGTCTTTGAAGCTGAATGCTATTGACTCCTTTTCATGACTGAGAAGAATTTTTTCCCGGTTGATAAGTCCGTCAGAATCAATTCCGTCTGCGAAGATGTGATCATTTCTGTATTCAAGTTGTTTATGCGGGAGGAGTGATGCCATTCCCATCTTTGTGTATGAAGGAAGGCACCCGGCCATTGTTGTTAGTTCAATGGTGCCATTTGTACTTGTGTTAAGGACTTCCTTTATTTCAGCTGCGACCTCATATCGCATTGCATCCGAAATTATGACTGCAACCTTGTCTCTGTCGTTTCTTTCTATTATCTTGGAAACATAGATTTTAAAGAAGTCACTCTGATCATCAATTAACTCAATGCCCCATTTACCGTTTGTCTGTGATTCTATGAGATCACTCCATTTCATCAGAATTTTTTCATTTATTCTGTGGTAAGCATTTTCGACTATTTCCCTGATGTCCTTTTTCAGTATCTCCTTATCATTGGTTTTATCATAGTGATAATAGAATTTCCGGTAGTAAAAGTCATGAAGGTAATATGATCCGGAATATTTACTGAAGAGTTCATTTAAGCTGCCCTGGTCAATTCCTTCGTTTTCTATTTCGTCTGAAAAACGGAGGAGCATTACTGCATATTCAAGTGCGGCATATACATTCTCTAATTTTTTGTAGTAGTGTTTAGTCTTTCTTTTTTCGATCCATTCAAGATATTTTGCATAATCTTTTCCTCCCTCTGTAAGGGTATCGACTATTTTTCGGATTATGCTTTTATCAACTATGTCGGGGGCTTCAACATTCAGATAGCATTCGACCCTTGATTTTTTAAGGATGGAGGTAAGATCATTTTCAATTTTTCTGTTTTCTTCGAGAAGCAGATTATCACAGTATTCATCAAAGCGTGATGAATCCTTTGAGTTATCCATCCATCCGGAGATAAATATTTCACATTCGTTGCTCTGCCTTTTCCGGTTTACATAACTCTCAAACGGACCTAATGAGAGTTCTGCGTGTCTGTCGATATGGGTGATCAAAAGGCTTAAAAAGAATTTTTTAAGTGTCGGGTATTCGGTGTAAAACCCAAAGTTTCTGCCTATGATATCCCAAAAAGATTCAGTCAGGTCGAACTTTGATATATCATTCCAGATCGTATTTTCAGTTTCGTTTAAAGAGTTCATAAGGATGTTTTTAATGATCTCTCTCTCATCCGAAAATTCTGAACGTGCAATTACTGCAAAGATCCCTTTTAGGAGATCCACTTCTTTCCAGGTGTTTTCGTAAAGTTTCTTAAATGAAGCGACTCTTCTTTTTTTGGCAAAGAATTCCTTGTGCTTTTCAATGAAACTGTCCATATCGTAGCCTTCTATGCCGATCTCGCTTTTAAGATCAGATATCCGGCTGTTTTCAAACCGCCCTGAGTAGAGCTGTATGTCCAAAAGCCAGTTTTCCTGACATGGTCTTTCCTTTTCCGGAGAGTAGATGAGATAATTTGATTTTGTATCCTCATGTTCGAGGATCTTTTTGATCATGAAGAAGTTGTTGTTTAAGCTGAGCATTTTTATGCCGTTTTGCTCAAGTACGATCTTAATTGAGTTGAGATCCTCTTCTCCGGCAGTTGCGTCACTGTCATACCAGAAGACTATCTTTCTCTTTTCGTAATCGGAGAGTTTGCTGAATTTTTCAAGTATTGCAGCGGTCGTCTTCTCAAGGCTTAATATCGGCATACTCTCTCCCTCATTACCGGTGTTTTTGATCTGTGTTTATTTAAATATGAACGGTTCATATCCCCTTCACCAGACCTTCGAATTTGGCATAGTTAACTACAACTCCGTCATCAAGGTCTATCCCGATCATTGATAGAGCTTTGTTGTTTAAGAGCTCGTCGTATTTTTGGATCTCTTCGATCTGACTTTTGACTTTTGTGATCCTGGCCTTGTTCTTTACAATATCTTTTGAGAGCATTCCAATCTCAGCATCGAGCTTTGATTCAAGTTCGAGGAGATAATCTGTCCTCATCTTTGCGAGTGTTGATTTCTCATACCTGTGCATGTAGATGAGTGCATTGAATCCCTGATCCTTTCCGGATGAGAACATCCAGTATATCGGCCGCTTTTTGTATGTCTGCAGATGGTCTTTGTAAAAATCACGAATGAAATAATTTCTGATGACCTGCTCCGGTGATCCGGTGTTCCTGTCGGATAACGCCTTTGCAATAAAATCAAGATTTGCTGAGAGGTTTTCTCTTCCGAATGTGATCTTCAGGAAGTCCTTGAATCTTGATACGATATCATCGGTGAAGTATTCATCATCGAGGATAGGAATTATGTTGTCATCGTCAGGCATGAATGAAGGATTTGGAACCTGCCCAAGATAATCCTTGACATGTTCTCCCTGGTTTGCAAGGATAAGCCCTGGCTTATCGAGTGAGTACCGCCCAAACATACATCCGACTGCGTATGAAATGAACTCCTTCATTGTATCAGTTAAAAGCAGCGCCTCAAGTTCATCTTCGGTCTTATTCTTGTTATACCGGTAATGCGGATTGCATGTGAGCGTGATCTCGGAGAGCGGAACGTCAGGCGTCATCTCATCCTGAAGTCCGTATGCCTCAATAAATATACGGTTATTCTCCTCTTCGAGACGCTGCATCTCATTAGTCATCTCCCGCCAGTGTGAGCGGAGCTTTGTGTAGGTTTCCTTTATCGTCGGGGATTTGTATTCCGGGGAGAGAAGAGGCAGGGTCGTAAAGTCCCAGGAGGTCTCGTAGGAGTCCCAGTCGGATTTTGAAATTGATATACAATTTTTATAAATATTCCGAT
>JAQVAY010000069.1 GCA_028690575.1 Bacilli bacterium | reverse complement strand
GTTCACTTTGTTCCAGTCGGCGGAGCGCCGGCAGCAATGGGTCAGGCACCCGGTATCGCTACCGGTGTCGCAATGCTTGCAACAGGTGCAGGTCTTGCAGGACTCTTTGGAGGAGCATGGGCAGCAGAGTTAGGTCTTGGAGTCGCACTCGCCAGTGGAGCAATTGGCGGTGCATTAATGATGGCAATCACCTGTCTTATGGTGAACATCTCCTATGTCTTCGGCATGGGTATCCCGGCAGCATCAGGTAAGGTCCTTAAAGACCCAATTACCGGTGACTTACAGGCAGCATACAAATCCCAGGGAACCGAAGGTCACGGTTTACCGTTCATCTCTTATGTTGGCGGTATCATCGGCGGTCTCTTCGGCGGTCTTGGTGGAACACTTATCTACATTCAACTTCTCGACTTCTACAATGTCGGTCTTCCGGCACTTGGATTTGTTGGTGCAGCAGATATCAACATGCTCTCTGTAGGTCTTGCAGGCATCTTTGCAATCGGAATGTTCCTTGTTATCGCAGTACTTTCTGCATACAACATTACCGGAACCATCGAAGGCCCGCACGACCCGAAGTTCAAGCGTTTCCCCCGTGCAATTGTCGCCGCAATCTTAGCATCAGCTGTTTGCGGTCTTGTTGCAATGCTTGTGGTGGCATTATTCTGAGGTGTAAAAAATGTCAGTAAAAGTTGAAGCATCCCACGACGGAATTCCGCATAACAACGTTATGGCCATCGGAGCCGTTATTTCACTGGTATCCCTTTACATCGCTATCATCGGTACAGTAATCGGTGTTGACTATCTTGCATTCTTTGGTGGAATTGCAGCTGTCGGCGCCCTGATCTGGGGTAACAGCACAATCAAAAAGCTGTGCAGCTATGGTATCGGAACTGGTGTTCCATCCGCAGGTATGCTCGCATTCGGGTCTGGTTTAATTGCCCTGCTCTTTGCGTCTGCCCTTGGCGGATTCAGCATCTGGATCGTACCGGTAGCAGCATTAATAATTGCTCTCATCGTCGGTCTCTTCCTTGGATGGATCTCAAACTCCGTTCTGAACATGAAGATCCCGGTGATGACCAGAAGTATCGCAGAACTCGCTGCAGTCGGTGCCCTTGCCCTTATGGGTCTTGGCGTTGTTGCAACCGGAACCGTTGGCTTTACTGGAATCGCCACCATCGAGATCCTTGGTGTCACTGTTTACAATGCATCCTATCTTGGTGCAGGTGTAATTGCAGTTTCATTCATGCTCGGTGCGATCGCTCTCCAGCACCCGTTCAACGCGTGTCTCGGTCCAGGCGAGAAACAGGACAGAACCAACATGCTCACTATCGAGTGTGGTTTCCTCTCCATGATCATCATGGCAGTGATCTCCTTTGTCTTTGTCTCATTGGCAGCAGCATGGATCTCATTAATCGTGGCAATCATTGGATGGGCGGTGTCCTATGTCAAATACGTTGCTTTATCCAAACGCGACGCAGCAGCCTGGCTTGATGCCAAGCCGTTCTCCGATAAGGAGGAGTAAGTTAGGAGGAAACAAAAAATGGGATATGTATTAGTATTACCGGAATTTGGCCTCGTAGCTGACCCCATAGCAGGTATCGTAACGACAGCCGGTGTTTCCTATCAGCCGGTCATCGATCAGGTAGCAGAACTCGAAATGATTGCCGAAGATCTTGTCGGCATGCTTTCGGGTGAAGGCAACTTCTTAAACAGCTTCCCCGGCCGTGAAAAGACCCTCATGAAAGCAGGTATGGTTACCTCT
Source organism: Bacilli bacterium (assembly GCA_028690575.1). GTDB lineage: Bacteria > Bacillota_I > Bacilli_A > RFN20 > CAG-826 > JAAYDH01. The sequence goes on along the minus strand of JAQVAY010000069.1, from coordinate 2,226 downwards.
CTCTGGTATGGTCTTGCGGTAGGTCTGTTTGTGGCCTTCGTCCTTGCATTTGCCCTCTACTTCGGAGGTATCTAAAATGGCAGACAAGAAATCCCCGGCAAGCGGATGGCCAATCGTCCAGGGTGATTACCAAACTGGCGATGCAAACAGCCCAGTTGCTGTCATCACAATGGGTTCCCATCTTGATGAGGCCGGACTCTGTGCTGCAGGTGCAGCTCTTGCAGGTTCCTGTAAGACTGAAAACCTCGGTATCGAGAAGGTCGTCGCAAACGTCATCTCTAACCCGAACATCCGTTTCGTTCTGCTTTGCGGTACTGAAGTGAAAGGTCACCTTTCCGGTCAGTCTATCGAAGCAATGCACAAAAATGGTGTTGAGGGCGGAAAGATCGTCGGTTCTACCGGTGCGATTCCGTTCCTTGAGAACCTGACGGCAGAACACATCAAACGTTTCCAGGAACAGGTTGAATTCGTCAATATTATGGAGACCGAAGACATCGGTAAAATCTCCGCAAAAATGAACGAGCTCAAGGCACGTGATCCTGGAGCATTTGGTGCAGACCCGATCGTCATTCAGTTAACTGATGATGATAAAGGTGGAGCATCAGGTGCCGAATCCGGCGAGGAAGAACCTTTGACCGGTGAAATGGCCCTTATTACTGCCCGCATCAAAACTATCCAGATGATGGTCACCGATATTGGTTACCGCAACAGATTCGCATCCGGTCTCTACGGAGGCAAGATCGAGGGTATCATGATCGGTTTGATCGTTTCTCTGGTTATTCTCGGCGCACTTATCGGCGTTCAGGTGATCTAAAATGGCAGGTTCGATTATTAGAATGGTCCCCATCGATAAGATGGTGGATGATATCAGATACAAAGGTCAGATTCTTGCCAGAACAAACAAGGTCGACTCTGCAATTTCGAGTTCAGGTATTGTTGGATTTGCTGCAGGCGTCATTATTGCCCTTGTTCTGATCCTTGTGCCAGTACTGATCCTCCTTGGAGGTGTCTAAAATGGCAGACAAGAAATCCCCGGCAAGCGGATGGCCAATCGTCCAGGGTGATTACCAAACCGGTGATGCAAACAGCCCAGTCGCTGTCATCACTATGGGTTCCCACCTTGATGAGGCCGGACTCTGTGCTGCAGGTGCAGCTCTTGCAGGTTCCTGTAAGACTGAAAACCTCGGTATCGAAAAGGTCGTTGCAAACGTCATTTCAAACCCAAACATCCGGTTTGTTCTGCTTTGTGGAACTGAAGTTAAGGGTCACCTTTCCGGTCAGTCTATCGAAGCAATGCACAAAAATGGTGTTGAGGGCGGAAAGATCGTCGGTTCTACCGGTGCGATTCCGTTCCTTGAGAACCTGACGGCAGAACACATCAAACGTTTCCAGGAACAGGTTGAATTCGTCAATATTATGGAGACCGAAGACGTCGGCAAAATCTCCGCAAAAATGAACGAGCTCAAGGCACGAGATCCTGGAGCATTTGGCGCAGACCCGATCGTCATTCAGTTAACTGAAGACGCTGGTGGTTCAGGCGGTGCTGCATCGGTTGCAAGTGCCAACCCCCAGTTCCTCGAAATCGAGAAACGTCTTGATGCAATCGAGCAAAAGATTGAGTTCACGGACGCAGAAATTGCAATGCGTGTCGGAAGAAAAATTGGCCGTGACATCGGTATCCTCTACGGACTTGTAGCAGGTATCATTGCCTTCCTGGTAATCATCTACTGGATGTCAGGGTTATTATTCATGTAATTGAGGTGCCAATATGTTCAAGTTTGAAAAAGAACAGCAGGTCTTTGACTTTAATGGAACGAAGATTGGTGGACAGCCCGGAGAGTATCCACGTGTGCTTTCACCATCCATCTTCTACAACAAACACGAGATCGTTTTAAACGATCACACCGGTGAAATCGACAAACCAAAAGCAGAAGCACTCTGGAACCGCTGTCAGGAACTTTCTGACATTACCGGTAACAAGTACTTCCTCCAGATCCTCGCAGAACACGCTGAGGCATTTGAGTCGTATTTCTCCTGGTTCGACAGTATCGACAACAAGACTGCCTTCCTGATGGACTCCTCTGCTCCGGCAGCACTTATCCACGCAACGAAATACGTTACGGAAGTTGGTCTTGCAGACCGTGCAATCTACAACTCTATCAATGGTTCGATCCTGCCGGAAAACATTCAGGCACTTACAGAGTCCGATGTGACCTCCGCAATCGT
>JAQVAY010000015.1 GCA_028690575.1 Bacilli bacterium | reverse complement strand
GCTGTTGGAATTGCTGCTATTCTCATTAAGAAAAAGAAATTCTCAAAATAGAAAAGTCTCATTAAGACAAGTTCATTAAATAACATTGAAACAAAACGGATGCTTAAAGTAGTATCCGTTTTTTATTTCAGTGATACCCCAAAAGCATTTTTTTGTTTTCATTACCAATATTATTAAGTTAATATGTATTGGGTTTAATTTCCCTTTTGTATTAGATACAACGAGTTGAAGGAGTGTTTTCATGAATAATATCAACACCAAAAAAATTTTTATTGTGTCCCTTGCTACTATGGTCACTTTCGGAGCCGGAATTAGTTTTGCATTAAACAATGAAGCAGTTAAAACTGAAGCTGTCTATTCCCCCGGTACAACATATACTGTGACGACTCCAGCTGTTTATTACAGCACAATTAGCAATTCTTTGTCGGGGACTTCCTTATTGGGTGCCCTCCAAACGCTAAATTCATCAAATAGAAAGAGAACGATGGGATATAAGTCAATGGGCACAAATTCATCTAATAGTCCTTATGCTTACACCGATTACAATCCAAATGCTTCAGTGCAAACTGACAGCAAAGGCCAAAGGTACTCAACTAATTTAGTTAGTTTTTACACCAAAACACCAATGACTAGTTATAACAAGGAACATGTATGGCCAGAATCTCGTGGTGGTTCAGCAGTCGAGGCTGACATTCACATGCCAAGACCAACAATCTCCGTGGAAAATAATAGTCGAGGTAACTCCTTCTATGTTGAAGGAAGAGCTACTAGCAACAATGGTTGGGATCCTTTTACAGAGGGATACAATGAAATCTCTCGTGGTGAATCCGCTCGTATCATCTTCTATTGTATGGTAGCAAGCAGCAATTTAAACCTCTCTGATGAAGTTAATATTTCCAAAGGCGGAGCAGGTTACACCTCTACGATGGGTAAACTATCTGATATGCTTAAATGGAATCTACAATATAGCACGACTGTTTACGAGCAAAATCGCAACAACGGTGCCCAATACTTACAGGGCAATCGTAATCCATTTATCGATCATCCAGAATATGCTTGTAAGATTTGGGGAAACACCAACTCAACCACTCAATCCATCTGTTCATCATATGGCGAAGCTCCTAATGCTATTACCTTGAGCCCATCCACTTCTTCAATTGCCATTGGAGGAACTGTTACTCTAAATGTCAATGTTGATTCTGGATCAAACGATGTTACCTGGTCAAGTAGCAGCAATAGCATAGCTACCGTTAGTAACGGAGTGGTTACCGGCGTTACCGCTGGAACAGCAACCATCACAGCAACTTCCACTCTTGATAACACTATTAAGGGAACCGCTACAATCACCGTTAAGGCTTTATCTTCCTTAAATTATAGTGGAACTCCAAATACTACAACCTATTCGGCTGGCCAATCATTCAATCCAGCCGGATTAACTGTCACAGCCACCTATAGCGATAGTTCGACTGCGAATGTCACCTCTAGTGTGTCGTGGACACCTTCACCATTAACTGCCGGAACAACAAGTGTAACTGGTTCTTATGGTGGCAAAACCATCACTGTCAGTGGACTCACTGTAACAAGCAATAAGACCATGATTATAAACAAAACTAATAGTGGTTTGCCAACAACAAAAACAACAAGTGAGATGACAAAGTCATATACTGTGAAAAATGGTGCAAACAACGATGGAACAATGAGTATCCGTTGGGGTGCTGGAGTGTATAACACTGCTCAATATGATGAATTTGCTCTTCCAAATGGAGTAAAAATTCAACCTGGCGATACAACATATGTTAAATCAATTAAAGCTGATTTATATGGATACATTAACAGCGATGTTTATGCAAACGGAGTTAAAGTAACGGGTGTGGAGGGTGAACCATCGGCAAATGGAAACAGCAAAATGTTAACATATACCATCAACTCGAATAACTGGTATATCATCGGTAATACCGCTGCTCATGATCAATGTTTCTATTCTATAGAATTCAGTATTGGAGAAGGCTCTTCACCCATAAATAGGTCAGTCACTGGAGTTTCATTAAACAAAAACACTCTTACACTAGAAACCGGAAAGAGCGAAACATTAAGCGCTACCGTCAATCCCACTGATGCAACCAACAAAAATGTCACATGGTCAAGCAACAACACTAGCGTTGCCACCGTTAATTCTTCGGGCGCTGTTTCAGCTCTTGCAGCAGGAAATGCTACCATTACTGTTACTACTGTCGATGGAAGTTTCACCGCCAATTGCGCTGTGACAGTCCAACCCGCTTCTTTAGAAACAGTATATGTAACTAGTGTCGAGTTGAACAAAAACAGCCTTTCTTTGGAAGCAGAGAAAAATGAAACATTAACTGTTACTATAAATCCTACTAACGCAACGAATAAAAACGTCACTTGGAGTAGTAACAAACCAGCTTTCGTTTCAGTGAGTTCTACTGGAGTAGTAACCGCTATCGAGGTCGGTATTGCTATAATTACTGTTACTACCGAAGATGGAAGTTTCACTGATACATGTGAGGTAACCGTCACAGCAAAAACTATCACTCCTAATGGAAATGGTGGATGTGGTGGTTCAATCGCAATTACTAGTGGATTGATTGCTGCTTTATCCGCTGTTGGAATTGTCGCTATTCTCATTAAGAAAAAGAAATACTTTATTAAATAATTGAAGACTAAAATAAAAACCCTCGACAAATGCTAAGGGTTTTTATTTTTCTAAAGGATATATTCTTTTAAGCTTTCCCAATTTGGATGGGCATTAATTACCTTTTCTAGAGCTTTATTGAATAATACTCGTTCTAGTGGCTTTCGTTGCTCAGGAACGCGTTTAAACGATTTCTTGGACCATTCTAAGGCCCTTAAGCATTCGGAACTTGACTTATCGACAAGACCAGAGATTAATACATAGGTTCTAATTGACCCCATCGATTGATCAGATGATATTTCTCTTTTCTTAGACATTGATACTCTTTCGTCACAGAACAAGCTGCCTTCCTCAATAGATTTTACTAAGAGGTTTATATAAATAATTTGATTTTCAGCTGTCGCAACTATTTTGCGACCCGACTTTTTATCGTTAACGATGTCGTTTAATATCTTTTCAGCTTCTTGGAATTTCTCTTCGCTAAGAAGGAGGTAGGCTTTGTTAAGATTCATATCAGTTGAGAAGTTTGATTCTTTTTCACCCTTGAAGACCTTCTCTTCTTGTTCTTTTGAAATTTGGCCAGTTACTTCGGTAACAAGTAGTTGATTAAAAGCTCGGCGATTTTTTCTTGATCCAACAAGGCGAAGTCGATAACCATCAGTGAGTGAATCAAGGCGGAAAGGGACAATGTTATAGAATAAAACAGCCGCTCCAGAAACTCCGATTGTTAGAATGAAATAGGCCATGTCAACCGCGAGATCAGTTGTATTAGGTGATGTGGTAATGAAAAGAAAGGCAAAGATTACAAGTATGATTTCCACTCCAAAGAAGAGTGATCCAAATAGTAAAAACGCCGTGGGATTAGGCTCTTTTTTAGCATTTTCTTTTGGCATAATTTTGGTTTCTCCAGTCAAACCATCAAAATGAGAAAAGTGAAATTTTCTTTTTCCGTCTTCCTTATAAAAAGTAAAACCGAGAATATTTGTTGATACAATGTTATACCTTCCTGCTTTAGCACCCAAAACATGGGCGATTTCGAACATAATTGCGTTAAAGATTACTCCAACAACAACCGCGGCGATGAAAAACAACACATAAACAATCCAATTGGTCTCCTGAAAAATAAATGAATTATTTGCTTGAGGCCGAATTCCAAAGAAAAAATAGGCAGCCGCCCCACCAAGAATAAGTAACCAAACAAATAGCCCACTAATATCTTCTTTTTTCATAAAAATCCTTTCTAGAAACAGCTCTTATAAATCTTCCGAGCCGTTTCTTGATCAATTGGTTTAGTGTGATGGCCAACGATCCGTGTACCATCATTTGAAAACTTTTTTACCAATAATTCGACATCAACGTTTTCGATGTTTAAATCTTTATATGATTTAGGCATATTGAGAAAGCCAAAATACTCTTCTAATATTGTCACACCTTTTTTGGCGTTTGCAAGTTTATCCGGCAAATGGGAACCAAACACATTTTTCGCAAGTTGGTCGAACTTGTCAATATCATATTGAAGATATTCTTCGGCCCAAGCGGGGAAAAGAAGTGCAAGCCCCGCTGCGTGAGCAACATGAGGATATACTCCACTTAATGCGTGTTCGAGTTGGTGGACGGGCATGGAATATTTCTTTCCAATGCTTGTAATTCCGTTATGTGACAAAGAAGAAGCCAACATCAGTGTTGCGCGAGCTTGGTAATCGGTGGGATTTTCAATTACAATACGTCCGGCTTTTATTATTGTTTTCAAAAGTCCTTCAGCTAGTCCATCGGCAATTTCATTATCGCTTGATGGAGACAAATATCTCTCTAGTGTATGCATAATGATATCAACAATTCCGTATCCAGTTTGAGCGGGGTTAACAGAAAAAGTTAGTTCAGGATCCTCAATAGCGAAAACAGGTCGAACCAAGTCAGAATTAAAACCAGCTTTGTTTAAGGTCTTGTCATCTTGAATAACACATGATGTAGACATTTCGCTTCCAGCAGCCGAAATAGTTAGCACCACTCCAATCGGCAAACCTCTCGTTGGTTTGGCGAGATATCGATTAAAATCAAAACAATCTCCATCATAATAATAACCTACTGAAATTAATTTTGCAGTGTCAATAACTGAACCGCCACCAATGGGCAATAAAAAGTCTGGTCGGAATAAACGAGCCATTTCAAGACCCTTATATACTACCTCTAAATTAGGATTTGGTCGAACTCCCTCTAGAATTAGGTACTCAATTTTATTTTTATCCAAGGATGATGTTACAACATCTAAAAGGCCACTTTTCTTCACCGAGGATTGGCCAATTATAATTAATACTTTTTTTGCATTTTTGGTATGCAGAATATCTCCAGTTAGTTTGGCTTTTCCTTTGCCAAAGTAGAGTTCTGTCTTCATGTCATAATTAAAATCAATCATGGTATTTTTTCCTCATTTTAGTAAAGTTTCGCACGGCTTTTTTTAAATTATCGTCGTCTTCAAAGCAGAAGCAAGTCATTAATCCTTCAAGAGATTTGCTCTTATAGGTAGAAAGATAATAAACGATGGAATTTGAGTAAGCTAATGCATAAAATCGAGTTATGATTTTTCGGTCGTTCAATTTTAGCTTTTTGCTATCGGGTATCTCCTCAATAAAACGAAGGATATTCTGATATGTAATATTGTAAATAAACTCTTGAAATAGTTCCTTACCCGCGGAAGACAATGTAGCATCAATAAAATTCTTATTGGCCGTATAGTATGAATAGATTATTTTAACCAACTTCTTGATATTTGTGGCTTCCTCGGCTTTTGGTATACTTTCATCTAAAAAGACAAGAGTTAAAAGATCATAGATGTCATGAAAATGATAGTAGAAAGTTTGTCGATTGATATGACATCTTTCGGAAAGCATTGTCACTGAAATTGAGTCCAAAGGGACTTCCGCCATCAATGATTTCAATATTTCTGCTAATCGGTGTTCCGTTTTCATTTTAAAAGAGCATACTCCTGACTGATTTTCGCGCCAAGGATTGCGTTATTTATAACTAAATGGATATTTGATTCAAGTGAATCTCCTCCAGTTAAATCAACGATTGTTTTAAGCAAGAAAGGCGTTACTTCCTTGCCTTTAATACCAAGTTTGTCAGCTTCAGAAAGAGCTTTTTTTATCGCATCATTAATTATTTTGGCATCCATGGCATATTTTTCAGGAATTGGGTTTGCTATTAATATTCCTCCGGAAAGGTGATTGTGTCGTTTATGATAGATAATTTCAGCGGCTTCTTTGCAGCTTACAATTTCATAATCAACACCTAATCCTGAGCGTGGGGTGTAAAAAGCTGGTAATTCTTTGGTCTGATAGCCAAGAACGGGAACACCCATAGTCTCCAAATATTCTAAAGTTAAAGGAAGGTCAAGAATTGCTTTAGCTCCTGCACAAATAACTGTGACATCAGTCTTCGCTAATTCTTGCAAGTCGGCAGAAATATCCATGGTTGTTTCGGCGTGGCGATGAACTCCACCAATTCCACCTGTTACAAAGACCTCAATACCGGCTTGGTTAGCTATTATCATTGTGGCAGCAACAGTAGTTGCGGCCCACATCTTCTTAGCGTAGACAACAGGTAAATCACGGCGTGAAACTTTTACAATCCCTTTTCTTTTTCCGAATTGTTCGATTTCGTCAGGCGTCATTCCAACAACAGCGATTCCATCAATAATACCAATAGTCGCAGGAATGGCTCCGTTATCTCGAATTGCTTGTTCAACCTTCAAAGCGGTTTCAACATTTTTTGGATAAGGCATTCCGTGAGAAATGATTGTGCTTTCCAAAGCAACAATAGGGAGGCCTTCTTTTAATGCTTTTTTTATTTCACCATTAATTTTAATCATCTTTTTTTGCTTCCTTCCACTGTTTTGAAAAATATATAGAAATAATATATATACTCGCTGAGAACAAAATTAGCAAGCCAGTTACAAAGTAATTAGTGCCTGACATTGACAAAAACTTGATATTTAAGATTGGATCAGTCGAAGAGGTTAGATACGTGTAGACACCGGAACCTATTAAACATAAAACGGCAACGCTTGAGAGAACACTAAATACGATTTTGCGATGTTTATCAAAAGGGGAACACACCCTAAATAACACCACGAAACTCATGATTGTGTAAATTAATACACACATCGTGGTAGCGCTTGAAGAAGTTGATAAATATTGACCATCGACATAATCGAAAAGAACCCCGGTAACAATTCCGTTAGCTTGTAAAATCAAGAATAAAAAGACCAAAATAACAGGAACAATTATTGAAATAGAAGCAGGGATTGCCTTTCTCAAAATATTCTTAATGAATGATCCTTCAATAATTCCTTGGCTCTTTTGTAATGACAAAAAGAAAGCAGGGATTCCTATAGAAAGAATTTCCCAAATGTACATATTGTTCGTGGTAAACGGATATTGGATGTCTTTATTTTTAAGAATAAGGGAAGCCACTAAAAATGCGATTGAGAAAAAGACTGCAAAGCAGGTTTTAACAAGGAATAAAGAAGCCGTTCTTTGAAGGTTATTAATTACTCTTCTTCCCTCGCCAACGACGTCAGGAAGGACAGAAAAGTCTGAATCTAATAATACTATATGAGAAACGTTTTTCGCTGCATCTGTTCCAGAAGCCATCGCTATTGAACAATCGGCACGCTTAAGAGCAAGGATGTCGTTAACGCCGTCACCTGTCATAGCTACAGTGTTTTTATTCTCTTTTAATGTTTCAATAATAACTTCTTTTTGTTCAGGAGTAACTCGACCAAATACTGTGTAATACAAAGCTACTTCTTTAACGTTTTCGAGGGTCATATTCTCAAGAGAAATATAATTTTCTGATCCTTGAATACCAGCCTGGCGAGCGATTTCGCTGGTGGTCGAAGCACTATCCCCAGAGATGACTTTGATAGCGACATTATTGTCTCTAAACCATTGAAAAGTTTGTGCGGCATTTGGGCGAATTTTATCTTGTAAAACGACGATAGCTAAAGGAGTAATAGATCCGGATATATGGGAATTCTGAATCGGAGTGGAAGCTTCTCCCACCACAAGAACTCGATACCCCAGGGATGTATATTCTTCAGCTTTTGATAAAACGCTTTTTTTATTAATCAAATCTAAAAATTCTATAGCACCTATTATATAGGTTTTACCACCTTTGAAAGAGGCCGCGGAATATTTATTCTCACTATTGAAAGGGATTACAGCATTAATTCCAGCTGACAAATCGTAAGTAAAATGAGCACGTAGAGCTTTTGCTGTTGCATTATCATCTTTTGTCGCGACGAGAACATTGGAAATAATTTGGGCAATTTCATCTTTTTCTCTTCCACCAAAGGGGAAGAATGATTTTACAATCATTGTTCCGTCGGTGATTGTGCCGGTTTTGTCAATGCAAAGAACATTTGTTCTAGCCAACATTTCTACAGAATAGAAATCTTGGACCTGAGCTTTTTTCTTTGCTAGAGCGATGACTCCTACCGCTAAAGCGACGGATGTTAAAAGATAAAGTCCAGAGGGGATCATTGACACCATGGAGCCAGAAATATTATCGATTGAATCTTTAATTGACTCGATTGAATTGAAATTGCCTAACACCCAATATGTAAACGCGGTTAAAGAACCAATAACTATGACAAGACTTCCAATGACAAGAAACAACCTTCTTAGAGATCGAAGAATTTGAGAAGGTGAACGACGGAATTTATTGGCAGCTTGTTGAAGGCCTTCAATAAAACTGTCTTTGCCAATTTTATCAACTCGTGCATGGCCTTGACCGCTAACAACGTAAGAGCCAGAATAAAGCAAATCCCCCGATTTCTTTACAATATCATTTGATTCTCCGGTGAGCATTGACTCATTAACGATTAATGTTTGATCGAGCAAAATGCAATCGGCGCAAATTTGGGAATCACGAGAGAGATAGAGAATATCATCCAACACAACCTTTTTCGTGTCGATTGTTTGTTTAGCTTTATCTCGAATCACTACGGCTTTTGGCTGGGTAATCAAACGCAAACGGCCCATTAAAACACGCGCTTTTATATCTTGATATAAGCCAATAAAAATATTGGGGATAAGAACGCAAAGGAAAAATAATCCGGAATAGGCTTCTGCCCAAATCATTAGTCCCGCGATTATGAATAAAACAATATTAAAAAAACTAAAGACGTTATCTAAAATTATTTGAGTATAACTCTTTCCAATTGCGGCTTTGGTCTTATTATTGAGTTTTTCTTTAAAGCGCTCGGCGACTTGCAAGGAAGAAAGACCTTCTTCAATAGAAGGAGCGAAACGTTGAATATTTTCTTTTTTCACGCGTCGGATAGATAACATACTTACACATATAATAAAAAAACTTGGAATTAAATCCAAGTTTAATCATCATAAATTTGATTTATACAATAAAATATTGTCTCGAATCTTCTACTTTTTTTAAGAGAAAATCGCTACTACCTTTTTCAATTTCAGTATAAAGATAAGTGGTGTTGACAATCATTCCTTCGGCAATTTGAATGTTAATTAAATAAGTGACCTCTAAAATGTCTTCATCAACAGTGGCGCGAGAAGACTTTGCTTCATATAGTACTTCAAAAGAAGTAAGGTTTCGAGAGGCTGTAAAAGAAACATCAAATTGGTTAGCGATTGAAAGTGTTTCATTTTGTTCATCGACATATTCAATAGTGGCGATTAGATGATTTGAAATATCACTAGAATTAGTGAGATTCGTCCTTGCATAATATTGATAATTTTCATATCTAGTTTGAGTTTCTTGGTCATATAAATCATTAAGATAATCATAAGATTCAGTGAAGGACTCGCCATCAGCCGAAACTTGGAGCGAATAGGCCCCCGTAGTATTGATTGATGCATGGTCTAGAACGTTTGGATCAAGTTCATTGGTTGTCCATTTTTCATCGTGAAGAACAGAGGTTCCAGAAATTGAAATAGTGCTGTTATCACGGGTAAACGTATTAACGATTTGATAGTCGACATCACCATCCCTATGAGAATTAAAGTTGTTAGCGTCATTTGGATCTGGATATAGAACTTGGTTCTTCTGAGTGTGAATCACCTTGTTAGCATAAAAATCATTTGTTCCAATTAAGGATAAAAATGTGGCGAGAGTTTGTTCAGAAATTGGTTGTTCATCGATGGTAAAAATCGTTCCCAAGCCTTCCTGTAAGGTAGCGCTATTCTCATAATCAAAAATTGCAATATCGACTGAGTCGGGACCTTCATAAATATAGTCATCCTTGGTCCCTCCACATGATGTGAGAAGGAATGTGGCAATTAAGACTAATAACAGTTTCTTATTCATCTTTAATTTTCCTTTTCTTTTTAAAATAATCTTTGATGATGCGAGAGCATTCTTCAAGAAGAATCCCTCCAGTTACTTCTGGGTGATGATTAATTTTGTCAGCTTCTAGAACATTAATCGATGATCCTAGAGCTCCTCCTTTGGGATCTGGTGCTCCAAAATAGATATGCTTAATTCGTGATTGAATAATCGCCCCAGAACACATAATGCATGGTTCAATGGTTACGTATAAATCGCACCCCTCAAGACGCCAACTCTTTAATTTTTTGCTCGCTTTTCTGATTGCTATAATCTCTGCGTGGCCGGTAGGATCGTTGGTGGTTTCGCGTAAATTATGACCACGAGCAATGACACGATTGTTTTTAACAATCACGCAACCAATAGGAACCTCATCAACGAGTATGCTTTTATCCGCTTCCTTCAAAGCGAGTTTCATATTTTTTTCTTCTATAGTCATTTGTAAAAACCACCGCACATGAATAAATAGCTTAAGGCTGCTACATTCCTGTCCTGACCTGGTTCGCAGATACTCATCGCGATGGCAAAGTTATTATAGCATAAGTCATTATTTATAATGAATATGAAGAAAATATTTTAGATATCAAAAAAGACTGTTTAAGCAGTCTCTTTTAATGTTTCGCCATTTATTTGATTGGCTTTAAAATCTTTAATCCACCCATAAATGGTTGGAGAACTTCTGGAATCCTGACCGATCCATCAGCTTGTTGAAATTGTTCAAGAAGAGCAGGGAAAATACGAGAGGTCGCTAGTCCAGAAGCATTCAAAGTATGAACATATCTGGTCTTATTTGTTTGCTTATCGCGATAGCGCATCATACCACGGCGAGCTTGATAATCGCGCGCGTTTGAAGCGGAGGAGACTTCCTTGTAGATATCAATGCTTGGAATATAAACTTCTATGTCATAAGTACGAGCCATTGAGTGAGAGATATCCCCGGCGGCTAGCTTGCTGACATGGAAGTGGAGACCTAATTTGCTAACAAGAGACATAGCTTTATTAACTAATTCCTCAAAAGCTTTATCGCTATCTTCAGGTTTCGTGTATTGGACCATTTCAACTTTGTTGAATTGGTAACCACGAATCATTCCTCTTTCTTCGGTACGGTAGGAGCCAGCCTCTCTGCGATAGCAAGGAGTATAGCCGAAATATTTTCTAGGTAAATCTTCTTCTTTAAGGATTTCATCGCGGTGGAGATTGACGAGACCAGTCTCTGCAGTTGGTAGTAAAAATTTCTTTGGTTCGACTCCATCTAACCAAAATACGTCCTCACGGAATTTCGGGAATTGACCAGCGACAAATCCAGATTGTTCATTTAATAAGTGTGGAAGTAGTATAAATTCATATCCATCTTTTAAATGTTCAGAAATAAAGAAGTTTATGAGGGCCCATTCGAGCTGAGCTCCGAGATTTGTGTAAATCCATGTTCCACGTCCAGATATTTTGCTGGCGCGATCATAATCAACTAATCCTAGAGAAGTAGCTAACTCAACATGGTCTTTGATTTTGAATGTGAAATTTGGTTTTTCACCGAAAACATGAATGACTCGATTGTTTTCTTTTCCGCCACCCACTAAATCATCATCAGGAACGTTTGGAAGAGAAGACATAAAATCAAAAATTTTGCCCTCTAATTCTTTCAATTCGTTTTCTTTTTCTAAGTTTTTAGCGGCGATTTCCTTTGCTTTTACAAATATTGCGCCAATATCTTCTCCGGCTTTTTTTGCCGCAGGAACACTTGCAGATAATCGGTTTATTTCCGCTTTATTGTCCTCTACTAAATGAATGATGTTTTTCTTTTGGGTATCCCATTCAAGTAATTGAGTAAAGTCAGCATCCCACATTTTTTTCTTGAGAGCATCTTTTACTTTCTCAGGATTTTCACGAATTAAATTAATATCTAACATGATCAATTCCTCCTAAGATCAATATCATATAATTTTTTCTGATAAATTGATTTGAGTTTTTTCCCAAAGTTTTCTAAATTGTGAAGGGAAATTTCTTGATAAGCTTTCTCAGTAGTAGGTTGTAATTTTCCTTCTAGGAAGCTTTTCACAATGTCGGTTAACGTTTCCGAATATTCGGCAATATAAGCGGTCTCTTCATCAACCAACATCTTATCGCAAACAGCTTGCTTGCGAACAACGAGCTGACATTTGGCCGCCATAGCTTCTTCAATGCTGACGATTCCAGCAGTTCTATATCCAGGAAACATGAAGATTTCGGCATTTAATAAAGCACTACGGTATATATCTTCTGGAACTGTGCTATTGAATCTAACATTCTTGGGAGCTTGTTTAATCATTCTTTTCAGTTTCATTCCAAATTTGAATGCAGTATCTTCACAACCAATGTAATAAAATATGGCCTCTGGACACTTTATCGCAGCATTTATGAAAGCGTTAATACCATCCATGTTGTTAGTGTATTCGCCCATCGCAACAACTAGTTTTTTGTCTCTCTGTTCGCCGAAATAACGATAAAATAAATCTTTTTCATCATCCCGTGAGAAATCAAATCTTGATAGATTGACTCCTGGCAATAAAATTTCAACTGGGGAAGTAACTCCGTTTTCTAAGAGAAAATCTTTAGCGCTCTGGGTAGGAGCCAAAACCAAATTCATTTTATTCAGGAATTTTAAAGCTTTGGGTTTTAGGGTGTTCGTTCTGACTCCATCTTTGCTACGGTAGTCAATGAAAGAGGCATTCGGATCATCTTCGCAACATAACGCTGAACAAATGGTGAACACACCTCTTTCAAGAACGTCAGTAATTCTATTTTCCGGTTCAACATAAACATAATGGGCAATCTCAAACGAGTCGGCGATGTTTGTGACATACTTGACATCGTTTAATTCTAAAGCGCCTCTAATGTTTTTCCACAAACGGACAGCTTCAAAATTAGGGGCCCTTTTGTTTAATTGAAAGGGAACAAAAACTTTCATAGTTTATTCTTCAGATTGATTTTCGCTATTTTCTTCAATTTCTGGCTCGCCATCGCATCCACAATCTTCATTATCATCTTCGTGAGTTACAATAGCGATTGAAACGACTTTTTGACGTCCTTCTAGATTCATAATTTTAACACCTTGAGTATTTCTACCAATGGTGCGAATTTGATCAAGGTGGGTACGAATAACAATACCGGCGTTGGTGATAACCATAAGGTCTTCATCTCCGTTGACAGCCCGAACAGCGACTAGTTTACCAATTTTATCGGTAATTTTTAAGGTTGATACGCCTTTCGCGCCACGTTTTGTCAAACGATAAACTTGATTTCCTTCTTCGTCTTTGACGTCGGTCATTTTTCCAAATCCTTTGTCAGTGAGAACAAGAATCTTATTGCCACCAAGTTCAGTGGTTACTCCGACGACCTTTTCGCCTTCGCTTAGGTCAATACCCTTAACACCGGAAGCGCTTCGTCCCATAGGACGAGTTTCACCAGCATAGAAATTGACCATCTTGCCATTAGAGGCAGCTATGCCAACAATGGAGTTTTCTTCTATTTCACGCACACTAAGGAGCATGTCATTTTCTCTTAAACCGATAGCGATTTTACCGTTTTGACGAATTGATTTGTATTCTTTAATTGGAGTTTTCTTAATCAAGCCTTGTTCAGTGAAAAACATTAAATAACGATCGTCGCGATATTCATCGCAAGCGATGATAGCTTTGACAAATTCTCCTTTTTCAACATTAATAATGTTGATAACAGGAATACCTTTACCTGTCTTTTGATATTCAGGGATTTGATAACCTCTAACACGATAAACTTTGCCTAAAGAAGTAAAAAACAATAAATCGGTGTGAGTTCTGGTGTAGACCATTAACTCAACAACATCGTTTTCATTTAACGAGGTTCCGCGCACTCCTCTTCCACCTCGGTTTTGTGTCTTGAAGGAATCAGCAGTGAGTCGTTTGACATATCCGCCACGAGAGAGAGTAATGACAATTTGTTCTTCAGGGATTAAATCTTCATCATCAATGCTTGCAGCTTGATTAGAAATCTCAGTGCGGCGTTCATCGCCGAACTTTTCTTCGGTTTCTTTTAATTCTTTGAGTACCACTTCAATTTGATTATCTCTAGATGAGAGAACGCGATTGTATTCTTTAATATTTAATTCAAGTTGCGCTCTTTCCGCTTGGAGTTTTTCTGTTTCAATACCAGTTAAGCGACGCAAGTTCATGCCCAAAATAGCTTGAACTTGTGGATCACTGAATCCAAATTTTTCTTTGAGCTTGTCACTGGCTTCTTCTGGAGTATCGCTTGCTTTGATTAAATCAACGATTTCATCAATGTTATCGTGACATTTGATTAAACCAATCACTATGTGATCGCGAGCTTCATCTTTCGCAAGTAAGAAGCTAGTGCGACGTTTGATAACTTCGACTTGGAAATCCAAATAATGAGTTAATAACTCTTTTAAAGAGCAAATCTTTGGTGCGTTATCCACTAAGCAGAGATTGATAATTCCATAACTCGATTGAAGTTGAGTCATTTTAAAGAGTTGGTTGAGTAAAACTTCAGGAATGATATCGCGTCTGACTTCGATAACCACACGAATGCCGTCTTTGTTTGATTCATCGCGAATGTCGGTGATTCCATCGATTACTTTGTCTCTAGCAAGATTAGCGATGTTTTCAATCATCAAAGCTTTATTAACGCCATAAGGAATCTCAGTAACAACAATTTGTTTTAAACCGCGATCGCCACGATCTTCAATGTAACATTTTGAGCGAACAGCTATGCTGCCAGTTCCGGTTTCATATGCGTCTCTGATTCCGCCTCTACCAAGGATTGTGGCCCCTGTAGGGAAATCCGGACCTTTAATATGTTCCATTAATTCTTCAACAGTAATATTTGGGTTATGAGCTAAAGCAATAACTCCATCAATCACTTCGCTTAAGTTGTGAGGAGGCATATTTGTCGCCATACCAACCGCAATACCAGAAGATCCATTAACTAAAAGGTTTGGAAAACGGGAAGGCAAAACAGTTGGTTCTTGGTCAACACCATCGTAGTTGTCCATAAAATCGACTGTATCAGAGTTTATGTCTCTAACCATTTCTAAGGCGAGCTTAGCCATACGGGCTTCAGTGTATCGATAGGCGGCAGGTTCGTCGCCGTCGATTGATCCAAAATTACCATGTCCTTCAACAAGCATATATCTCATGGAGAACGGTTGAGCTAATCTAACAAGAGCTCCATAGATTGCAGAGTCACCATGGGGGTGATATTTACCCATAACATCACCGACGATACGAGCACATTTTTTGAATGGCTTATCGGGTGTTGTACCAGTTTCATCTAGTGAATAAACAATACGACGGTGAACAGGTTTCATACCATCGCGAACATCAGGAAGAGCACGAGCGACAATGACACTCATCGCATAATCTAAGAAAGAAGTTTGAACTAGTTCAGCGGTGCCAACATCAGTTAGCCCGGGGACAATTCCCTCTTCGATTTTTTCAATTTCATCAGCAGAAAGGGCTTTTTCTTCAGAATTTTCTGTTTCTTTAGCGTTTTCTTCTAATTCAATTTTGTCTTCAAATAACATAACTAATTACTCCTTTATTAAATATCAAGATTTTTCACGAATTTGGCATTTTGGTGAATAAATTCCTTGCGAGGAGCAACATCATCACCCATCAAATCAGTAAAGACTTGTTCGGCTTTAATCGCATCATCTAATGTAACGCGAAGCATTTTACGAGAAGCGGGATCCATGGTGGTATCCCAAAGTTGAATAGCATCCATTTCACCAAGACCTTTATAGCGTTGGAAAGGATAACCAGGTTTTAAATTAAGTGTCTTTTTTAGAGTATCAAGTTGTTCATCGTTATAAGCGTAATATTGCTTTCCGTGATACTCGACTTTATAAAGAGGTGGTTGAGCAATGTAAATATATCCACTTTCAATTAAAGGCCTCATGAAGCGATAGAAGAAGGTGAGTAACAAAATTCTAATGTGACTTCCATCAACGTCAGCATCGGTCATGATAACGACTTTGTGATAACGAACCTTACTGACATCAAACTCTGGATCAATTCCTCCGCCAATAGCGGTAATCATATTTCCGATTTCAGCATTGGCAAAAATGCGTTTGGCTTGAGCTTTTTCCACGTTTAAGATTTTTCCACGAAGCGGAAGAATGGCTTGAGTCTCACGATTTCTTCCGTTTTTGGCAGAGCCACCAGCGGAATTCCCCTCAACGATATAAAGTTCACATTTCGTGGGATCTTTGCTTGAGCAGTCAGCTAGTTTGCCAGGAAGAGTGGTTAATTCCAAGGCGCCTTTTCGGCGGATTTCTTCGCGGGCTTTTCGAGCTGCCATACGAGCGTTTGCGGCCATGACGATTTTTTCAGCGATTGTGCGAGCTAATTTTGGATTTTCAAGCAAGAACCTATTAAGTTGTTCTCCAACGACTTGAGAGACAATTTTTCTAACTTCAGAGTTGCCGAGTTTAGTTTTGGTCTGGCCTTCGAATTGAGGATCGGGGTGTTTGACAGAAATAACAGCTGTTAAACCTTCAACGATATCCTCATATGTGAGATCATCCTCTCCCTCTTTGAGGAATTTATAGTCGTGAGCATAGTTATTGACGACTCTTCTCAAAGCATCTCTAAATCCGGTTTCGTGCATACCACCTTCGTGAGTATGGACGTTATTACAAAATGAATAGATGTTTGAGGCATAACCATCATCATATTGCATAGCAACTTCGACATAAGTATGAGCGGTGTGACCACTTGGTAAAGTGACCGCGACGCTTCCTTCGCAATATATAACTTCATCAAAGAGTTTGATTTTGTGATTGTTGATGAAAAGGACATATTCTTTGATACCGCCTTTATAGCAAAAGGTGTTTTGAACAGCAGGGGTGACACGCAAATCAGAAACATTCATGCGAATGCCTCGGTTTAAATATGCGACTTGTCTCATCCGATCACGAATTGTGTCATAACTAAATTCGATTGTATCAGTAAAAATAGTGGTGTCAGGTTTAAAAGTAACTTTGGTGCCGGTTTCGTCAATAGGGCATGTTCCGATTTGTTGTAAATGTTGGACGACGTGTCCGCCTTTTTCAAATCTTATGTAATAAACGCCACCATCTTTTTTAACGGTGACTTCACACCATTCAGAAAGAGCGTTAACAACGGAAGCACCAACACCATGGAGACCACCGGACACTTTATATCCGCCCCCTTCGCCGAATTTTCCGCCAGCGTGGAGAATGGTATAAACGGTTTCAACGCCAGACAAACCACTCTTTGCTACAACATCAACAGGAATACCACGTCCGTTATCAACGACGGTGATAGTGTTTCCTGGATTGATTGAAATATCGACTTCGGTACAGTATCCCGCTAAGGCTTCATCAATTGAGTTATCGACAATTTCCCAGACTAAGTGATGTAGTCCTGCAGAAGAGGTCGTGCCAATGTACATACCTGGTCTTTTTCTTACCGCTTCTAGCCCTTCTAGGACCTGAATGTTAGTGGCGGTATATTTCTTATCAGCTTTTTCAAGTTCCGCTTCCTGAGCGTTCATTTGCGAAATCTCGATTGTTGGCGCGGGGGCTGGTTGAGGGTTTGAGGGAGCTGATACCTCTTCTTTAATTACCTCTTTTTTTTCATCTTCCATTGAGAAGACCTCCTTGTTTTTTTGATTTTAATTGGTATTGGCTTGCGCCATCCACCTGTAGTTGAGTAGCGGTGATAAACACTTGCTCAAGTTTTTTTAGAAACGCAATTAATCGACAACTATGATGTTCATCTAATTCAGACATCACATCATCGAGAACCACGACGGGGCGTTTATCTTTATCTTCAATAATGAAGTAAGGACTAAGTTTTAGGGCGAGGGCAACAATTCTGTTCTCTCCTTGAGAACCAAACTCAGCGATATCGCGTCCATTTAGGTTGACCATGAAGTCTTCGCGATGAATCCCGATAGATGTTACCTTTCGGCGAACATCATTGCCTTCCGCTCCTTTAAATGCTTTGAGTGCTTCTTTGTTGAAGTCGGGGCCATACTCGACAAATGGTTTGTAGATTATCTCGACTTTATTTTTCGCACCTGTGAGCGCACGCGTAATTTTTATAAGGATATCGTTGATATCCTTAATGTACATTTGCCGATAAGAGATAATGGGTCCAGATAGCTTGATTAACATCTCAGTGGTGGTATCAAGCAGAGTTTTGTTAATGTCATTGCTTTTTAGAATGTCATTTCTTTGACGAAGCACTTTTTCATACCGTGAAATGTATTCAAGATACGGATCGCTTTTTTTCGATATTGATATGTCAATAAAGCTTCTCCTTGCTTTGGGTGGACCACTAAAGAGATTGACGTCTCTTGGTTCAAACAGAACGACGTTCATCGATTTGGAAAGGTCGGAAATTCTTGAAACGGGTTTGTTGTTAATGAAAACCTTTCTTCCTTCTTTGTTGATGAGTATGCGAATCTTTCGAAGCTTGCTACCTTCCGAGATAACCGCCGAAACTTCCGCCTCTTCACTACCTTTTCGAACCAAATTTTCATTCTCTGTGTTTTTAAAACTTCGAGCCAGTGACAGATAGTAAATTGCCTCCATCACATTGGTTTTCCCCACTCCGTTTGGACCAGTTAAAAGATTAATATTTGGTTCAAAATTAAAAGAAAGGAAATCGTGATTGCGAAAGTTCTTCAAGGTTAGCAGTTTGACAATCATTTCGCTCTGATGACAAATGAGGTGTTTTGGACTTGAATATTGTCTCCGGGATATAATTTACGTCCGCGGCGATTTTCTTTTTCGTTGTTGACATAAACAGCGTTCTCGGTCAAAAAAAGCTTGGCCATTCCGCCGGTCGAAATAATGCCAGAGATTTTAAGGAGAATTTGGAGAGTAATGTACTCTTCACCCTCTCTTAAAGTAATAGTTTTTTCACCCATAAATAACCTTATGCGTACATTATACACGACGCGTAAGAAAAAGGGAATAAAATATTCCCTTGATTTACTAATGATAAAAAGTGGCTAAATTCGTTTAATAAGTGCGCACTGGAGTGACGATTTGAATCACTGAGTCATCAGAAGCGTTGCGAACCACAAACGGCTTCATTTCGCCAACAAATTCAAATGTGACATCTTCACAAGCGAGTGCTCTAATTGCCGATAGAACAAAGTCGCTGTTGAAAGAGATCCTGAGATTTTGTCCTTCGAACTTGTAGGTCTCTAATTTTTCAACCGCAGATCCAACTTGGGAACTCTTAGC
>JAQVAY010000068.1 GCA_028690575.1 Bacilli bacterium | reverse complement strand
CAGAACATAAATGAATTGCAGCGTACCCCGATAGACTACTGCAACCCCTCCGTCAGAACGGAAAGCGAGAAAATCGAGTGCGTCAACGCTGACGGAAAGCCAGATCACCTTTTGATAATCACGGTTTTTCAAAGCACGCAGATGCACGCCAATCAAGCCGACGAGGTCTACTATCGCATGGGCGACAAATCGAAGAAGCTCAACTTCGAAGACCGTATGCGGCTGATGTATGCAAAGGGCGAGCGATACTACGAGGACACGCCCGTGCCAGATGCGACCATCGATGACATAGATTTGCCTTTCGTTCAAGAATACATCGACAAAATCGGATATACGAAAAGCCCCATTGAATACTTGAAAGAGAACAACGACTTCATCTCCACGCGTGAAGGTCGAGAGGTTGTCAGCGTAGCTGCCATATTGCTGTTTGGTAAAAGCGCCAAGCACTTCTTCCCGCGCGCCCGTGTTCGCTTTATCCGCTACGAGGGCACGGTAGCTAAAGTCGGCGCGGAGATGAACGTTATAAAGGACATGATGTTTGAAGGCCGCATTCTGCAAATCGCCGAAAAGGCGGAAGAGTTTGTGCGCGGCCAAATCAAGGAGCATACCTTCTTGGGTCCGGATACCAAGTTTGTCACACACGCTGAATACCCGGAGTACGCATGGAAAGAGCTGATTGTGAATGCCATTGCGCACCGTGATTACAGCATCAAAGGCACAGACATTCAGATTAAGATGTTCGACGACAGGCTGAGCGTGGAAAGCCCCGGCTCTCTCCCCGGCATTGTTCGTTTGAGCAACATGCGCCATGTTCACTTCTCGCGCAACCCGAAAATAGCCGAATTCCTGCAACGGTACGGCTACGTTCGTGAGTTTGGCGAGGGCATTGACCGGCTCTATGATGTGATGGAGTCGGCTGGTCTTCCACACCCGGAATACAAGGTGGAGTCCTTTATGCTGATCGCTACGCTGCGGAACAAGGCGAGTGAGGAAGAAGAGCCCTCCCAAGTCGGGGCTCATGATAGGGCTCATGATAGGGCTCATGATAGGGCTCATGATAGGGCTCATGATAATGAAGCCACAGAGAGAAAGGTTTTAGCTTTCTGCACTGTGCCGCGAACTTGCGACGAGCTACTTGAACATTGTGGTTTCACAAGCCGAAGCCGCTTCCGAGCGAATTATCTAAAGCCGTTGATTGAACGTGGCGAATTGAGCATGACCTTACCAGATAAGCCCAAAAGCAAAAATCAGAAGTACGTCACCACAACGAGTACGACCTGATTCACACAAGCACAACAAAGCCCCTGTGAGCCGATTTCCCAGCAGCCTAACGAGCATATACTCGTTTCCTTGCTTCAAAATCGCTTACAGGGGCTTATACGCTCTCCAATGGCTTAATGCCGCTGCTTATCTCTCACACGGCTTTGTCCAGCTCGTTCTGCTCCTCCGCGCCAGCCTCAGCCTCAGCCTCGACCTCCGCCGCAACCATCTCACCCTCCGTCTCAATTGTCTTCTCGATGTCGAGCGCGGTTCTCAGCGGACGCCTGTTGCCGTAAGCTGTGGCTTCCAGACCGAAGATGAAGGTGTAGCGGATTGCGATGTCCACCAGAAGACCGTCCTGCCGGATTTCGTTCACCTTGCCGTGCTCCACGCAGCGTTCAAAAATGTCGGCGCGGAACGGAATCGTGGTCTTGCTGGAATCGTAAGGGCTGATGCCATCCAGCTGTTCGAGAAACCAGTCGAAGGCGGCTTTCTTCAGAGGGCTTACAACCGCCCAGTCGGGAGCGGAGAGGGTCGCTTCTATCTCCTGTTTCCTGTTTTGTAGATCCTCCAGCATGTCGGCGTAGAGTTCAGGGTCGGCAGCCATCGACTCTACCTGAGCCGTAATGCTATCCAGCTCCAGCCGAAGCTCTTCTGCGTTTTTCGGCTCGGTGGTGGTCACACCGTTCGCCAGCTTGAACTCGGTAATAAGCTCCTCCCTCGGTCTGGCGCTCATTCCGGCAAGCATCTCCATGAAGGTCTGCTGGAGTACCAATTCGGGTATCGACTTCGCGTTGCAATCCTCATGCCCTCTGCCCTCGGAGTTACGGCACTTCCAGATGAAATGGCGCGTCTTGCCCTCGTTCCGCTTGTTGAGTGCCGTCGTGCGTCTGAAAAGGGTTTCTCCGCAAGCTCCGCAGAACAGGTTGCTGGAGAAGACCGTGCGGTCGCTGTGGTGGGTGCGCTTCACGGTGTTGGGGTCAATGGGAGCCTTTTTGCCGACGGCAGGAGTGCTTTTGTCGTGGAGCTTTTCCTGTACGGCTAACCAAGTGTCGCGGTCAATGATCGCCTCGTGATGCCCTTCGGCGATGTACTTTGGAAGCTGTCCGTCGTTCTTGAGCCTTTCGTGCGTGAGGAAGTCACGGGTAAATCCCTTTTGGGTAATGACATCGCCTGTGTACTTTTCGTTCTCCAAAATGCGCACGATGGTCATCGCGCTCCAGCGTTTCGCGCCAGACCCCGTAATCGCTCCGAGCTTCTCCATGTGATGCGCGATCTCGCTGTAGCCTTTGCCCGACAAGAATTCATCGTAGATCATTTTGACCACACTCGCGCCTACCGGCTCGATGACAATCTTCTTCTCGCCGGTGGTATGATTGATGACCGTGTCGTAACCGAGAAGCCTGCAGGTGGGACAGTTAACGTAGCCCTGCTCGTAGAGCTTCTGGAACGACCATTTGATGTTTTCAGAAATGCTCCTGCTTTCGTCCTGAGCCAAAGAACTGAGGATTGTGAGAATCAACTCACTTTTCCCATCCAAGCTGTCGATATTTTCCTTCTCGAAATACACGCCCACAGGCTTCGGCAGACTTTTCAGCTTTCGCACCGTTTCGAGGCAGTCCACGGTGTTTCTCGCAAATCTGGATATCGACTTTGTTATTATTAAGTCGATCTTACCCTCTTCGGCATCGGCTATCATCTGACGGAATTCCGTTCTCCTGCGGGTTGAGGTGCCGGTTTTACCCTCGTCGGCATAGACCTTGACCAGCGTCCAGTCCTCGTGTTCGTTGATGTAGTCGGTGTAATGCTGGCATTGAAGCTCGTAGCTGCCCTCCTGCGATTCAAGCTCGGTGGACACACGAGCGTAGCCAGCGACACGCTTTTTCGAGGTCACGGGTGTCGCCGCTATCGTTCGGATGGTCGGTGTTCCAGTTGACTGGAAGGGCTGTGTCGGCTCGATGCGCCTCACTGGGCGCGACGGACGGTATGGTGTGGCTGTAGGCGCGGAGGTGATGGTTGTGTTCATCATGGTTAGAATTCTCCTTTCGATGTATTCCTGGGGTAATGGGTGGGCTTCCGTTTTCCTGTTCGTGTTATCGTGGATTCCGTTACGCTCCCATCCAGCCAGAGGGCTGTGAGCTTGTCGCCATCGATTGTCCCCTCGACGAACCATGCTCTCAGGAGTGCAGCATCGAGGGCAGTCAATAACATCTGGCTTGTTGCTCTCCTGTCCTCCATGCCTTTCAACCAGTCGATAGCGTTCGCTCGGTACTGCCTGTCAGCTTCCAGCAGAGTCCACAGATGCTCTTGACCATCGAGCAATCCAGCCAGCTTCTCTTTCTCCTCGCCGGTTGCCGCCGCTATCCTGCGCTTCAGCACCAGCCGCTGGCTTTCCACATTGTCGAAATCCTGTACCGTTTTGAGGCCTATCAAGAGTTTCTTGATGTCGAGCTGACCATCAGTGCTTCCAGCGCCGCTTGTACTGAACTTCTCTTGAAACGTCTGCCGCAGGGTGATTAACAGCTCATCCTCGAAAACCCCCTCGGCAGTACACAACAGTCGGCTGCGCTTGCTTTTGCCGCATTGCCACTTAAACCTGCTCTGACCGCATGACCGCTGGTAGTTCGCTCCGCAGGGGCAATGCAGCCGTCCCGTGAAAGGGTAAGTAGTGAGTGCCCGATTCCAGCTCTCAGAGTTGTAGAGGAAAAGCTGCACCTCGTTCCATATTTCACGATCAACAATCGGCTCGTGATGGTTTTCGATGATGTGCTGAACACGCTCACCCTTGTTCGTGATAA
>JAQVAY010000067.1 GCA_028690575.1 Bacilli bacterium | reverse complement strand
GTAATTACAAAATCCTGTCCTGTTGGAACAGCAAAGTACGTTTCATTAATACCGTTCGAACCTGTAAGAATATTCAGAGAATTTGTATTTATCACATTATATTCATCATTTCTATACACATTAGAGTCAAATGTAATCGTTGAATCATCGTTTTTCAACTGTAATGTGATATCTTTCAATGAAATAGCTTCCCCACCAATAAGTCGAAAAGTCAGTCCATTGTTCGGTGTATATCCGGTTCTGTAGTCTGGTTGATCATTTGTTTTGTCAGTGTCAATTATACTTGCTGTGTATGATACGTCCAATGCTACCTGCGGGGCAACGTTTTGTTCACCCATAATTCCCCCACTAAATGCCGCAACCATTGCAGCAAGAATTATAGTAAGTACCAGCATCAACATAACTCCAATCACGGGAGATACTGCATCATTGATTTGTTTATACATCTTCAAAGTCATTCTACGATCACCTCTTTATTGTACAATACAGACTGACTTGGTGTATGAATTACTGTGATGGTAACTTTGGATCCCTTTTTAAAGCCATAATTATCTGTATCTGTTACATTAAATCCGAGTACTTTTGTTGTACCTGCAGAATTATATGTGGTCATGACCGTTCCAGATGCAAACTCATATTTACCAAAATTGATCATTGTTTCACCGATAGACCCAGCAGCTATGTTTGCGAGAATTGGAACAACAATATTAACATCTCCACTATCGGTTGTTACTCGTAATTTAGTCATTGTCTGAGCAGTAGCTTCTCCCTTGATAACCTTACGTTCGGTCCCTGTGGATGTGTAATATGTCATGATTTTTATATCAGATGAGGGAATACTATCACCACCCATATTTTCCAGAAGCATCACATATTGATCATCAGCGGATCCTGCTCCGGACACAATTTTTACATTCAATACTGCTGATGGAGATGCCTCAGTATCGGCAAAGATATCTCCCGCAAACATCGATACGAATGCGGCAATAATAATTGTCACCACAAGCATCAGCATAACACCAATCACAGGTGATACACCATCATTTTTTCTTGGATAAGTTGTTTTTTTATGATTATTCATTTTTGATCACCTTGTTTTACCAAATTCCATAGTCAAGTATCTGCCCAGTAAGATCACCGGATGAAATCACCGAACCGGATTTAATATCAGTAAGAGTAAAGAGAGTTTTTGGTCCAAGTTGAAATTCTCCTTCTGAATACGCCACAGCTCCGCCTCTTTCTGCAATAAAATAGACCGAGTCGTATGAATTCAACGTGGAAATGATTCGATCAGCATACACAATAAATCTGTCACCGGGATTGATTAGGACATTCCCCTGACTGGCAGGATTAGCATTTACTCCAATTTTTTTCATACGATATGAAATATCCGATGAAAGTCGGGATTCTCCGGGAGCCAGATGATTTTTGCAGGTGTCTGACGGAATATCAGTGTAAGCAATTGTTGTTTCATTACCCCCTGTGCGGATATCTTCCTTTAAATCGAGTTGAAGATCAAACAATGATATTTGTTTGCCACCCTTATGTTCAAATACAAGACCAACTTCTCCCAGATATCCCGTATCACTAGGAATATTACCTTCTATTACACCAACATACTGAATTTGAGCAATAGGAGATGCATCTGTTTCTGAAGCCAGATTACTCGCAAATCCAGCCACAACTGCAGAAATAAGAATAGTCACTACAAGCATCAGCATTACCCCTATGACGGGTGAAACTGCACTTTCTTTTTTCATTGGCATCATTCGACCCTCACATCCTTGTCATAAATTAACTTTCCACTCGGAGTGTGAAATATAGATACATGTACGAGTGAAGAACCAGAATCAAACCCATACGCCGTTCTTCCCAAGGTTGTATTGAAACCAAGGAAATAGTCTATGTTAAAATACAATCTACTTCCAGGTACAAGAATAGCTGTTCCAAACAACCCATTTACTGTTCTGTTTGTAACAGTGTCATTGTTGTTTGTTACCTGAGGGGTAAACGGATAACTGCCTATATCTGTGATTAAATTGTTTTCAGCAACAGGATCAAGCCCCCCATCTATGGTATGAGTGATGACTTTTCCTCCATCAGGAAGATCAACACCAAGATACCGTTCAGGAACAGTGTAGGACATTACGATCTGAAGATCATGTGTCGGGAGTGAATCCCCGGCAAGATTTTCAATAACTGCTTTTTTCTCCAGAATACCGTTGTATAACGACACACCCAGCGACACAGTTGGCGCAGGCTCATTCGTTGATGCAAGCCCGCTGGCAAAACTGCTAACGAGTGCTGCAATGATGATGGTAACAACGAGCATCAGCATAACGCCGACAACCGGAGATACTCCATAATCATGAGATGAAGAGTGAGGTATCAATCGACTCATGTTTTTTGTAATCATAAATTCACCAGCAACAAATAAAAATTTTTAGTTTTAAATAAAAATAATTTGTCTTTGATGGTATTGGAAGTTAACATATATAAATTGCTCGAAAAACGGCAATTATAATTAAAAATATTAACAAATATGACACATACACTTGCCAGGTATATGTGATTATCACATTTGATTATAATATATAATGATCATAATAGATCCAAAGTTATACAAGTTAAATAGTATTAAATAAATATTTGTATCTGTGCGTGTCAGAGCAGCACAACAGATCGGGAAAAATTATGAATCACATAAAAATAGGGACATTTATAATCGTATTACTGGTAATTTTCGGTCTTTTTACCGGAGTAGTTTCTGCACGATATACTACAACCGAAGGAGAAAATGCAGGGATATCTGAAAGTGACAGCATATACCTCGGTGAAAGTAATCTGAACTTTTCAGCCTTTTCCTGGGTAGAAAACAGCACACTATATAAAGTTGATACCCTTGAAAGACTTGATGGCGGATACATGATTTCTCTGCAAAATATGATTGGGAGTATATCGACCTCAGCAATAACAGGTGTATATGTTCCTTATAATTCCACATCCGGCAAATACGGAAATGCCCGATGTCTTGTATCCACCCTGAATCCTGGAGTAATCGCCGTTAAACCATTCAATGCTACAACAACAGAAACGCACCCTTCCTTGATTCCCAAGGCATTGGATGTTATCTTTTATATTAAAGATGGAGATGTTGGAACCCTTAAAAATCAACTTGTTGCCGGGAGCTTGTGGAATGAGTTTACGCTCAAAAATATCAATACCGGTGTTACAACAACTACTATTATCAATTCAGCTGGAAATATTGTGTCATTGATAGGCGTCGCTGACCCAACAGATAAAACAAATTCCAATTATGCATTTAAACATATAGATCAGACATCACTTCTGCCATCTACTGGATCCACAGGGATGGAAATTACTTTTACCATAAATTTGAATGGGCTCACCACAACACTCACTTATTCATACACAACAACACCAAATAACTTTTCACTCTCCTGTTCAAATGATAAAATTGTCCGGGGATCAACCGGAAACGTGACACTGACAGGGATTCCCTATACCCTGTATACTCTGTCACTCCCTAAGATCGGTTCTAATACTCCATTTTTTTCATCCCCTGCGGGAAACCAGATCATAATAGTGAATGATCATCAGGTACAGGTCATTCCTGACTGGAATGGGACCGTAACGGTTAAAATTTCAGTACCTGAAAATGCAACGACCGGAAATTACGCCATCTCAGCTACAGGCAACGAAGGAACAACAAACACTTCGTTCCAGGTTACAGCATCCACAATAAATCTTATATTCACTCCTCCCTCGGATTCAGTTAAAGCGGGTAAATTTGCCACAGGTGACTCGATTAAACTTGAGGGGAAAGTAAGGGGTGCAGAAAAAGCAGTCCCCATTTATCTTTACATTACAGGTCCGGGTTTACCAGCAAATGGTGGCAATCTTATTAATGGGACAACGGCTGTCGATGGCGATGTAGCAACATTTACAACTACAACATATAGTATAGCTATGGATAAATGGGAATACTACTGGCTGACAAGTGGATTTGAACCGGGAACCTACACGATTCATGCAAATCTCCA
>JAQVAY010000014.1 GCA_028690575.1 Bacilli bacterium | reverse complement strand
AGGAAGAAAAACATTTTATGAAAAAAAGTCACACATATCCATTTTCTTTGAAAATTGTTGATTATGGAAATGATGACATTGAATACGAAGTCGCTTTTAATGATTTCGGAGAAGTTATCGGAGTAGGCGATACTCCAAAAGAAGCTATAGAAGATGCCTATTATAATCTAGATGCCTATATTAAATATTGTGAGAAAAATTCGATTTCCTTACCTGTTCCTTCAAAAACCAACTCGCTTGAAAATTATAGCGGGAAAATGACAATAAGGTTGCCAAAAAGTCTTCATAGAGATTTTGCCGAATTTGCAGAAAAAGATGGAATGAGCCTAAATACTCTAATTATAGACGCTCTTCGCTATTATTTGTCTTGCCAATCCTTAAAGGCTTTTGAGCAAAATGTCAAAGATAGATTCGATATAATCTCAGAATCCTTAGAAATTAAAAACACTCAAATGTATTTTTATCAATATGGTTACAAATCATCATGCCAAATTTATAGTTATCAACTTCCTACCAACAATATGAAAGGAGGTGCATGCTATGACAACTAATAAAATTAATCTGCGTAATCAAAAAATAGCTCTTGAAAAAGTGACTTTTGAAAGAAAAGATTTTATTACAAAAACTATCAAAGTTTTAATAATTGATGCTATAGAAAATGTGTCAATCGATGGGCAAAGTCTTTCGTTCTTAGTCAAAAGAAAGGTCGCTCTTGATCCTCAATCTGTGTTTGATCTAGAAATTGTTTTTAGCTATTCTGCCTCTATTGATGAAGAATCATACAAAATCATACTGAGCGAGGGAAAAGAACTTACGGAGAATAATCTTATTTCCATCGTTAATAATTCTTACATTCCTCAAACGGCCTCAATGATTATTTCCAACCTTACATCAATTAATGGAGGCAATCCGTTAATTACACCACCTGTTTTTTGCAAAAATAAGTAGACATTATAAAATATAATGCTATAGTAGTAATGCGCTTAATCGCGCAAAACTCTGCACAAGAGTGACCTTGACAGGCCACTCTTTGTTTTTAAGGGGATCTATGGATACGCAAGAATTGAAAACAAAACTAAGTGAAAAGTGCCAAGAACTCGGTTTCGAGTTAGTGGAGTTTTCCTTATCCTTTTCTCGCGAAGGTGGACATCTGTCAATCATCATTGATCGCGATCAACCAATCGATATGAATACCATAGTGGAAGTGACCAATCATTTGAATGAATATCTTGATTCCATCAATCCAATTGATAACCCTTATACCTTAGATATTTCTTCCCTTGGGGCGGAAAAACCTCTCAAAAAAGATAAACTTGATGCTTATCTTAATTGTTTTGTTCATGTTCATTTATCCCAACCCATTAAGGGAGAAAATATCTACGAGGGTACTCTGGTTAAACTTGATGAAGAAAATATCACTTTATCGTATCGAGTGAAGACCAGAACATTATTGATTGATATTGCAAAAGCAAATATATCAAATATACGATTAGCAGTTAAATTTTCATAAGGAGAAAGAAATTATGGCTATCAACGCAGCAGAATTCCGAGAGGCTCTCAATCAAATTGAAGTCAGTCGCGGGATTAGCAAAGAGATTATCGTTAGTTCATTAATTGATGCGATGATCAAAGGGTATCGCAAAGAATTAGGAGGCGATGATGCACTTGTCGAAGTGAACATTGATCCTGAAGCTGGAACGATCGAAATGTATCACATGAAGAACATCGTCAAAGAAGTTGAAGATGATTTTTTAGAAATTGAAGAAAAAGAAGCGAAAGCTCTTGCTAAAGAAGGAAAAGGTTTCATCAAAGAAAGTTTATTTTATGTCCCTGCTTCTTTAGAAGAGTTAAGGAAAGCTACCGCCATGAGCATCAAATCCATCCTACGTCAGAAGTTTGCCGAAGCGGAAAAAGATGTCTTATTCGAAGCTTTTAAAGACAAAATAAATACAATGATTACTGGTCGCATTGAGAAAATTGATGAACGCGGTGCTTCAATCAACATCGGAAGAACCAGCGTCTATTTACCAAGAAAACAAATGATTGGGGATGAACGTTTCGCCGTCGGTGATCAAATTAGATTATTTGTCAGCGATGTTGCTACCGATATTAAGGGCGCTCACATTGTTGTCTCTCGTAGTAATGAAGGATTCCTCCGTTGTTTGTTCAGCGAAGAGATTCGCGAAATCTATGATGGCACGATTGTCATTAAAGGTATTTCTCGCGAAGCGGGTGAACGCAGTAAAGTCGCCGTTGTTAGTCTCAACCCTGAAGTTGATCCAGCTGGAGCATGTATTGGACAAAATGGTTCACGTATTCAAAAGATTGTTTCTCAATTAGGCAATGGAACCAATAAAGAAAAGATTGACATTATCGCTTTTAGCGAAAATTCTGGTCTCTTCATCATGGAATCATTAAAACCGGCTCATGTAGCTGGTGTTATCTATGATGTAGAAGCCAAGACTGCCACCGCCATTGTTAAAGACGACTCCTTATCTTTAGCGATCGGTCGTAAAGGCGTCAATGTCCGCCTCGCTGTACGTTTAACTGGTTATAACATCGATATTAAAACGGAAACTGATGCTGTTGCGAATGGCTTAGTTTATCAATCGTTTGAAGAATTACAAGCTCAAGAAATTGAGCAACAAAAGATTCGCATTGCGGAAGCAAAAGCTGCTCAAGCACAAAGCATTTCTGCTAGTGAAGATGTCCTCCCTGGACTTCCTCAAGGATATGTCGCTCCTCAATCTCGCGTTTATAAAGATGAAGAGGAAGACAACGATCTCAATGAAGCCCTCGAATTAGAGAGCGAGAAAGACGAAATCGTCGTTGAAAAGAAAGCTGAAGAGCCAGCTAAAGTTAAAGAAGAAGTGAAAGCAGAAGTTGATGTTCCTTTAGCTCCTGCTCCACAAGAAAAAGTCGAAGTAGAAGAAGTGAAAGTTGTTAAAACAACAACCACCCTCTCTGACTTGGAGAGAGCCCTTGAAACCGAAGAGAAAAAAGCTACTTTTGCTCGCAAGAATTGGCGAAAATCAGCAAAAAAAGAAGATGAAGAAGATAATGACAAACCTGTCATTACCGTCGATCCTAGCCAACATATGTCCATTTATACCGAAGAAGAACTTCGAGCCATGGAAGAAGAAGAGAAGTCTTCCGACTCCGCTCATGAAGAAGATGTTGACTACGATGAATACGACAAGTATTACGATGAGGAAAACATTTAATTAACTCATCAATCAATTCCGGTTTTTCGGAATATCTAAGAATATAATTCTTAGTAATAAAAAAGAAAGAAAGAAGGTGTTAATATGGCAAAAAAGAAGGCATTTTATCGAAAGGACACTCGTCCGGCTCGAGAAGTGAATGTTTCCACAAAAGTGCAAACAAACAAAGTGAAAACAAAAGTTAATGGTGGTGTTTTTATCTACACTGGTGCCATTAGCGCTGCGGAGCTAGCCAAAACTATCGATGTACCTGTCTCAGAAATTATTAAGTTTCTCTTCCTTCAGGGAAAGATGATTACCATTAACACCATCCTCGATGATGAACTAATTGGTTTAGTTTGCTTACAATTTGGTTTTGATTTTCAAAAGAAAATCATTGTGGCAGCCGAGAATTTTGAAGATGTGGAAATTATCGATGATGCGAGCAAATTAAAGCCACGCGCCGCTGTCGTAACGATTATGGGACACGTTGACCATGGCAAAACAACCTTGATCGATGCCATTCGCAACAGTCGATTGGTCGATGCTGAAGTGGGCGGTATCTCACAAGAGATAGGCGCCTATCAAAAAGAAGTTAGAGGTCAAAAAATTACCTTTATCGACACTCCTGGGCACGAAGCTTTCACCGCGATGCGTTCTCGTGGAGCTAGTGTCACTGATATTGTCGTTTTAGTTGTCGCTGCTGATGACGGTGTCATGCCTCAGACAATTGAAGCTATTGACCACGCTAAAGCCGCGGGAGTTCCCATTATTGTTGCAATTAACAAGATGGATAAGGCCGGCGCTGACCCCATGCGCGTCAAAAATGAATTAATGGCCCAGAATGTTCTTTTGGAAGAATTTGGTGGCGATGTCATCGCTGTTGAAATCTCAGCTAAGAAGAAAACTAATATCGATGGATTGATGGAAGCTATCATCCTCGTTTCGGAAATGAAAGAATTAAAAGCCAATCCTGATCGCTTTGCGATGGGAACTGTTCTGGAAGCCAAATTAGACAAGAACGAGGGTCCAAAGGCTACTTTATTAGTGCAAAACGGCACTTTAAGAGAAAGCGATTTCCTTGTCGCAGGAACTTCATATGGCAAAGTTCGTCGTATGACTAATGAATTCCGTAAGACTTTATTAGAAGCCGCTCCTAGCACTCCTGTTTCCGTTATCGGATTAAGTGAAGTGCCATTAGCCGGTGATCGTTTCATGGCTTTTAGTCAAGAAAGCGAAGCTCGAGAGATTGCCTTAAAACGTAAAAGAATTAAAGAAGCTCGTGATCGCAATTTAAGTGGTGGTGCTTCTTTAGATGACTTATTCAATCGTATTCACGAAGGCGAAGTTCAAACTCTTAATATTATTATTAAAGCTGACTCCACTGGTAGTGCTGAAGCTGTTAAGTCTTCATTAGATAAATTATCTAATGATCAAGTCAAAATTAATATCGTGAGAGCGACAAGTGGAGCGATTACTGAAAGCGATGTTCTCTTAGCTAGCGCTTCGAAAGCCATTATCTATGGTTTTAATGTTCGCCCCAGTGCGATTACTCGAGCCAAAGCAGAAGAAGAAAAAGTTGAAATTCGCTTACACCGAATTATCTATGCCCTCATTGAAGAAATTCAAGCTGCGATGAAAGGTATGTTAGCCCCAACCATGGTCGAAAAGATTACTGGACAAGCTGAGATTAGGCGACTTTTCAAAGTGAGCAAGATTGGTAATATCGCTGGTTGTATGGTTATTGATGGGTCAATTCATGCCAATTCCAAGATTCGCATTATTCGTGATGGGATTGTCGTCTACGAAGGAAAAATCTCTTCTCTACAAAGAGAAAAGGATAACGCTAAAGAAGTAAAATCTGGTTTTGAATGTGGTATTTTAATCGAAAATTATAATGACGTAAAAGAAAGCGATATTATCGAAGGATATGAGATGGTGGTTGAGAAATAGTTATGGCCAACAAAACTGAAAGAATTGCTGCTGTTATTCGCAAGAATATCGCAGACATCATTCAATTTGAATTACATAATCCCAAATTAGGCTTTGTCACGATTCCAGAAGTTAAAGTGAGCAAAGATATTTCTTATGCCAAAGTATACGTCTCTTTCATTAAACCAGAAGAGGTCAAGGAAGGTATGGAAACCTTGGAACACTCCAAAGGCTTCATTCGTTCTTCTTTAGCTAAGAAAATGGACACACGTCGAATCCCTTCACTTATATTTGTCTTAGATGAAGGATTTCAAAGAGAAGAAAAGATTTCCGAATTACTCGAAAAATCAAAAAAATAAAGATGCTTATGCATCTTTTTTTAACAAGACTTAATCATTTTGATATGTGGAATGTTTACTTCATCAAAGGGCTCCCCTTGAGTGATAAATCCACAAGATTCGTAAAACTCTTTCAAATATAACTGAGCGTGAATATGTATGGTACAAGGAGTATGGCGAGCTTGAATTTGTTCAACGAGATATTGGAAAGTCAATCTTCCATAACCTTTTTGACGATACTCTTTTAAAATGGCAAAGCGGCCAATCCAAAAGCCATCATCTTTTTCTAAGTAACGAATCACTCCTATAGGAGTATCAAGCGAGCGAATTAAAAAATAGTGGGCAATTGCCTCTTCCTCGGGAACAAATTCTTCTTCGCAAGGAATATTTTGTTCTTTGACGAAGACTTCTTGCCTAATTGAATACATTTCTTGTCCATCGTGAGCGGAAACAACAGGTTTAAGATTTAATCCATTTTGATCGATTTGCCAAGCAATTTGGTCTCCCCAAAGATCGTATTGAGGATAGTTACTAAGCATATTTAAAAAGTTTTGTCTCGAAGTAGGAAAGCGTTTGTAGATGTTTTTCAGCAAAGTTTTGATTTCCTCTCGCATTGTGTGTTTATCAGCCGGGCAAGAGGAGGGAGAAACAGGCAAATTCTCTTCTTTTACTAAAGCGGTAATTTCTTCTTCTCGAGCGAGAATAAGCGGGCGTATGAAAGTAATATTTGCTCTTTCTAAATGCATTTTAGGAGAAAATGTTCCAATCTTTGAGCCATAAATTTCATTCATGAATAATGTTTCAATCGCATCATCGGCGTGATGCGCGAACGCGACTTTATTAAACCCAAGTTCTTGAGCCACCTTGTTGATGGCTGCTTTTTTCATTCGTGAACAGATAGAACAAGGAAGGTGTTTTTGTTTTCCTTGCTGCTTCAGCAAAATGGGATAGACCTCTTGTGAATCTGCCACAATTAATTCAAGGCCCAATGAATGACAAAATTTCTGTAATGGAGCGGGATTAAAACTAGGAAAACCTAAATCTAATATGACTGGTTGAATGATAAAATCGGTATGAGAAAATTTCTTGTATAGCGATAAAGCATAGGTTAAAACTATGCTATCCTTACCACCGGATAAACCAATAACAATTTTATCGCCGTGTTGAATTAGGTTGTAAGTTTGATCAGCCCGTCTAAGACAGGCAAGTATCGTTCGAATTGCTTTCATGTCCGACTTATTATATTTTATATAAGAAGAAATTAAAAGATGAATGGCTATTTATTAATCGATAAACCGAAAGATTGGACTAGCCGTGATGTATGTAATAAAGTTCAACATTTTTTCCATGAGAAGAAAGTTGGCCATTCTGGAACATTAGATCCTTTCGCTACCGGCTTATTAATCGTTTGCCTTGGTTCAGCGACTAAAACGATTCAATTATGGGAAGAAGCTGATAAGGAATATCTCGCCGAAT
Source organism: Bacilli bacterium (assembly GCA_028690575.1). Lineage (GTDB taxonomy): Bacteria > Bacillota_I > Bacilli_A > RFN20 > CAG-826 > JAAYDH01. The sequence goes on along the minus strand of JAQVAY010000014.1, from coordinate 12,481 downwards.
TAAAGCTAGGAAACAAAACTGATACTGGAGATGTTACTGGCAACATTATTGATAGTGGCAAAGTCGGCAACGTAACCATCAAGATGATTAAAGAAATTTTTGTTTCGCTTCTTGGAGAAAGTGAACAGATTCCACCTATGGCTAGCGCAGTTCATGTCAATGGCAGAAAACTATACACTTACTTCCATAAAGGACAAGAAATTGAGCGAAAAACTCGCAAAATACAAATAAAGAGTTGCGATTTGCTTTCATTTTCGGATAATACCATTGTTTTTAAATGCCGAGTTTCTAAGGGGACTTATCTAAGAACCTTAAGCGAAACAATTGCTGAAAAACTCGGAACAGTTGGCTATTTAAACAATTTGCGTAGAACGAAAATTGGCGAAATCAATCTCGAGAAAAGTATCACACTTGACCAAATGAATGATCAGTCAATAATCAGCATTGAAGAGATGCTAAAGAACCTAATCCCTTTTGTAATTTTAAACGATAGTGAAACCAAAAAAGCCATTAACGGAATGAAAATTAGCTTTGGAAATTTACCAAAAAGTTATGATAAAATTTTATTGTTAGATCAAAGCCAAAAAGCTTTGGCAATCTACACACGTCAGGATGAAGACACTTTCGCTTCTTTAAGAGGATTATAGGAATTATGGAACTTATTGAATTTTCATTCACCAATACACCTAAACTCAATGAAAAAATTGTTCTTTGCTTAGGATTTTTTGATGGTGTTCATCTTGGCCATCAAGCCATTATTAATGCTGCAAAAAAAGAAGGTTATAAAGTGGGAGTTTTAACTTTCGATAATTCGCCTTCTGTTGTTCTCGGAAAGATTGCTTTCAATGAAGCTATTACTTCACCCGCTGATAAGGCTGATTTATTTGAGGAATTAGGTGTGGACTATCTCCTTCTTTTGCACTTTGATCTAGATGCATCAAAGCGCACCAAAGATGAATTTATTAATCTCATTTTGTCCCCTCTTAATCCAGTGAAGATTTATTGTGGAGAAGATTATCGTTTTGGGGTAAGAGGTGAAGGAAATCCTACTTATTTGAAAAACTTCTTCCCTGTTGAAATATTCCCTCTTCAACTTCAAAATGGCATGAAAATTTCTTCTAGTGATATCGCAAAAGCTATTCAATCCGGTGATATAGAGCACGCATCTTCTCTATTGGGGAGGTACTATCGACTTTCTGGATTAGTCATTCAAGGCAAACATAACGGCCAGGCCCTAAATTTCCCAACCGCAAATCTAAGCCTTGACTATTACTATGTTCACCCCAAAATTGGAGTTTATGTTGGATATGCTTATCCCCACGGCGAAAAACACAAGTGTTTGATCAATGTTGGTACTCATCCAACCATCATGCCTCTACTCGAACCAATAATTGAGGTGCATATTCTTGATTACGATGGAAACCTTTACGGACTTCATTTATTCGTCGACTTTGTTAAATATGTCCGACCTGAATATCGCTTCCAATCGACCGACGAATTAAAAAAGCAATTGCAAAAAGATTTGGAAAAAGCAAAAAAGTGTTTGCCTTAAACGATAGAGGAATATATTATATTCACAGCGACTTAGACTTAGTGTATCGATTCCTCAACGATTAGCCAGGTTTAAGTTAAGAAGAAAGTTAGGAGGATTTCCCATGGCATTAACCAAGGAAAGAAAAGCAGAGCTTGTTAAAAAATACGGCAAGAATGCAAAGGACACTGGTTCAGTCCAAGTCCAAGTTGCCATTCTCACTGAACAAATTGCTGCTCTAACCGCTCACTTGAAAGCAAACAAAAAGGATGCTCACGGTAAGCGTAGCTTGATGATTCTTGTTGGACAACGTCGTAGTTTATTAGACTACTTAATTCGCACTGACCGAGAAGCCTATCTCAAGTTAATTGTTGATCTTAATTTACGTAAGTAAAAAAAGAACACGAAGAAGTCGCCAATTGGCGATTTTCTTTTTATAGTAAACACTTGAAAGTGTTTATCTGCTTTGATAAAATCAAATAGAAATCATTTTAATGTAAAAGAGGTAAAAAGATGAAAAGAGTATTCGAATTAGAATTCGAAGGAAAGAAGTTTGTCGTCGAAGCTGGCGAATTAGCCAAACAAGCCGACGGCGCTGTTCTCGTGAGATTAAACGAAACAGCCGTACTTTCCACTGCCTGTTGTTCCGACTCCCCAAAAGAGGGAGATTTCTTCCCACTTACTGTTGGTTATGAAGAAAAGCAATACGCTGTCGGAAAAATTCCTGGATCGTTTTTAAGAAGAGAAGGCCGCGCTGGTGAACATGCCACTTTGACTGCTCGCTTAATCGATCGTCCAATCCGCCCGATGTTCTCGGAAGGATTCCGCAATGAAGTACAAATAGTTAATACCGTAATGTCTGTCGATCAAGACTGCACTCCTGAGATGACAGCTATGTTAGGTTCATCCCTAGCTCTCGGTGTTTCTGATATTCCTTTTGACGGTCCAATCGCTGGTGTCTATGTTGGCCGAGTTGATGGTAAATTAATCATTAACCCAACCTGCGCTGAAAGAGAAAAGAGCGATATTAATATCGCTGTTGCCGGTACCAAAGAAGCTATCAACATGGTGGAAGCTGGTGCTGACCAAGTCCATGAAGATGAGATGCTAGAAGCTTTAATGTTTGGACACGCTGCTGTCAAACGTCTCTGTGAGTGGCAAGAAGAAATCATTCGTGAAATTGGTGTTGCCAAACGTGAAATCGAATTATATCAATGCGATCCACAAATTATGGCTGATGTCACTGCTAGAGCAAAAGATCGTTTAGTCAAAGCTATTTCCATTTTTGATAAATTAGAACGTCAAGATGCTATTGCAGCAATTGAAGATGAAATTCTCGAGGATTATGACTCCCGTTCGTATCCTGATGAGAAAACTCACCGAAAAGTTTACGGCATGGTCAATGAGACTCTCGAAGGACTCGTTGCTCAAGAAGTTCGCCGTTTAATTACTGAAGAAAAGATTCGCCCTGATGGAAGAAAACTCGATGAGATTCGTCCTTTAGAAGCGCAAGTGGATTTACTTCCACGTGCTCATGGCTCTGCCATGTTCACTCGCGGACAAACTCAAGTTCTTTCCATTACAACCTTAGGCGCTAAGTCCGATGAACAAATCATCGATAACTTAACTAAAGAGGAAACTCGCCATTGGATGCATCATTACAATTTCCCGCCTTTTAGCGTTGGTGAAGTTGGCAGAATGGGCAGTCCGGGTCGCCGTGAAATCGGCCATGGTGCTCTTGGTGAAAGAGCTTTAAGCTATGTCATTCCTTCTGAAATCGAATTCCCATATACCATTCGTACTGTCGCTGAAGTTTTAGAATCAAACGGTTCTTCTTCACAAGCTAGTATTTGTGCTTCATGTATGTCCTTGATGGCAGCCGGTGTTCCACTCAAAGCGATGGTTAGTGGAATTGCTATGGGTTTAATTACCTCTGGCCCATTAGATGGAAAGCATCCCTATTCAATTTTGACTGACATTCAAGGTTTAGAAGACCACTTTGGTGATATGGATTTTAAAGTTGCTGGTACTGAAAAAGGTGTCACCGCTTTGCAAATGGATATCAAAATCAAAGGTGTCAGCAAGGAAATTTTGCGCGAAGCATTAGCTCAAGCCCACAAAGCTAGAGCGGTTATTCGCGAAGCTATGGCTAAAGCCATTAGCGCTCCTCGTTCTGATGTCGGCAAATACGCTCCAAAGATGGACACATTCACAATTGCGGAAGACAAAATCCGCGAAGTTATCGGAACTGGCGGTAAGGTTATTAATGAAATTATTGCCAAGTGTGATGGTGTAAAGATTGACATTGAAGATAGTGGCCAAGTCACAATTTATCACATGAATCGCGATACCATTAACAAAGCCAAACAATTGATTCTTGATATTGTTAAAGAAGCAAAAGTTGGCGAAGAATATGAAGGTGAAGTTGTTCGCGTTGAAGATTACGGCGCATTCGTCCACTTATTCGGCAATGTCGATGGCTTATGCCACGTTTCACGCCTCGGATGGGGCTTTGTGGAAAAAGCCAGCGATGTCGTAAATATTGGCGATCGTATCAAGGTCCAAGTCATTGAAATCGATGACAAGGGCAAGGTCAAAGTTTCTCACCGTGAATTTCTCGAAAAACCAGAAGGTTACGTCGAGCGTCCCGAAAGAGCAAGACCTGAGCATCAATCACGCCCAGATCGTTCCTTCAACGGACCACGTCGATTCAAGAAATAAATGAAATAAACAAGATCCTGTTTGAAGCTGACTCAACAGGGTCTTTTTATTTGTAAAATAAGTATTTTCGCTTTTATTTATATAATAAGTATGTATACTATTATTAGAAACATAACATAGTCAATTTACTTAGGAGGCTTTTTAAAGCGTGGATAATATAAAAATAAGTGCTCTCGGCGGACTCGATGAAAACGGCCGAGATTGTTACGTAATAGAAATAAATAATGATTTATTCGTTGTTGAAGCCGGTAGTTCTTTACCAGATAAAACTATTCCTGGTGTCGATTTCCTTTTACCAAACGCCGAATACATCATTCAAAATAGAAATCGTCTAAAGGCTTACATCATTACTCATGGACATGATGAAAGCATGTCTGGATTAAAATACTTTTACAATCGGGCTCCCGCTCCTGTGTACTGCACCGAAACAACAAGGAAGTGCATGTTAGGACAAGCCAACATTTTAAAAGTCAAAACCAACTTTGATTTTCATATCGTCGAACCTTCGAGTAGTGTGACAATCGCCAATCATGTCATTCATTTTTTCCAAACTTGTCATAGTGTCGCTCAATCAATGGGCGTCGCTTTTGAGACTAATCGAGGAAACATTGTTTACACCAGTGACTTTATTGTCGATTATTCCTTAAATGAATCTGGTTATATTTTCGATATACCGACTTTAGGGAAAATATCGGAAAAACCAACCCTTATTCTTCTCTCCCCTAGTAAAGGAGCGGATCGTTCAGGTTATTGTGCACCAAAGCATCGTATTGTTTATTTAATTGAAAAATATTTCAAAGATACTCAACAGAGAATATTTATATCTAGTTTCTGGCAAAACCTCTTCCGCATTAGAGGAATTCTCATTTTGTGCAAAAAATATCACAAAAAAGTCTATTTTTACGACGAATACACTGCTAAAGTAATGAATTTTCTCAGTAACAATGACGATTTAATGGTCGGGCTTGAGGTAGTTAATAAAGAAGATTTATTGCGTGTTAAAGAGCAAGACCTAGTTATCTTAATACTTGGCCATGGCAGTGAAATTTATGAAAATATTGGCAAATTAGCCGCTCGCTCAAACGAAGACAAAAGGATTGTTATCGGGCCAAAAGATATCTTCATTTCTGCCGCTCTGCCAACCGCCACTCAAGAAGTGGTGGCTACTCGCTCACTCGATAGTCTTTATCGCACTGGTTGCGAGGTCGTTTGGCTCAACCACAAAGTGCTTTTCCCAATGCACGCTCACCTAGATGATTTAAAGGTTTTTCTCTCCTTGTTGAAACCAAAATTCTATCTCCCAGTGAGAGGTAGTTTCGTCAATTTAATGAGCAACGCCAAATTGGCTTTATCGATGGGCATTGGCTTAAATCACAGTAATGTCTTTATCTTAGATAATGGCATGCAGTTAATATTTGATGAAGGCACCCGTCCTCATATGGTTTCTAATGAAACTAATAATATCAATATTTCTCCTGTTTTAGTTGATGGAACAGGAATCAGCAAAGTCGGAAGCGATGTTATCGAAGAGAGACGTGAATTGGGCTTTGATGGAGCGGTTGTTGTCGCAGCAACCATCAGTATCAAAGAGAAAAAAATCATTGCTGGACCGGATTGTCAAATGCGAGGATTTGTCTTTGTTAAAGAAGCTGAGCCCTTATTAAAATCAATTTCAAACATTTTTGTTGAAGAAGTCAATAATGCCCTTACTACTTCTCCTAAATTTGAAACAAGCAAAGTGGAGAATGTTATACGTGAAAGAGCAAAGCGATTCATCCGTCGCGAAAATGGGCGGGAACCAATGATTTTACCAATAATTATTGAAGTCTGATCGATAAAGCACTTCGGTGCTTTTTTTCTTAAAAACTCGTGGACTAATGTGCTGGCACATTTATATAATATATGTGTATGAGCAAAAATAAGAATCCGAAACCTGTATCGGCTCGGCATTTAACATTCTTTGGCGGCGTTTTTTGCTGTTTGATATCTGTCTCAATGATTATCAATGTTGGAGAAATTAACCGTGCATTGACTATTGGACCTAATTTTTTATTTGGTGTTAGCTCTTTTGTTATCTACATCTTTCTTTATGTTCTTGGCATCTCATTTCTCTTTAGAGAAAAGGGCTTCAAAATACGTTTATCTTTCCCATTATTTGGACTATTGATCTTCTTTTTGGGATCACTTGTCTTAACAACATTAATTTTCACCCAAGACAAGTCCAGTATTAGCGCAGCTCGTTTCCTTGACATGTTCAATCACATGCAAAGTGGCGAAGGCGAAACTTTAAAAAGAGGCTATTTTTATTATTCAGAATTGAATCTGTTCTCTCAAATTTCCTATCCAACTGACCTCACTTACAATTTTGGAGGCGGACTTCTCGGCAATTATTTGACCTCAGTAATTATTCAATATTTAAATCAGACATGGGCTTGGATCATCTCTTCTAGTCTCGTTGGAGTCGGGGCGATTCTCTTCTGTGTTCCTTACATCAAACGTTTCATTGAAAAGCAACGTCAAGTTCCTGCCCCAGTAACTCCAAAGGTGGCTGTGGAAGAACCCAAAAATATTGCCAGTATTGATGCCAGCAAAGCTACCATGATTACCAAAGAAGATTACCAAGGTGTTGTCAATAGCATTTCACTAGTTAAAACTGCTGGCCAATACGACTTTTCAATTGAAAAGAAAGCCCAACGTCCGCAACCGACGACAATGCGACCAGTTTTTGGTGGGCCAATAGTTACTGATAATTCACCAATAAATGCTAATTTCCCCCGCGATGGAGGATTTGTCAAAGCTCGCTTTATTCATCCCGAATTAGTCGATACTCCTCCTCAAAACGCTCCTAAAGAAGAGAAAAGCTCCAATGAGCCAGTTACTATTCCTTCTATCAATGAGCAACCAGCCAAACCTGAACAACTACAACTTGATTTTGATGCTAAACCAGTTGTTGATATTGAATTAGCTAAAATTAAGCCAACTTTCGTAGAAAGAAAAGTAGTTAACAAACTTGGACCAGAATTAGAAAATGTTGAAAAAGCAGCCCCTCAACCAGTGGTAAATAAACCCATTAAATGGATAGCTCCTTCTCCTGAACTGCTCGATACCTTAGAAGTTACCGAAGCTTTAGAGGTCAATAAGAAGGTCGCTGATGAGAGAACTGTATTGATTAATCAAGTTCTCGCTGATTTTAACATCGGAGCCAATGTCATAGATTACACAATTGGCCCCGCGGTTACTCGCTTCAATATTCGCTATGAGAGCAATGTCTCCTCTCGTTCTATCAATATCCTTGTCGATGATCTATCGAGAAGATTAGGCGGGGTCCCCGCTAGATTTGAACCAGTTGTTGAAGGACAAATATATTCTGGCTTAGAAATCCCTAACGCCACGATTACTCCGGTTGGTTTCAAAGAAGTGTATGAGAATCTTCCTGATGCAAAGAAACACCCTCTTGCGGTCGCCTTTGGTAAAAACATCTCTGGTGATGTCATTTATGCCGACTTCAATGAATTCCCTCACTTGCTGGTAGCCGGTACCTCAGGAAGTGGTAAATCGATATTTATTCACGCTCTAATAACCACTCTTGTGATGCGCAATTCTCCAGAAGCTCTCCGCATGGCAATTATCGATCCAAAAAGAGTAGAAATGGTTCGCTATCGTGACATGCCTCATTTATTATGCCCCGTTGTGAGTGACTCCAGTCAAGCAGCCTTATTCCTCAATAAGATGGTGGAGGAAATGAATGAGAGATACATCCTCTTTGAAGAAGCTGGAGGATGCACTTCAATACCTGAATATAACGAATACGCAGAAGAAAATCAAAAACCTAAACTCCCATATATCATTGTAGTTATCGATGAGTTTGGTGATCTAGTAACAACTCATAAAGAGACAACTCAGCCTATTTTACTTTTAGGTCAAAAAGCCCGCGCTTGTGGCATCCACCTTTTAATATCCACTCAAAGCCCAACTACTAACATTATTACTGGTTCAATTAAGAGTAATCTTGCCACTCATGTCGCTTTAGCGACATCGAATGTGACTCAATCCATTACCATCCTCGGCGAAGGCGGAGCGGAAAAACTCCTTGGTAAGGGTGACATGCTCGTTCAATCTCCTCTTGTCAGCCGAGTTGGTCTTGTTCGACTCCAATGTGCTTTCATTCAAAGAAAAGAAATTGTCCGTGTCGTCGGATATCTTAAAGAACATTATTCAACCAACTATAGCGAGAGATTCCTCAATTTAGAAGAAGAAGCGGCAAAGGCCGGTCAAGCTGCGGTGATGAACGGAACTGTTTCGGCTTCTTTAGATCCCGCTGAAGAAGCAAAATATCAAGGCATTAAAGAATGGGTAATGGGTCAAGAATATATGTCGATGTCTCGTATTCAAGGCGAATGTTCAGTTGGTTTTAATCGCGCTCGTCGCTTCTTTACTCGTTTACAACAAGAAGGAGTTGTCTCTACTGATGTTGAAGCCAACCGAGGCTGTCGGGTCTTGATGCATGATACCACAGGGGGGAACTATGATATTCCAACCAGCGAAGATTACAGTTCATTAGGATAGAGGAAAATACATGAATTATTTTGTTAAAGCTAAATTGATTTCATTGCGCCGTATTACCTTATTGATTTTTACACAAAATATCATCCCTGATAACATCGATTTTCATCTATACATCGGAGATAAGAGAAAAGAAACCCTCAAAATTATTCGCCATGCCGCAAATCTAAATGTCAATTTCTATGAACTAGAAATGAGCGAAGACTATCCTTTTGGACATCGATGTTTTCTTTATATTCCTTCCTACCCACTTCAAGTCATCGATAATTCCCAAGCCATTCATTTTGCTGAAGCAGAGACTTTATTCTCTTGCCCTGAAATATCTTTTGGCAATTTCTATACCCCAGAAAATACTACTTTCCGTGTTTGGGCGCCTCTATCGGCTTCAGTAATATTGAAAATTATTCGAGATGATCAACATTTCGATGTCTATCCAATGAGCAGAAAAGAAAAAGGTGTTTACGAAATTTCATTACCTGGTGATTTTGATAACGTCAATTATTGTTACCTCATCGAAAATAATGGTATGACTCGTCAGGCTCGCGACCCTTACGCCCGAGCGACCACGTTAGATAGCCAATATTCTGCGGTTGTTGATCTTAATAAGATTAAAAACATACCTTATAAGTACCCCAAAACGAAAATAAATAATCTCCTCGATTGTGTGATATACGAAACTAATGTCCGCGATTTTACTGAAGGTAAGCACACAAATATTGAACAAAAAGGGAAATACCTAGGTTTTGTTGAACAAGGTCGTACAACGATGAAAAACCATCCTGCTGGGCTTGACTATCTCAAATATCTTGGCATCACCCATGTCCAATTGAATCCTATTCTCGATTTTAGAGGAGTCCCCGATTTAAAAGTTAATCTCGGATACAACTGGGGATATGACCCCATCAGCTTTTTCGCTATTGAAGGATCTTATTCCTCTTCCCCTGAAAAGCCAATCGCTCGTATGGAAGAATTCAAGATGATGGTCGAAGAATTACATGAAAGCGACATTCGCACCATTGTTGATGTTGTATATAATCATGTTTATGAGTACTTTGAGAGCGATTTAGAAAAGATAGTTCCCGGGTATTTCTTTAGAATAAAGAAAAATGGCATGTTATCTCAAGCCTCAGGCTGTGGAAATGATTTCGCCAGTGAAAAGCCTATGGCCCGCAAAATCATCGTTGAAAGCGCTAAGAACCTCGTTGAACTTTATGATATCGATGGCTTCCGTTTTGATCTGATGGGATTACTCGACATTGAAACCATGAGAATTCTTGCTGATGAATGTCGGAAAATAAAAAGCGATTTGGTTTTCTATGGGGAAGGGTGGAATATGGATGCCAACTTACCAGAAGGCGAAAAAGCTTGCTCTGATAATGCTGCTTTATTGCCGGATTATGGTTTTTTTAATGAGATGTTTCGCGATATCGCTAAAGGTCCAACCTTTCATGATGAGATCGCTCAAAAAGGCTTCATCAATGGAGATGTTAGTTATCGTTTTGGCGCTAATTTCATCTTTCATGGTTCAGTCATTAATCACTCCTATGAACCAAAATTTGTCTTCGCTCACCAATCAATCAACTATGTTGAATGCCACGACAACAATACACTTTTTGATAAATTGACATTTTCTAATTTTGAAGAAGATGAAAACACACTATATAAGAGGGTTAAACTCGCAAATGCATTAACTGTCTTATCTTTTGGTGTTCCCTTCATTCACATGGGCCAGGAAATTGGCTTGAGCAAATATGGGCTTGATAACACTTACAATCGCTTATATGTCAACAACATGAATTGGGAACAAGTCGACACTAATTTTGATATGGTATCCTATTTAAAGATGGTGATTGAACTGAGAAAAAATGCCTTACCTTATCTCAAATTAAACACTGGAAAAGATATCGAAAATCTATTTGAAACCATTTATTGCGATAATGGACTACTGGTTTTTTATTCCGATAAGAAAGAACAACTTCAAAAATATCAGAAATTATTAATCATTATCAACCCCACCAACGCGAACCAAACATTCCACACTGATGAATACTTTGCTTCTTTAACTCTCGCCGGAGAAAGCGAAGTGCTCACCAAGAATAACTTAATCCCTCCAATCTCGTTTAATATTTTATACGTAAAATAAGATTGCGACTTTTCTAAGTTTTATCCAACTATAATATCGGTAATTGGGAGCTTTTTTATGATTAGTAGCGTTGTGATTACCGGTTATTTAAACGAGATTATTAACGAGAAATTTCGTCTTGTTAAAACAAGTTCTGAAGATGCTTTTCAGCCTTGCGACGAATTAGTTTCCTATATTCCTGTTTTGTATTGGACAAGAGACCAAAAGAATCCCTTATTATCAACCAAAAAAGGGGTTTTTATTGTCATTAGAGGACATTTAGAAAGCGATAAGAAAATCGGGCTTTATATTCTGGCTGAAACCATACAATTGTCTAAATAGAAAAAAAGAATATAATGTTCTTATGTTACATTACATCAAGGCCATCTTTTTCCAAGGCATTCCAATCCTTTGGGCCTATATTACGTGGATGAAACGTTATTCTAAGCATCCCGATCGTTATCCTCTTGCTTTGAGATATAAGAAATTGTCAAAACTAACCCGTAACGTCGCTAAAAGCTTAAATGTGGAGTTTCATATCGAAGGCTTGGAAAACATACCAAATGAGCCTTACTATTTAGTGGCTAATCACCTTTCATTTTTTGATCCATTGGCTTTTGTCTGTGTTTTAGATAAACCAATCACTTTTGTGGCGAAGATGGAAAGTGAGAAAATGCCTTTTGTCGGACTAGCCGTCAAAATTCTTAATGGATTATTTATTAATCGCGACGACATAAAAGAATCGCTAAAGACAATGATGACTCTCACCGATTGTTTGCAAGAAAAAACCAGAAACTGGTCAATTTTTCCCGAAGGGAAACGCAACTTTGACCAGATGGCTTTGTGTGGCGAATTTCATCACGGAACATTTCGAGCCGCGACCCGAACCAACACTCCAATTTTGCCAGCCGCCATTTTTGGCACTTCTCGTGTTTTGCAGACAAAACCAGAATATAAAAAATTCCCAATTTTCATAAAGTTTTTGCCACCGGTCTTACCTAGTCAATACGAAAATATGAATACTAAAGATATTGCGAAAAATATTCAAGATTCGATTCAAAGAACTATCTCTTTTGATCTTCGCTTAAAAGATCACGAATACATGTCAAAGCGTTACCCTAATAAGTATCGCTTTAATCACATTGATTAAATAATATTATTTTTTCTTAAATATTTAGGCAAGCGATTCTTAACAATCTTTCCGTCGCTTTTTGCAATGTCGATATTCAAAGAATTGTATTTCACAAGCACAAAACCACGTGAATTATTTAAAGAGACATAATTGCCTTTGATATACTCCAAACTCTGATGACGATCGAAATTGATTTCTTGATTAAAAGTATCTATGTATCGAGCGTAGTGGATATCGTATTTGATAACGTCTCCACTGATTTCACCAATTTTCACTCCATATCGGATAATGGATAACCCTTTAATAGGAAAAAATAGAGAAACTCCAAAGAGAGTGGACCCATAACAAAGAACATTTGAACAACCTGGAATCGGCTTTTCATAAGTCTTGAATTTAGCTATACGATTTATGG